>CAZTHA010000164.1:0-7460 GCA_964613435.1 uncultured bacterium
TCTCTGGTTGAAACGCCGCGCTTTATCGAATGTCAGCGCATGGGGCCCTTTTCCCCGCGCATTCAGGACGTAGGTGTCGTCCAGGATTTGATGATTCATGATATCGATATCGTTCTTTCACTGGTTAAATCGCCGATCAAGCATATCGATGCCGTCGGAATTCCGGTTCTAACCGATAATGAAGATATCGCCAACGCGCATATTGTTTTTGAGAACGGCTGTATCGCCAATCTTACCGCCTCGCGCATCAGTGAAGAGAGAATTCGCAAGCTGAGAATTTTTGAGCTCGATAAATACTGCTCTCTTGACTATGCCAATCAGGCAATCACCTTGCGTCGCAAGACCGATGAAGAAAAAATCATCCGTGAAGAACTCGAAGTGCACAAGGCTGAACCCCTTTGGCTCGAACTTGAGCATTTCATCACCTGCATCAATGAACGCAAAAAACCTCTTGTAACCATTGAAGACGGCAAGAATGCGCTTGAAGTCGCCTGTGAGATTCTCGAACAGGTCAAGCACAATCTGCCGGCAAACCGCTGAACTGAAAGAAACGATAGTCCTCGATGGGTTTACTGCAACGAACAGGTCAATTCTTTTTTCAATGGCGCGATAAGCTTCCGGTTCCACTGGCGCTGCTTATGCCGGCGCTGGCCAGGCCTCGCCGCTCGGGCTGGCTTTTCGGGCTGCCGCTGATTTTTCTCGGCGAAGCGATTCGCGTCTGGGCCATCATGCATATCGGGCCAACTACGCGCACCCGTGAAATCTGCGCTGACCGCCTGGTGACTTCCGGGCCTTACTGCTGTTGCCGTAATCCTCTGTATCTTGCCAATATGCTAAAAATTGCCGGGGTTCTGACCATCTGCGGTAATCCGCTTTATGCTGTTCTGGTCATGCTTTTTTACGCTCTCGAATTCTGCAGCATCATCTGCTACGAAGAAAGCTTTCTCGCCGAAAAATTCCCAGAGCAGTTCAAGGCTTATCAGCAATCGGTGCCGGCCCTGGTCGGCCTGCCCAATGAAAAGTTCGCCGGCGCGCCCGGCTTTTCGCTTGGCGAAGCTCTGCGTTCAGAACGCAAAACTTTCGCTTCGACCTTGGCAATACTGGCTTTGCTTGCGCTGGCCGCTAAATTTCGATCGGGGGAACAGGTTTGAACGAGATCACCAACAAAACCCGGAACCGGAAAATCTTCTTTCTGGCCGGTGAACAAAGCGGTGACCTGCACGGTTCCCTGGTTATCCGGCATTTACGGCGGATTATGCCTAATCTGCAGATCGACGGTATCGGCGGCCCAATGATGAAAGAGGCGGGAATGAACTGCATTCACAGCAGCGATGAGCTGGCGGTGATCGGTTTTGTCGAAGTTCTCAAGAATATTCGTCACCTTTACGGAATTCTCAACGATGTGCGTGCGTGGTTCGAGCGCGAACGCCCCGATATGGTCGTGCTTATCGACTACCCGGGTTTCAATCAACGTGTTGCTGATATTGCCCGCCAGATGGGCATTTACGTGCTGTATTATATTTGTCCGCAGGTTTGGGCCTGGCATGCCAGTCGGGTTAAAAAAATCACCCGCCTGATCGACGAAGCGGTAGTCGTTTTTCCCTTTGAAAAAGAGATTTGGGCCCGGGCCAATGCCAAAGTCGAATGGTTTGGACACCCGCTGATCGGCATCGCCCAGCCTTCCGAACCACCCGAAGAAATTCGCCGCGAGCTTGCATTGAAAGAAGCCAACGTCATCAGCCTGCTGCCGGGAAGCCGCACCCAGGAGATTTATTACATCCTGCCGGCTTTGCTCGATGCTGCCGAGCTGATTCTGCGCCAAAAGCCCGATTGCCGATTTCTGCTGCCGGCGGCCAGCACCATTGACGATGCCAGAATTCTCGAGCATCTCAAGGGTCGCAATTTACCGATAACCATGTTGCGTGGCCAGACATACGACGCAATTTCGGTGTCCGATCTTTGTCTCGTTGCCTCGGGAACCGCAACTCTTGAAACCGCCATTATCGGCGTGCCAATGATCGTCGTTTACAAGGTTAACTGGCTTACTTCGCTGATATCAAAATTTGTCATTCAGGCGCAACATATCGGCTTGCCCAACGTTGTTGCCGGTAAGCGCATTGTGCCCGAATTCATTCGCGGCGATTTCAAGCCTGAGCTGATTGCCCAGGAGGCGATTGCCATTCTCGATGACCCCAAACGCATGCAGCAGATGCGTGACGAACTGGCCATGGTGCGTGAAAGCCTCGGAGATCCCGGTGCGAGTCGTCGGGTTGCCGAACACGTTGCCGCCCGGATTCAGGAGATGAAAAGCTGATGGCCACATTCTTGCGAATACTGGGATATTTCAAGGACTACAAGCTGCATCTTTTCGTCGGCATTCTCGGTTCGGCAGTGGTTGCCATCTGCACGATTTTCCCGGCCTGGGTCATGAAAAGCGTCATCAACGATGTTCTTGTCGCAAGAGATCTGGGTTCGTTACACTGGATCGCTCTGGCTCTGGTAACGGTAATGTTTGTCAAAGGCATTGCCCAGTTCGCTCAGGGATACCTGATGCATTACGTGTCGCAAAGCATTCTGCGGCGTATTCGCACTTCCTGTTTCGAACGACTCTTGCAGCTTTCGCTTTCTTATTACGAAACCCAGCGCACCGGTCAGTTGATGAGCAAAATCACTGCCGACGTGCTGATTCTGCAAAACCTGCTGACCAGCTTTACCGGGCTGATCGGTGACATGATCGCATTTCTCGGTTTCTGTGCCTATATTTTCTACCTGCACTGGAAACTCGCGGTAATTTCGATCGTTATCATTCCCTTTATCGGGGCGCTGATCAACAAATTTGCCCGCAAAATGAAGAAAATCGGCTCACGCATGCAGAGCCGAATCGGCGACATTTCGACGGTGCTGCAGGAATTCATTACCGGTGTAAAAGTCGTTAAATCATTCACTCTTGAAGAATTTATCAAAGAAAGATTTGAAAATGCCAATGGCGCAAACTTTTCTGAAACCATGCGCGGCGGCAGAATTAACGCTGCGACTACCCCGGTCATCGAGTTTATCAACACCTGCGGTCTGGCCATAATTTTCTGGTATGGCGGTTACGAAGTCATTCGCGGCAACCTCGATGCCGGGCAGTTGATAAGCTTTCTGACCGCCCTGGTTGGACTGTTTACCCCGATAAAGAATCTTTCGAAAATGAGCAATGTCATTTCACAGTCGGTCGGGGCCGGTGAAAGAGTATTTGAAATTCTCGACGCTCCCATCGACATTCGCGAAAGCGATAATCCGGTTGAAATCAGCGAATGCCGCGGTGAGGTCGAATTCGCCGCCGTTACCTTTGCTTATAAACAGAACGAGCCGGTTTTGAACAAGGTTTCAATCAAAGTCGCGCCCGGCGAAGTTGTAGCGCTGGTCGGCCCATCCGGTGCCGGTAAAACCACCTTCGTGAATTTGATCCCCAGATTTTTCGACGTCAGCGATGGCGCAGTAAAAATCGATGGGCGCGATGTGCGTGACCTGTCTTTCAATAGCATGCGCCGCTTCATCGGCATGGTCCCCCAGGAAACTCTCCTGTTTTCGGGCACGATCGAAGATAATATCCGCTTCGGCAGGCTCGATGCCACTTCAGAAGAAATCGTCGAAGCAGCTAAACTGGCCAATGCCCATGATTTCATTCTCCAGCAGCCGAATGGCTATCAAACTGTGTTGGGTGAGCGCGGGGTCAATCTTTCCGGCGGCCAGGGACAGAGAATTGCTCTGGCCCGCGCCTTTTTGAAAGATCCGAGCATTTTGATTCTCGATGAGGCCACCAGCGCCCTCGATTCGGAAACCGAGAACCAGATCCGGGATTCTCTCGGTCTGTTGATGAAAAATAGAACCACTTTCATGATCGCGCATCGGCTGTCAACGGTTGTTAACGCCGACAAGATCCTTGTGCTGCAGAAAGGCCAGATTGTCGAAATCGGCAATCATAGCCAGCTGCTTGAAAAACAGGGGCTTTACAGCCAGCTTTATCGTTCCCAGTATTCCGAACAGGGGGTGGCCGCATGAACAGCGATTCGCAAACCCGCGATCTGCGCACCCTCGAGGCTTCAAAACGGGTAAACGATGGCCGCTGGCAGAACCCGGTTTATCAGGCACGCCTGCGTCTTCTTGCACGCCTTGGCGCCTGGTTCATCACCCTGATCAACAGCATGGTCAGAATCGATCGCATCGGATTCGACAAGTATCTGCAGGCCGCAGCCGGAAGTCGGCCAACCGTCATCGTCGCCTGGCATGGCTCGCTGGTTTCATCGATTTATTGTCATCGGCGGCGGAATATTGTTATCATGACTTCATTGTCTCAGGACGGGGATCTGCTAACCCAGATTCTCTATTATCTTGGTTTCAAATGTGTGCGAGGTTCATCCTCGCGTGGCGGAATGCGGGGTCTGCTGGAAATGATCAAACTGCTGCGTTCTGGTATGCAGGGGGCGATTACCGTTGACGGACCGCGTGGTCCTTTACACGAAGTCAAACCCGGTGCGGTTCTCGCTGCACAAAAAGCCGATGCTCTGCTCGTGCCGATCGGGCTGGCATTTTCCCGGTGCTATCGCTTCAATAACTGGGATAAAACCGCCGTGCCATTGCCCGGGTCACGGGTTGTGATGGTAAGTGGCGAACCTTTTGCAATTCCTGGCGAACTTGCCGTTGAAGACGGCTGCCGCCTGATCAAAGAAAAAATTGAAGAATCTGAGCAAAAAGCCCAACAGATACTTAAAAATGAACGATAAAGCCGAAAAGAAAAAATTGCTGATCGTGGCCGGAGAAACCTCCGGTGACTTTTATGCAGCATCGCTGGTCGATGTCCTGAAAAAATATGGTGACTTCGACATTTACGCGGTTGGCGGCAATCAAACCGCCGGTCGCGATGTTAACCTTCTTTTCGACAGCACCACCTGGGGCGCGATTGGCCTGTTTGAGGCCTGTAAACAAGCACCAAGACTGCTGTGTGTGCTCTGGCGTCTGAAAAAATTCATAACCCGAAATCGCCCTGATCTGGTGATTCTCGTCGACTATCCGGGCTTCAACATGCGCCTGGTTCATATCGTTCAGAAACTGGGAATTCCCACCGTCTATTACTTCCCGCCAAGCAAGTTTGCCACCAACCCCGACAATGTTGCCGACGCCGCTGCCAGCATCACCAAGGTCGCTGCCAATTTTGCCTCGACCTATGAAGTATATCGGGCTGCTGGCGCTGATGTTGAATTTGTCGGTCATCCGCTGCTCGACCATGCCAAGCCGGTGATGACCGTTGAAGAAACCTATAAAAAATATGGGCTGATTCCTGACCGGCCGGTAATCGGTCTCTGCCCCGGCTCGCGTCGTAGCGAACTGGCTCAGCTGCTGCCGGTAATGCTCAAAGCCGCCAAAATTATTCATCAGAAGCACCCCGAATATCAGTTTGTCGTTCCGGTTATCGCCACCGATGGCCCAGAAGTATTCGGCTGGTCGAAAACACAGCTGCGCGACCAGCTCAAGGCTTCCGGCATTCCCGTCGTTCTGGCTGAAGGCAAGATTTACGATGTGATGAATATTTCCAAGCTGCTGTTGATCAGCTCTGGAACCGCAACTCTTGAGGCCAGCTATGTTGGCACGCCGATGGTAATCTGTTATCGCGTTTCAATTTTCACCGAGATTCAGGCGCGATTGTTCTATCGCCTGCCCAAATTCATCGGTCTGCCCAATATCATCATCAATAGAATGGCTATTCCTGAGCTGATTCAGCACGATATGACCCCGGAAAAGCTTTCGTCTATCGCCCTTGAACTGCTCGATTCACCCGAAAAATATCAGCAGCAGAAACGCGACCTGGCTGAAGTCGTTTCACATCTGGGCGAGCCCGGTGCCCATGAACGTGTCGCTGAAATAGTGGTCGAACTGCTGAAGAAAAAGGCTGAGGGCTAGGGGAGTTGTCTGGTTCAGGAATGATACGCCAGACGGTTTTACAAATTTCCCGGGCCGCGACCCTGATGCCGGAAAATCTCGGCCGAACATTCGCTGCCGCCGCTGGCCTGGTCACCTATAACGCCTGGCTGCCCGAGCGCCGCCGCATTATCGATACCATCGACCGTATCTGCATGCGCCTGAATCGGCCAGTTTATCCCAATCTGCCGACACTGGTCCGGCGCAACTTCATGCATTTTGCCCTGAATATTTTTGAATTGATGCGCTTTCCAGCGATCAATAAGGCCGAGCTCGACAAGAAAGTCATTTTCCATGGCCGCGAAAATCTTGATCAGGCCTTGGCTACCGGTCGCGGGGTCGTTTTTGCCCTGCCACATATCGGCAACTGGGAAATCCTCGGCGCCGCCATTGCCCATGCCGGCTATCCGCTCAACTCCTTTTATATGGCCCAGAAAGAAGACGAACTCGGCAGTCTGCTCGACCATTTTCGCAGCTACTCCGGCATTCGCCTGCACGACCGTGATCGCGGCGGAGTTAAAGCCTTGAAAGCACTGCGTAACGGTGAGATTCTTGGCATGATCGCTGATCAGGACGGCTCCAATCAGGGCGTTTATCTTGACTTTCTCGGCCATTTCGTCAGTATTCCCGCCGGTCCGGCCAACTGGAGCCTGAAAACCGGAGCGCTGGTCGTGCCGCTTTACTCGATCAGACGCGGTTTAAGCGGCGTTTTTGATGCCTATTTTTTGCCGGCATTGCCGGATGAAGCCGGCGAAACCCACCAACAGCGGGTCGTTGCCCGCACCCGCCGTCTCTGCGACTGGATGCAGCAATTGATTCTGGCGCATCCGCACCAGTATCTATGGTTTTACGATCGCTTCAAACCTCGTCACGAAAGCTGGCTGACCCAGGGAAAACAGCGCGACGGGCAGCTTTTTCACGGGCAGGCCTGGTATGGTTGAAACAAATAGTTGCAGTCGCCGCGCCCGCCTTGAATTGGCGGCCTATAACGGTCTGGGCGGCCTGGTTGCCTTGGGCGCCGCCGCCGGGGTGCCGATTTTACGTCGTTACTTTTCTCGGATAGATGAGGGTTTTACCGATTATCTCGGCCTGGTTGCCCAGCCGCAAAAACGACCGGCACTTTGGGTGCACGGCGTGTCGATGGGCGAATCGCTTGTGGCAATGGCTTTTGCCGCAGAACTAAAGAAGATGTTTCCTGATCATGCGCTGGTTTTCACCTCGACCCACCCTGATGTGATCAAGGCCATGCAGAAAAAGCAGATTGCCGATGTCGTCGCTTTTTTCCCACTCGATACGCCCCTGACCATGCAACGGGCCTTCAAACGCATCGATCCGCTTGCCGTTTTCGTTGCCGAAACCGACTTTTGGCCTAACTTTTCCCAGCAGTGCCGGCGGCGGCGAATTCCATTGATGTTGATCAATGGCCGCATCAGCACCAAGATTGCTGATTTTTACCAGAGAGCGGTTGGCCTGGCAGAAGTGGTTTTTGGCGCCTTTTC
>CAZTHA010000164.1:7560-9334 GCA_964613435.1 uncultured bacterium
CGAGCAGCTGCAGCAGGCTGAGGCGATCAGGATCTGTGCGACTGCCGATCAGTTTTTGCGTGAAATCAGGGCTTTACTGGCAGAGCATGACCCGCGAATGGTTGCGGCAGCCAGCGCCGTGCTTGAAAAGAATCGCGGTGCATTGCAACTGACTCTTGCCCGGGCCAGATCGGCGATTGTTTCCAGGTAGTCAGGCCGGCAGCGAACAGATATCCCAGTTTATGCCGTTTGGGTCGAGAAAGCTCAGTTTGCCGGCGTTTTCAAAAACCGGTAATTTTTGCTGTTTCAGGCGATCTTTCAGCTCTTCGAGATCCCGGCACCAGAACTTCAGTCTTTGAAAGGTTTGCTGAAAATTGCTGCTCTGGCGGTCTCTGATTCTCGTTTGCGTGCTGTTAATTTCAATTTGAGGGCTTTCAAGCCGCAAGAGCGACCCGGGAAACTCTCCGGAAGCATTGCGACTGATGATCTGAACCCGCGCAATTTTCATCGTCTGCCGGTAAAATTGCAGACTTTCTTCGGGATTATCGGCCATGACCCCGACCGGGATGATTTCCTGCATGATTTTGCCTCCATGAGCCTTGTGTTTTGTGCTCTTATCGGCAGTAAAGCCATATTTTTTAACTTTTATTGCCTGCCTGGCGTCTTAAATTGGGAAAAAGGCTTCTGAAAAGGGTTCTTTGCGATTATGGCCAGATTCAAACAGGGTAGAGCAAAACTTTATAAAACTTGAACCGCCGGGGTTAAAGCGTTATAATTTTATCCTGAGTTGTTCTAATTTTGAGTTTTGCATTGTTGGAACAAGGAAAGGAACAGGTATGAGAGTCAAGATAAATAAGATTCCTGCTAATGAATTGAAGCCCCTTTTTACCGACACCAGCTCTTTGGGTTTTTGCAAGTATTTTACCGATTACATGTTCACCATGGATTATACCGAAGAAGATGGCTGGCATAATCCGGTAATTCAAAAGCTGCAGCCGTTCAGTGTTTTGCCCTCCACTTTGGTTCTGCACTACGCCCAGGAAATATTTGAAGGTCTCAAGGCCTTTCGCGGTAAAGATGGTGTTATCCGCCTTTTTCGCCCTGAAATGAATGCCAAGCGTTTTAATCGTTCTGCTGATCGACTGTGCATGCCCCATTTCATGGAAAACGATTTTCTTGAAAGCATCAATGCGCTGGTTAATCTTGAGCAGCGCTGGGTTCCCGACAGCAAGGGCGCGGCCCTTTATATCCGCCCGTTCATGATCGCCATGGATCAGGCTCTCGGCGTGCGTGCTTCTTCTACCTACACTTATTGCGTCATTCTCAGCCCGGTTGGCCCCTATTATCAGGAAGGTTTCAACCCGGTCAGCCTCTACGTTGCCGATGAATTCACCCGTGCCGCCAAAGGTGGCCTTGGGGAAGCCAAGACCGGTGCCAACTATGCCGCCAGTCTTCTCGCCGGCCGCATTGCCCGCAAAAAAGGCTGCGCCCAGGTTCTCTGGCTCGACGGCGCCGAGCATCGCTACGTTGAAGAAGTTGGCGCTATGAATATTTTCTTCGTTTTCAACGGCAATACTCTTGTCACGCCGCAGCTCAATGGCAGCATTCTGCCGGGCGTAACCCGTGACTGCGTCATCAAGCTCGCACCCATGTTGGGCTTGAAGGCTGAAGAACGCAAGATTTCCATCGATGAAGTTATTGGTGGCATCGCTACCGGATCGATTACAGAAATCTTCGGCACCGGAACTGCAGCGAGCATTTCGCCCGTAGGTTCGTTGCAATACAAGAACAACGA
>CAZTHA010000165.1:0-9292 GCA_964613435.1 uncultured bacterium
TCTCCTTCAGGTATCTTTGTCCGGCTTGGCCTGAAGGAGATCCTTTTCGAACTCGGCACAGGCTGCAGCGTAATCACCGCGGCTAACCTGTTCCATGCCCTTGAGAAAGAAGGGAACCGGCGCCTGCTCAGTTGGTTTTTCGGCTTCTTTGGCTTCTTCAACGATGCTTTCTGAAGCAATATATGTTGTTTCAATATTGGCCGCCTGTTGAGCAAGCAGCGAAGCTTCGCTGCTGGGTGGAGCGTTCTTGATCTGCTCTAAAAGTTGCGGATCTGGCATGTCACCGGCCATGGCAAAGAGGGTTTCAGACTCAGCGACTTTTTCTGTCGAGGCAAGTTCCGGCTCTTTTTGAAACCAAAGACCGACAAGAATGAAAATCAGTGCCAGACCGAAATAAAGTTTCCAGGATTGGCCATCGAACGAAACCGGGTCGACATCGGCATAAAAAACTTCTTTTTCGGAATCTTCTTTTTCAGCCGAGTCTGACGGTGATTCTGAATCATCGGCGACTTTTACGGTTTCGACGGCCGGACGCCCGGCGACTTCAATAAAATCGGCATCTTCGGCGGTTGATTCCGGCTGCGGCGCTGGCGGCGGCACATGCTGCGTCGCATGGTCATCGAGCAAATGTTCTTCCGTCTGATTCGGTGCTGCAAGAAGGTTATCGCTTTGGACCTTCAGCATCGGCAACAATACCCGCTCGACTTCGAACCAGTCACGGAAGCTACTGAAAAGCGACAAATAATAAGCATCCTTGATGTTGTAGATCCACAAAAGAATGTAGCCAACCGAAAAAACATAGCATGAGATCACCAGAGCCTGGGTGCTCATAACCGGGTTCAGGGCTTCATACAACAGGCCCCGGCTATAAAGACTTATGGCCGAAAAAATACCCGTCAAATGTATGGCCAATAGCATGATACCCCGGTCAACGTGCCCAGCGTATATTTGCCCAAGTCCCATAACAAAAAAAGACATCAGAGCGGCAATGCCGGGATTACGGGAAGAGCTCTGCAATCGCTCTTTTCTCAGTTCATCGAGCCAGATGGTACTCTTGTTTTGCAAATCTATTACTCCAGAATATCGATAAGACAGCCACTCTTGGCCAAACAGAGTTTAACTTTATTCTGCAGACATTTTTCCACCAGATCGGCTTTTTCGCAGTCAGCGATGATTATTCCGCGTATATCGGAAGCTTTCAGCTGACCACCGGTTACATCACTGCCAAAATCTTCGATATTGGCACGCAAATGGTTGATCAATTCTATCGTTTCTTCAACCTGTGCTTCTTCAGGGCTATAAAGAATCTGCACAACGACCAGCAGCCCTTTTTTATCCTGACACAGGAGATCTATTCTTCTCTTACGCCCCTCGGCAAAAGTTACCGAATAGTTCCGATAAATAACCCGCAAACCCTTTTCAAAGACATTCACATGTCCGGCAACCCACTGTTCGAATTCTTTTTTTGAATTGAAAAAGCTGTTTGAAGCAAATTGCTCGAACAGAGACTCGAGCATGTTTACCTGTTCTTTGAGACAGCGGTTTTCTTCCTGCAGATTGCTTAGTTTTTCCCAGAGCTTTTTGTTCTCATCGAGAAGAAGAATAAGGCCCTTGACTTCGCCTTCGTTGAAATCGCCGAGCGGACGGGATAGAAGTCGTGCAACCAGTGAGCGCAAGGGTGTCGTGCCATCGAGAGGCGGACGTGAAACCAGTTCTTCCCTGGTAATTACCAAAGTCGGCGGCTCGATATTTGCGTTCCAATGAATCAGCAAATCGTCACCAGGGCTGAAAAAACGAATTGCATCGCCGACGTAAAGTGTTCTTTTTTCGAAATCTGCGGCCCGACCTCGCACCTTCTTTCCGGCAATTTCAATCATGAAATCCGTAGCCGAAGAAAGCAGACGGTTGTAAAGTTCATCTTCGCGGGCAAACCATTTAAGATGGCGCCGTGAATGCTCCTGATGCGACAGTCTTTTTCTAATGACCATCTTCTCCTGGGGGGTGAGAATAGTACAATTGACGACGGCAGATTTGTCTTTTACGGTCTGTAAAACTATTTCGGCTTCGGGCATTGCGCTTGCAACGGGTTCGCCAACAAAAAGGCGGCGTTTTTCCCATTCTACGGAAAGATTGGCGTGATCGACACCATTGTAATGCAGGTCGAAGACCAGTGTTTGCGGAATGACCGCCTGCATTTCCCGATCCTGTTGTTCATTCCAGAAAATCGAACCACTCTCAATTTCAGCCTGGCTGAGCTTCTTGCGGAATTCTGCCATGGCTTCAGAAACTCCAGTCAAGCATAGTTTTTTTCATCTTTTTCGCTGCCTCTTCAATCTTATTTACAAGATAATTGCCACATTCTTCAAGTTTTTGGGCAAAAACTACGGTAAACGGCACCAGCGTATAGCCGGGTGGCGGGGTAAACTCAAAGTTTTGTTCAGGGATTTTTTCATTGAGATGATATTCAATGACCGAAAGTCGTCCGCGTTCGTTGCCTTGCGGGTCAAATTCGACGACCTTGACCGGCAGGTAGGTTTCGTCTGAAAAAATCATCAAATAATGACCGATGCAAAATACTTCTTTGAAAATGCTTTTCATTTTTGGCACGAATTTCAAAGTATACAAAGTATTTTTACCCTCTTTGTCTTTTTCCTGTTTGATCAAGGTAACATTGAACAACGAAAAAAGGCTTTTTCGCGTCAGATTGGTAAAGATTTTGGCCGGGTTGAACAGGGGTATGTAAGAAAGCAGAGATGTATCGGAATCGGCGAAATGGTAAAAAACCTCTTTAATCCCGGCAATTTTAAGCCAGAGCTTTTTGCCGTTGAAAACCGCCTGAATCGAACTGTCATCGAATTCGATGGCAAACTTGTCAGGATTCATAATGAGAAGGCGACAGTTCTTGGTGTGAAGATTGTTTTCCAGGAGCACTTCAACCCGGATAGAATTTATCGTTCCGGTTTTCTTTTCCATCTGATCAAAAAGCATATCGGCGGTGGTAGTGGCGATTTGCGCCGGCAAAGGAACGCGACATGCGAAAATAAGCAAAAGAATCAGCAGAATAAATCTATATTTCACTTCTTTGCCGCCTTTTCACCTGCCATCTGGGAATGCAGGCTATTTTTAACGGTTCGCAAAGCATCGCGAAAAACTCCGCGCAATTTATGGCATTCGGCAAATGTGCCTCTGGAACTGTTGTAAAGTTGCAGCAGGCCGTTGATTTTCGCGAAATCGGATTTTTCACTTTTTTTGCCGATTCGCTCGATCTCGTGAACAAGAAATTCGCTGCTGCGATTATTACCGTAATCAGGGCCAGGAAAAGCATGAAAAGCCGAATAACGGCTCAGCTTGGCATGATCGAACCAGTCGGGCTCGAAAGACACGGTCTCTTTGCTCATACAACGCAGCACTTTTCCGACATCGATGGTTAAAACTGCCGAAGGTTCGGGCAATTTTTCGTCGAGAAGCGCTGAAAAAACTCTAATCTCACCTACTCCAGCGCCATTGAAATGGATTTTAAAGCAGCAACTACGGTCGAAAAGCTCACCAGTCTGGTTGGCCACAGCGCTGACAATGAATCTCTGCTGAGTTTCTTCTTCATACATTGCCTTCAGCCAATCATTGAAAAAATCGGCAGACAGATCGAAAAATTCCTGGCGGAATGGTTTGATTATCCAGATTAAACCAGGGCTATTGCCAAGTGGCATGATATTACAAAAGCTCTTCTCGGAAATGGTCTGAAAAACGCAGAAAGTAGAAGGTTCTTTGCCAAGGATGGTCAGCATGACATCCGGATGATGCCAACCGTCACTGAGCGCCGCCGGAAATTCTGGACATTCCGGAATTCCCTTTTGGGAAAACCATTGCCGCAGGTAGTCTCTGACTGAATAGATATTCAAGGAATCCCCCAACAATTTTACTGTCGATTTTGACAGAATTGTCTGCTATTATACAGTAGTTTGCTCGCGCATACAAATCTAATAGCTAAGAGTTTAACAGGATATGCTGGATTTCGATAACTTTGACCAGGAAATAGTGGCAAAAAAGCGTCTGGCGGCTATTTTTTTCACCGCCGAATGGTGTCGGCCCTCGAAGCTTCAACAGGCCATTTTGCCCGAATTACGCAATGAGTTTGCCCCGCAGGTTCTGATCGAGCTAATCGACGTCGACCAGCACGAAAAACTTGCCGAACGCTTTGCGGCAAGAACATTACCCACCACCGTTCTTTATGCGGAAGGGGAAATCGTCGAAGTTTTGCCCGGCTACCAGACCCTTGACTTCATGCAGTCTTATTTGCGCCACCTGATAAAGCACGTCGAGACTCTTAAAGCGGCCGAAAAACCGCCTGAATAATTTTACCCACAGCGACGGATGCGTTCAATTTTGACAGCGGCTCCTTCCGGGTTCAGCTCAAGGAAGACACCTTCAATTTTTGCCGGTCCAAAGGCACAAAGAAACTTGTCGGAATAGCCATTGATAAAGCGGCCGATTATCGTTTCCCGGTCAACGCCAAGAATGCCGTCCGCTGCGCCGGTCATGCCAAGATCACTGATCACCGCCGTTTTTTTCGGCAATATTCTTTCATCAGAAGTCTGAACATGGGTGTGCGTCCCAACGACCGCGCTTACCCGACCGTCGAGATACCAAAACAGGGCCAGCTTTTCAGAAGTTGCTTCGGCATGAAAGTCGACGACAATCGGGCAACCTTGAGGAATTCGCGCTAACAGGTCGTCGATTACGTGGAATGGGCAACGGGCCTTGTCCATGAAAACTCGTCCGGCGAGGTTCACGACGAATAACTGCATGCTTCCATCCGGTTTACTGAACTTTTTCAGGCCGGAACCCGGAGCATCGACATCGCCAAGATTATCCGGGCGCAGCACCCTCTCTTCTTTCTCTAGAAGTTCGGGCCAGTCAAGGCGTGCAAAAAGATGGTTCCCGGTTGTTATAATGTCGACGCCGTTTTCACGCAGAAACTTGGCGTGGCGCAAAGAAAGACCGTTGCCGGCGGTAACATTTTCGCCGTTAGCGATAACCCAGTCGGGTTGATATTCAGTCTTGAGGCCGGGCAAAAACTGTGCCAGGGCTTCCCTGCCCGTTTTTCCATAAATGTCGCCAATGATCAAAATTTTCATTTGAATACCATCAAAAAGAAGTCCCGGACCCGCTTAATTCCGTCCTGGAAAAGCAGATCCGGGAGCTATTTCTTTACATTGTCAGAATCAGTGAGCGATTTCTACGCTTCTGGTTTCCCGGATCAGGACAACCTTGACCTGGCCGGGATATTCCATATCGTTTTCGATTTTCTTGACGATATCACGACAAAGTTTTGGCGCAAGCAGGTCATCGACTTCTTCCGGGCTGACCATAACCCGGATTTCACGTCCGGCCTGAATGGCATAAGCGGAAGCAACGCCATTGAAACCGCAGGCAATGGTTTCAAGTTCCTCAAGTCGCTTGATATAAGCATCGAGAGATTCGCTTCTGGCACCACGCCTTGAAGCCGAAATCGCATCGGCAGCAGCGATCAGCACAGCCTCGGGGGTTTCAAAAGGAGCATCTTCATGGTGGGCGGCAATAGCATTGACCACCTTTGGCGATTCCTGGTATTTTTTGGCGAAATCGGCGCCGAGTTTGGCGTGATTGCCTTCATCGCTTTCGATAACCTTGCCAATGTCGTGAAGCAGACCGGCGCGGCGCGCAAGCTGAATGTCCGCACCAATTTCGGCGGCAAGATTGCCGGCGAGATTGGCGACTTCAATAGAGTGCTGCAAAACGTTCTGGCCATAAGAGGTACGGTAGTTCAAACGACCGACGATCTCAACCAGCTCATTGTGAATACTCTGAATACCCAGAGCCAGCATAGTTTGTTCGCCGGCCTCTTTTACCCGCAAATGCACTTCTTTCTGGGCTTTTTCATA
The DNA here is from genome assembly GCA_964613435.1 of uncultured bacterium. Taxonomy (GTDB): domain Bacteria; phylum Muiribacteriota; class Ozemobacteria; order Ozemobacterales; family Ozemobacteraceae; genus DYKG01. The sequence goes on from CAZTHA010000165.1 coordinate 5,922, forward strand.
CATTTCTTCAATTTTGGCAGGATGGATGCGTCCATCGAGGGTCAGGGTTTCGAGAGTAACCCTGGCAACTTCGCGCTTGATCGGGTCGAAAGAAGAAAGAACAACCGCCTCGGGCGTATCGTCGATAATAACATCGACTCCGGTCAGGTTTTCAAAAGCGCGAATATTTCGGCCTTCTCGACCGATGATGCGCCCTTTCATCTCTTCGCTGGGTAATTCCACCACGGTAACGATCGGGTCGGTAGAATGATCGGTCGAACAACGTTGAATGGCGTTGGCGAGTATTTCGCGGGCCTTTTTGTCACAGGAACTTTTGATCCGCTGTTCTGACTCGTTGACTTTCAGGGCAATTTCGTAATTCAGCTCGTCCTCGAGCTTTCTCATCAACTGCTCTTTAGCCTGCTCGGGAGTTAAGCCGGCGACTCTTTCGAGTTCTTTTTTCTGCTGTTCTAGAACTTCGGCTTCCTTCTGGTGCAGCTTGTCAATCTCTGCTTCCTTGTCGCGCAGCGCATCGGCTTTCTTTTCAAGATTGTCGGCGCGGGCATCTACTTTTTCGATGCGGCTGTTGAGCAAAGCTTCGAGCTTTTCAAGCTCCTGGCGTCTTTTGGCCGCTTCACGTTCGGTCTGCTTGCGCAGATTCTGTTCTTTGTCCTTGATTTCTTTAGCTCTTTTACGAGCCTTCTCAAGTTCTTTTTGGGCGTTATTTTTGGCTTCATCAAGAATTTCGTTCTTTTTCTTCCGGGCTGTGGCTAAAATTCCTTCGCCGTCTTTCCTGGTGAAATAGTTTGAAATGAAATATCCGATGAGGCCGCCAGTTGCCAGAAAAATGGCATAGTAAACTACTTGTGGCATGAAACCTCCTGGAAAATATGGTTTGATAAGGTCTGACAGCCCATTACAGGCTGTCTCTTTGTTTTTTTTCATTCAGTGTCAGAGCTTGTCCTGATAGATTTTTACGTTGAATTCTTTCTTAACTTCGTCGACCAGAGCTGTAAATACGGCTTTCTGCTTTTCCGGCAGGAGCTTTGATCGAATCTGATCCTTAACTTCGTCGAGTTTTTTAGTTCCGGCGGGAGTTCGTTCATTCACTCGTACCAGATGATAACCAAACTGGGTTTTTACCGGACCAATAACCTTACCAATTTCGGCTTCCTGGCAGGCCTTATCGAATTCCGGCACCATCTGACCTTCGCCGAAGCGGCCCAGATCGCCACCCTGCTGACCAGATGGACAGGTCGAATTGGTTTTTGCCAGTTCTTCAAATTTACTCGGATCAGCTTTGAGCTGTTCCAAAAGCTTTTTGGCTGCATCTTCTTCCTTGACAAGAATGTGATGAGCGCTTATCTGTGCCGGGGCTGAGAATTCGGCCAGATTTTTATTGTAATACTCTTCGATTTCTTTTTCTTCAACACCAATCGAGCCGATCTTCTGGTCAAGAAGCTTGCGAATGGCAACCCGGCGCTTTGAATCTTCAACAACTTCCGGGAATTCCTTTATCAGGGCATCAAAATTCTTTTCGGCATTTTCAGTGGCAAGAAATCTTGAGCTGAAATTATTGAGAATGTCCTGCAGTCCCTGGCCGCCCAGAATCTGCGGCCTGATAAAAGGAGGAATCTGCTGCAATTCTTCAAACAGCTGGCCAACCTTGATGTCTTTTCCGGCAAAGCTGAACAAAACCATGTCTTTTTCAGCATCGGTCAAGGTTTCTTTTTTAACCAGTTCCAGTGAATCCTGATTGAGTTTGTAAGAAAGATCTTTTTTAAGCTGATCGATTTCATTTTCATAAACCTTGCGCTGTTTTCCCGATTCAAGTTCGCGCTGCAGCTGAGCTGAAACTGCATCATAAGGCTTTACGCTGCCGTCCTTTTTTTCGGTATATTTTACCAGCAGAAAAGTTTCTTCATCGAGCTTGATCGGCGCGGAAACCTGGTCTTTTTTCAACTGACCGATGGTATTGAGAATAGTCGGCGAAATGGCGCTCTCAGGAACAAAACCCTGATCACCACCGGCGTTTTTATAATCATCGGTTGATTCTTTTTTGGCGATTTCCAGAAAAGATTTGCCGGCATCGAGGTCTTTCTTGATTTCTGCGGCCTTTTCGGCTGAGGGAACGGCAATCTGGAACAAATGCCAGGATGCGGGTTCGGTATAGTTATTCTTGTTTTCTTCGTAATGCTTTTTGGCTTCGTCTTCGCTGACGACAACTGCATCGAGGCTTTTCTGCATTTTTTCCTGGGCCAGTCGGGCAACAGCGATTTCATGAAAATCTTTTTCGAATTCTTCGCCGGCGTTCAAGCCGAGTTTGCCTGCCTTGGCTTCAAGGGCATAAATTTCACAAATCTGGTTGAGAAACATGTTTTTACCTTCGGCAGTGTTGAAATGAGCAGCTGCCTGAGGGTTAGCGGTAGCCAGAAAAGTTGCGAGTTCTTTATCGAAAAGAGCCCGGGTAATTTTCTTATCACCGATTTCTGCCAGAACATCTTCTGGAGAGTCAGTTGCAGCAGCCTTCTCGGCCGCCACGAGTGCCGTGGAAACAATCATTCCCAGAACAATTGTAATAATAAACAAAGCGCTCAAGCGCTGTTTTTTCAGGTGCATAACGCCTCCGCAATTTTATTTTAATGCGCAAGAATTATAGCACTGTAATAAAGCATTTTCAATTAAGATTAGCGTGTAGTAAAAAACTTATCGGAAAAAGAAAAAGGCACCTGCGATCACGCAGATGCCTTTTCAGATCTATTATCTAGTTACTGAACCCTTACAAATACAAGGCTGTCGAGGAACAGGGTCGCGTTGCCGCCGGCACCTGAATTTATCGCAGTCATAACGATGTCAACGCCCTCTACCCCTGAGTTGATTTGAATCTGACCCAGAGCAAGAGTTGTTCTGCCCTTGTTAACTGAGCTGTAACCATTCAAATCTTTTTCGAGCAATGTGGTATTGATGACACCGTTTTCGCGAATCGAAACGCGCCAGTTACCACTCGAAGTGTGGGGGAAATAATAGGCATAGACATTGTAACGATAAGCCCCGCTGGTCGGGCTTGGCAGACGGAAGTAATCGGACGAGAACAGGTTACCGGTGCCGTAATTGAAGGTGTCGCCATTGCCTATTGTTCCGACGGTTGAAGGAACGAGCAAAGCCGAACCAGCACCAGAGAAGTAGTCGATATCCGGGTAGTCTTTTGAACTGTAGACCACATAGAAGTGCGACAACCCGTCATTGGCCTGATCATCGAATTCCCAGTTGGGGTTTTCGCCTTCGAGCATGGCTACGAACATGCCGCCCGGATAAGCCTTGGCATAGCTGCTAAGTTCGCTTTCTTTTCCCGATGAGCTTACTGCCGAAACTTTGAAGAAATAAGGCACACC
>CAZTHA010000166.1:0-9150 GCA_964613435.1 uncultured bacterium
TGGCTTTTCTTTTACCACATCTGTTGTTGGCCGCGAGTTTTTTGCCGAAGATGGCAAGACTCTACTGTACGATAATAGAACTGTTCGCGGTGAAGTCGGCGTTTTTGATGACCTTGAATCAGCGCAAAGACTGGTTGATCAACTTGCGGCCCAGGGCAAATCAAGTTGGATAAACACCGAGATCGTTTCCTGGGCAAAAGGTACATTGACGCTATTTGTTAACGGCCAGGAGAAGGCAAGAGGCGAAGATTTGCTTCTGGTCCCCGATGAACAGGTTTTATTGAAAAAAGTTGAATATGCTGCTGGCTATCCCTGGCACGGCTTTGCTGATCGCTCCTATTCCGGGAAGCTTAATTTCCGCTTTGGCGCTTCTGACGCCATAGACTGCGTTCTCGACACCAGCCTTGAGAGCATTCTGGCTGGAATAGTACCGTCAGAAATTTCTGCTTACGCAGAAACCGGAGCATTGCAGGCTCAGGCCGTGGCGGCCCGCGGTGAAATTCTCGCTAAGGTTGGCATCAGGCACGCTGGAGAAGGCTTTGACATTTGTTCTGAGCAGCATTGTCAGGTCTATGCCGGTGAAACCAAATATTCAGCCATGGTTGCCCCAAAAATTGCACCTACCCGTGGCTATGTTTTAAAAGATGGAACCCGCATTCTCGACGCGGTTTATGCGGCCAATTGCGGCGGACATTCAGAAGCAAACCATCTGGTCTGGACTACCAAACCAAATCCGATTCTGGGCGGAGTCTGGGATCACAATAACCCGCCGGCGCTCGACTTGAGTGAAGAAACGCAGGTTGCCGACTTTATCAACAACCCTCCGGCCTGTCATTGCAATAACCCGAATGTTGAAGGCGGAAACCGCTTTCGCTGGAATAAAACCATCAATTCGACCGACTGGAAGGCTGTAGAAGGCCGCATAGGTGTTGGCCGGATCAAAACCGTAAAAAATATTGCCCGGGGTTTTTCCGGACGTATCTACCAGATGACTTTCGTCGGTGAACGCGGGGAAAAAACGGTTATGAAAGAACTGAATATCAGAAAAATTTATGGCGGCCTGATGAGCGCATGCTTTCTGGCCAATTATAAGCGAGATGCGGCCGGTTATATCATCAGCTCAGAGATAAAGGGAGCTGGTTTTGGCCACGGTGTCGGAATGTGTCAGACCGGAGCTCAGAGTCTTGCCAAACAGGGTTGGAGCTTTAGTCGCATTCTTGCCCATTATTACCCGGGTAGTCTGCTGCAGAAACAATACTGAGCCGATAACAGGTCTCGTTTTTCTCAATTTTCCCCATAACCGCCAAGTTTTGCTATTGCAAAATCATAGGCGGTAATTCTTCTGAAACCTCGAAAAATTCCTTGACGCGTTGCAGCAATTATGTCATAATCTCTGCAAATAAAATAGAGGCAAGAAAGGGAATTTTTTCATGAGTCATCTCGCTCTGGTCTGGACAGCCCTGTTTCTTTATGTTGGTATCACTCTGTTCTTAACCATTCGCGGCATGCTGCGCACCAAGGATCTCGCCAGTTTTGCAGTTGGCAATCGTGATATTGCGCCAGCCTGGGTCGGACTTTCGCTGACCGCCCAGCTGACCAGCGTCGCAACCTTTGTCGTCAATCCGGGGCTGGTTTATCACTACGGCCTGTCTGCTCTGATGGGATTGGGTGTGGCCGCTGGTCTCGGTATCGTTACCGGTCTTTGCGTTCTTTCCGGGCCTTTTAGAAACGTCGGTGACAAGGTTAAAGCCTTGACCATACCTCAGTGGATCGGTGCCCGATACGAATCAAAAGGATTGCGGGTTTTCTTTGCGCTGATCTCTCTTTCACTTATCAGCTTTATTGTTTTGATTGCCGTGGCAATTGCTTTGACTCTTTATTCTTTGCTGCAATTGACCGATATTGCCCAAACCACCTGGCTGGTAATCGGGGTAATGGTATTCGTTTTTACCTATACTCTGCTTGGGGGTGCAAATACCTCGACTTATACCAATGCTATTCAGGCTTTGGTAATGCTCCTTGTTGGATTGATTCTCATATTCAGTGGCTACGAGCTTTTTACGAGCGGAGACGGCTTGTTTGCCAAGCTTTCGGCAATAGATCCAAAACTGACTGCTTTTGCCAATCCTGAGCCATTTGGCTATTTTCGCAATCTGTTCGAAGTCTTTTTCTGTAACTTCATCGTTGGTCTGGCAATTGTCTGTCAGCCGCACATCCTTGGCAAATCACTTCTGCTTAAAGATTCGAGTCAGATAAAAACCTATCTTGGCGTGGCAATTCTTGCCGGTACCGTTTTTGTTTCGGTGATGCTGGTCGGTCTCTATGCGCGTGTCAGCCTCGATCAGGTTGCCAGAATCGATCTGGTTGTTCCCACCTATATCGCCAAGAACTTCTCTTCAGGAACCCAGGTGCTGATAAGCATGGGATTGCTTTGCGCCGGCATATCAACGCTTGAAGGATTGTTGCTTGCCCTTTCGGCAATCTTTTCCAGCGACCTTTATCTGACCTTCAGACCACTCAACCCTGAAACCCGTGACCAGGACCTGAAAAAGGCTCTTCGTTTCGGCCGAATTTCTCTGGTCGTCGTCGGTATCGGCTGTGTTCTTCTTTCAATCTGGCAACTGCGTAACCCCACTGGCGGTTCTGTGGCAATTTTCGCCCAGTATGGCGTGTATCTGCTTTTTACCGCCACGTTTTTGCCGATTGCGTGCGGTTTGTTTCTGCCTTCAGTGACTCGCGGCCTGGTAAGTGTGGGCGTCGCGGCTTCGACCATATTTTACTTCATCCCGGCGATTGTGCATAAGTTCGCTCCGACCGCTCCGTTCTTTTATATGGGAAACAATCCTGCCATTCTCGCTACCTGCGGCATTATTGCCGGCTGGGTCGTGGTTGGTGCCGGATTGCTGCTTGGCAAAAAGGAAGTTGAAGCTGTCGTTGAAGATAGCGAAGTGCAGCCGGCAGTAGATTGAAAGGGCAGTAGCCTTTTGTTTCTATTGAATGTTTGAATTGAAAAACCGGTCGTCTGAACCATTATTATCAATGGTTGGGCGACCGGTTTTCGATTAATGCCTGATAGTTTATCAGACCGTGGTTTTTTCGGGGTCGTTGCCAAGCTTGAAGTTGCAGTTGGGGCAGAATTTCCAACCCTTCTTTACTTCTTCATGACAGCCCGGGCATTGGCTCAGAGGTTTTTCGATTTTTTCGCCACACCATGGGCAGTTGCTGAAAGAATCCTCAACATGTCCGCCGCAATTTTTACAGGTTGCAACCAGAGGAGGATCAGGGCGGATAAGAAGGTAAACTACCAAACCGAAAACGTTGGTGAACAGGGTAAAGGTTGCCCAGAGTACCGGACGACTGAGTTTCCTTTCCTGAGCGTCGGCCAGAACGAAAATCGGCGGCGCAAGAATCAGAAACAGGAAAATAGCCGGCGGCAGAAGTTTCATGATGATGCGCAAAGCCAGCAGTGCCAGCAAAGCCACACACACATAGAACAGAATGTTTTTTGCAGTCAGATCTTTCTTTTCAGGAAGCATCATGGTCGTTCTCCTTTTTTGCATTCAGCCTGATCAACAGGCAAACATCCGCAGGCCGGCGAACAAACGTCGTAAGAAACCTGCCTTGGTAGAATTCACTGAAAATGGACGATTATTTCTAATGATCAATGGTGAGCTTACTGCAGCAAAAACCCCGCCGACAGCGAAGAAAAGAATGAATATGCCGTATTCTGCCAGAATCGGCAGACTTACCAGCAGGTCATTTGCGACCAGCCAGTCGTTCAAAAGAGGCTGCCCAAGCATTAGTGAAAACCAGATGATAACTGCCATGGTCGCCAGATATGAATATTGGAGTATCAGAACGTTGCGTTGCCAGGTGCTTTGGCTCGCCGGCCGATACGCCTGCGGGCATCGCTCTATTTTTGCTTCAAGTTGGGCATACAGATGCTCCGGAACCGGCTCTGGCTCGGCTGCATTTTCCTTCAGCAGTTCCAATGCATGACAGGTTTGCTCAAATTCAATGCGACAGGTTGCGCATTGCTTGAGATGGCTTTCTATTTCCTCGGGAATTTGCCCGGGAGGATCACTGAAATATTCAACCAGTCGCGATTGCAGTTCAACGCATTCAGGTTTCTTGTTCATGAGAATTCTCCTTGAAAAAAAAGCTGCGCAGCTTTTTCAATCCATAAAAAATTCGGCTTTTAACAGTGCCGGTCGGTGTTTTGGTTATTTCGGCGATTTCATCGATGCTCAGATCTTCAAGATGCCTCAGACTTATTACCGTTTTCATTTCCTCAGGCAGGTATTCGAGCATTTTTATGACGCGTTCGGCTTCAGATGCTCTGCAGGCGGTTTCTTCCGGGCCTGGTTGTTTGTCATCGACGAACTGATCATTGAGCTCACTTTCACACTGCTTTTTTCTTGCGCTCTTCGATTCGATCCAGTTTAGACAATGTCGGGTTGCGACAAGGTATATCCAGCTTTTTGCCTTGCCTTTTGTGGCATCGAAAAGCGGCGCGTTTTTCCAGACCCTAAGCATGGCTTCCTGAAAAACTTCATCAATTTCTGCCGGTCGGTTACAGAGCATTCGTTTGATCAGACGATATATTGCCGGGGAATACCTTTGATAAAGCTCCTGAAAAGCTTTTCGGTCGCCCCGACCGACCTCGGTTAACAGTTGTTCGTCTGATTTATTCATAGGCTTTCAAATTTTAATACAGAAAAAGAACCGTGGCAGTTCAAAAAAAACCAGGTTTTTTTGAAAAAAAATCTGGTTCGATTTCTGAAGAAAAAAGAAGGGCTTTTTATTACGAAGTCGATCAACCCTGCTTCAATGGAATATTGAAAAAGAAGCGTGAGCCCTTGTTTTGTTCGCTCTCAACCCCGATTTTGCCGCCCATCAATTTGGTAAGGCGGCGGGAAATCGCCAGACCCAGCCCACTGCCGCCATAAAGCCTTGTCGTCGATGATTCAGCCTGCTGAAATTCTTCAAAAAGGCGGTTTTGTATGTCAGTATCTATGCCGATTCCGGTGTCGATAATTTCAAACAGCATCTGTGGGTCGCCTGACTCTGAATCTTGCAGGGATACTTTCAGCTCAATATGCCCTTCTTGGGTAAACTTTATCGCGTTGTCGATAAGGTTGCCGATAATTTGTTTAAGTCTTAACTGATCGCCGATAATCTTTTCCGGCAACCCGGTTTGCAGATCTGAAAAAATCTCGATACCTTTGTTTTTTGCTTTTGCCTGAAAAACATCAATTACTTCTTTTACAGTTGTTACCGGCGAAAAACTTTCGGACTCCAGGTGAATTTTGCCCGATTCAATTCTGGAAAGGTCGAGAATGTCTCTGATAAGCTTCAGGAGATCGTTGCAACTATTGCGCATCAAAGAAACGCATTTTGCCTGGTTTTCGTCAAGACCGCTGTCCTTTAAAATTTCTATCAAGCCATTTATGCCGTTGACAGGGGTACGAATTTCATGACTGACCATGGCCAGAAAACTGCTTTTGTCCTCATTGGCTACTTCAGCTCTGGTTTTGGCTTTGGCTATTTCCTGCAGCAGGTTGCGTAAAATCTTTTCGTTTCTGGCTCTCTGATATTCATAGGTGCCTGAAACAACCGCCGAAAGAAGAAAAATCCCAAAAAAGCGATCGATAAAAATACGGCTGTGTTCAAAGAAAATTCCCGGAAAATACTGGTTGTAAAAGAAAACACCGACACATGCCGCCAAATAGGCTGATGAAATGATTATGCCACCATAAAAGCCGGTTAAGAAAAAGACTATCAAAGGCAGAATAAAGCTCCAGAGCGGGCCTATTCCCGATACTCCACCAGAAACGAAAAGATAAAGAAAGAAAAAGGCGGTTGAAGATGCAACAATATTGGCAGGTGCTGACGAATCTGGAATCTTTATGGCGATTATACCCGCAAAAACGAACAATACAACCATTGCCAGATCAACGATGGCCAAAATGACGCTGCCATTGAAAAAAGCCAGAATGCCAAACCAGACGCCATAAAACACCGCAACTGCGATGGCAAACAACAGCACTTTTTGTCGCAACAATTTTTCCTGATCAAAAACTGCTTTAAAAGCTATCTGATCATTCATGATCGCCAATGCCCTTCAAGTAACCTTAGTCTGTATATCTGCACAGATTATAGCAGACGAAGTTCCATTTACAAAGGACAAAATCTAATTTCTTGCATTTCATCGCCGCTTTGAGTACACTGCAGCCCTCATACTGGCCTGAATTAATTAGTCGGAGCAGCCTTAAGTGAAAGCACACAGACACATCATTGAACCCGCGAAAATACGTAACGTAGCCATTATCGCCCACGTCGACCATGGCAAAACCACATTGGTCGATGCTATGATCAAGCAGTCAGGCCTTTTCCGTGATAACCAGCGCATTGAAGAACGCTTTATGGATAATAACGATCTCGAGCGCGAACGGGGCATAACCATTCTTTCGAAAAATCTGTCTCTGGAATTCATGGAGTATCGCATCAATCTCGTCGATACCCCGGGGCATGTCGATTTTGGCGGCGAAGTTGAACGGGTTTTACAAATGGCCAATGGCTGTTTGCTGTTGGTTGATGCCTTTGAAGGGCCGATGCCGCAAACCAGATTTGTGCTGAAAAAAGCTCTTGCCGCCGGTTTGCGCCCGGTGGTCGTCATCAACAAAATTGACCGCCCCGATGCGCGGGTCGATGAAGTAGAAGACGAAATTCTCGATTTGTTCATCGATGTTGGCGTTGATGAAAGTTTGCTGGAATATCCGGTTTTATATGCTTCCGGTCGCGAGGGCTATGCAGTTCGTAACATGGATGATCCCAGACAGGATATCAGACCGCTGCTCGAAGAGATAATCAAACAGGTTCCCGCTCCTTCAGGAGACCTGGATGCTTCAGCAAAAATGCTTATCACCAGTCTTGACTATAATGATTATGTCGGCCGCATCGGCATTGGCAGAATTCTTCACGGCGTCCTCACCGGAAAATCCGACGTTTTTCGCATGAACCCAAATGAAGTTGCTGAAAAACAACGAATTTTGCGCCTCTATTCATATCGCGGTATTCAACGTGTCGAAGTCGAAGAGGCCGGTGCCGGCGATATTGTCGCAATCTGTGGCATTGACAATATTTCGATCGGCGATACCATTGCCGCCGAGCTTTGTGAGCCAGAAGAAATTACCAGCGTCGATCAACCGGTCATATCAATGACCTTTGCCGCCAATACCAGCCCATTTTCAGGACGATCCGGGAAATTTCTGACCTCGCGCCAGATCCGTTCCCGACTCGACCGTGAGTTGGAAACCAACGTGGCAATGCGAGTAGAAGAAACTGACGAGCGTGACACCTTTCTTGTGTCTGGTCGCGGTGAATTGCATCTTGGAATTCTCATCGAAACCATGCGCCGTGAAGGTTATGAGCTGCAGGTGAGTAAGCCCGAGGCGATTTTGAAAAGAGATGAAAACGGCAGTCTGGTTGAACCGATTGAAGAGCTTTCACTCGATATTCCCGACAGTTATATGGGCCCGGTAATGGAAGTTCTTGGCCCTCGCCGCGCTAATCTCGAATCGACAAGACGCCTGCTCGACGGTTATCTGCGTCTGATCTTTTCGGTGCCGGCCCGCGGGCTTCTCGGCTTCAGATCGATGTTTCTTACTTTGACCAATGGTACCGGCATCATGAACCAATGTTTCAGAGCCTATGAACCATATCGTGGCGATATTCCACAAAGTCGCAACGGGGTAATGGTCGCTACCGATTCGGGGGCAACTACTGCTTACGCGATAAAAAACCTCTCGGAACGCGGGACCTTGTTTTACGGACCTGGCGAAGAAGTGTATGAAGGTCTTGTTGTCGGCGAGCGCCCACTTAGTGGTGATTTAAAGGTGAACATCGTTAAGAAACGTCATGTAACCAACCATCGTTCGGCAACTTCTGAAGAACTCGAGCGCATACCTTCGCCAAGGCGAATGACCCTTGACCAGGCTCTTGAATATGTTGCCGACGACGAGTGGGTCGAAGTCACCCCCGATGCCGTAAGAATCAGAAAAAAAGGTGAGGCCCGCGTCGGTCGTAAACCTTGAGACCTTTATTTCTGCAATAAATTTAGGCGCAACATTTGCCAGGCAAATTAATTGATAATCCTGCTGGCTTTTGCATAAATTCTGCTTATATTCTTTTGCCATGAAAATTTGCCGATTGTCAGCGGTTCTGGCGTTTGTCTGCGCCGGTATATGCCTCTTTTCGTTCTGGAGGCCTGCCCTTGCTTCGCAGATGGCTCGATATGTCAGGGCCAACCCCGATAATCCAGAAATTCTCAATTCTTATGGTATCGAGCTGGCCAACGCCGGTAACCTGATTGAGGCGATACGTGTTTGGCGTCGAGCACTTGAGCTTTCGCCCCGCAACGTTCATTTATACAACAATATTGGCAGCGCCCTGAAGCGTCTGGGTCATGATGAGCATGCCTTTAAATGGTATTCTGCCGCTATTGCCATCCAGCCAACCTACTGGACCTATTACAATCTGGCGCTGATTTACCGCGACCGTAAGCAGGGTAACGCGGCGGTTTGGGCACTGCGCCAGGCTATTGCTCTAAAACCGGATTTCGCTTCGGCGATAGAAATGTTGAAGCGCGTTGACGGGATTAAAGGGGCATCAAGTTGTTCGATTAAGCTGCCGGTTATCGCTCCTGAAAAAGAGCCGCCAGACCGAAAAAAGGTTGAAGCGATTCGGGCCAAAAGTTTGGAATATCAAACTGCGGCTAAACTTGCAGGAAAAAAGGTCCGGCAAGGGGCTCAAATTGATGCTTGTGAAGCGCCACTTAAATTACCAGATGATCGCGGCGGGCAGGTCTTTCTTACCTTTGACGGCGGAGCCGATGACGATGGCTTCGACCAGATCGTTTCATGTCTGGCCGAAAGGAATATTCGTTGTACCTTTTTTCTTACCGGCCGTTTTGCCGGAAAATATCCCGAAAAGGTGCGCGAACTGCTGGCCCGGGGCCACGAAATTGCCAATCACAGCATGAATCACCCCGACATGAAAAGTTTCAGTGCCGGTAAGATTCGGGCTGAAATTGAAGCAGCCGAAGTTGAGTTCGAAAAGGTTACCGGCCGGCGTGGCGCGCCTTTTTTC
>CAZTHA010000167.1:0-9135 GCA_964613435.1 uncultured bacterium
CTTTGGAACGAATATTACATATTTTTCAGGAGTGCCGGGGCCGAGAATGACTATGGAATATTCGTTCCAAAGGCGGGCAAATTCCTCCTGCAGCTGACGCGCCACCGCCGGCTGGTCATCGAAAAACACCCGATTTTCGGCATAAATTTTATCGGAAGTAACTGAAATATTAGCACTGCCATTGAAGGCTGAATGGGGCACCGGATTGCCCGGACGATAAAAAATACCGAATTTTTCGTGCATGGTGCCCCAGATAAGTTTGCCATCATCCAGAGTAGCTTCGCGGCCATTGCGGCGCATGGCTTCGGCGGTTGTAATCGCGATCTGAAATGCGAAAGGTTTTTTTTCAGCCCAGGCCTGCTCGCGGGCTTTTTTCACCCGATCAACGATTTTGTCGCGACTGGCCGCTGACCAGGTTGCGGCACCATCCAACAAAAGTTTAAATTCAATATTTTTCTCACGACAAACTTCAATCATGGTATCGAGGCTTTGATAATCGCTCATCGAGTACATGGCAATCTTGACTGTGCTGCCGGGCTCAAGAGAATGAAGTCGGTAAATGAGGGAATTGGCCAGAGTAGCTTTTTTCCGACTGCCATCAGGAAATTGAAGCGTGCGCTGATTGTTGATCGGGCTGAAGCCACCTTGTGGACCATAAAAGATGTCGACCGAATCGGCGTTTACGGGTATAATTGCACAAAATAGGCCGATGAGGCACAACGAAAGTTTTCTGATCATTTTTTCACTCCATCCATTTTTTCAAGTTCAGCGGTATCCGCTTCAAGGCCGGCAAGCATTTCTTCTTCGCTTTGCCCCAGGCTGTCGTTTTCGATTTCGATGATGCTGTCGTCTTCGAGCAGGGGGTTGTTTACCAGGTGCAGCATACGGTTATAGGCCTTGATACTTTGCTGAAGCCCCTGTTTGATTTGCACGAAATGCCTGGCGATATCCTGATTACGGAAGCTCTGGTTTTCTTCAACGGTGCGGCTGTACATTTCCTTGATTTCGCTGATCTGACGAAGCTGTGATTCAATATTGCGAAGCTGCTCGTTTTCTTTTAGCAGATTACAATTCTCATCTTCAAGCTTTCGCGAGCGTTCTCGAAAGACCGCCAGTTCTTTAACGCGTTCATTAACCTCGTCATTCTTTTCCAAAGAACTTTTCAAACTCTGTTCAGCGGCGTCAAGCCTTTGCTGCAGGTCTTTAAGCGAATCATTTCGTTCCGCAACCAGAGCTTCAAGGCTTTGATTCTTTTCGCGCAGCTGTATGGCCTCGTGTTCGAACTTTTTCAGGTCTTCGATCAGCTTTTCAAGAATTTCAATTTTTTTATTCTTTTCTTCCAGAACGAGTCGCTTTTCAACTTCCTGATTAAGGCTGACAACTTTTTCTTCAATCTGCTTTTTCAGCATTTCAATGCTGCTTTGCGCTTCTTCAACCCGGTTTCTGGCGACAGCGAGCTGATTCTCGTTCTCAACCGACTTGTCGAGCCTGGCTTCAAGCTGCTTTTTTTCTGCATCAGCATTTTTCTCGACCTGGCGCATGCGCGAATACATGAGAAACCATGTAAAAAAGACGCCTAGAACAAATCCGAGTGTGGGTCCCAGCAACAGTAAATACTGATTCATCAGCCCTCCAGGAAAAAGTGATTCTTTGACATTCTTACATATCGCGATGCTTATTTCCAGTGCCTTGTATTAAAAGTGAACTTTCCAGAATGGCATTGAATTAAACGCCTTGATTGTGTTAGTTTGAAAAAAATTGTCAATGATGAGGAGCTCCAATGTTTGCCTCAAGAGTAAGGCTTTTAAGCGACTACGCAGAGAGATACCACGCCAGGATCAATGAACTTCCCAGGGAAACCGGCTTTTGGGCCGCCCTTATGAGCATTTTTAAGGATAGCAAACGCAAGCAGCAGATTTTTGGCTATTCCGGTGCTGCCACCAGCGAATCAGAACTGGTCGAAGATGGTTTTGCGCCTTTTTGCGAAATCGATCAGCGGAGAATCTATTTCCAGAAATCGCCAGTTGAAATTCAGGTCGCGATCATCAAGGGCGAAGAGGTCTGGAAGCTTTCTGACTGGGGTGTGGGCAAAGAATTTGTCACGCGCTTCATTGCTGAGTGCTTTTTTATGGTTACCCGCGATGATCTGAAAATCGACGAAGAGGAGCAGAAAGTTCTCAACGCGATCATCGGCTATATCGAGCCCAGCCAGGAAGAAGTGGAAATGGCACGCAACATGGTTTACTGGACTTTGGTTGAAAACGTCATTGAAGATGATATCGTAACTGAAGAAGAATCGGAAACCATGCTCAAGATTCGCCAGGCCTTAGCGGTTGATGAAAAATACGTTTATCAGATTCATAAACGGGCTCTTATCGAACGGTATCAGGATTTGAAAAATACCACCGACAATGAGAACGAAATCGATCTGACCCGCTTTGAAAAACTGAAAAGAATGGCGGACCGTCTTGGAATTTCTGAAGAAATTTTCGATTGAACAGGCAGGTAAAAAATGGATGATTATTCGGTAAATCTTGCCTTTTTGAGTTCTGACAAACAGGATGAGCAATTACGTGGGCTGGCTTTTTTTGCGGTCTTCGACGAGGCTGATCTCGAAGAAAAAGTAATTGACCAGCTCATCGATCTCGCGGAAAACGCCCCGCCCCACATCGCCGACATTGCCAGCAGTATAATCTCGCAGGCGGTTTCCAGCCATGAGCAGAAAGCCGTGGGCGAACTGGTGCTTAAAAAGCTTGCCCAGGGCAATGAATCGCGGATCAACATGCGTGACCTGGAATGGGCCACCAAACTGAAAGACAAAAAATTCAAAATAGCCCTGGAAAAGTATCTCGATCGCTGTACAGACCCCAAGCATATCAGCTGGCTGGTGAAGAACCTGCCGCGAGTTTACCCGGACCCGCAGCAGATACCTTTACTTAAAGCTTTTTTGACTTACAGCGATGACCGTATCGTCGCCAACACCATCGAGGGCCTCGAAGCCCTGGAAACCCCTGAAACCATTTCGATTCTGGCGCAGATGCTTTCGCACCCTTCCCACCGGGTTAGATCGGTTGCCGCGGCTGCCATTGCCAGGATCAATCCTGAAGAGGCAAGAAAATACCTGTTCAGCATGCTGAATCAAAGCGAAAACCCCGATTCGATAAAAGCGGCCTGTCACGCCATCAGGCATATCAAGGGCAAGGGCTTCATGGATCTGGTTTTGCCCCTGCTTCAGAACCGATCGACCAGAGAAGAAGCCGCCAAAACCGTCGCCTGGATCGCCTATCAGCGCTTGAGCAAGCTGTTTGCCCTGCCGGTTTTCGCGAATCGCAATGATCTCAAATCGAGGGTTGCAGCTTCGATCATCGAACTTTTGCGAGAGCAATGCCGTCGCCAGTTCCATTTATCTGCTGAAGATGAAGATTCACCGGAACAGGGCGCCTGCCAACTGATGATCGGCGAGAAAGGTTTTATCGCGCTTTCGCCGCTAATCGTCCCGGAAAAGGCGGATAAAATTGCCGAAGAGAACAAACATCGCGGTATCAGCTTCTTTTCGCGACTCATTTATCGCCCCAAACCGGAAGAGATAAAACTGACCAGATCAGAAGCTCGCTACGAGCCTTTCTGGCACATGGTATGCGAGGCAAGGGTCGACTATGTCAGAGAAAAATCAGTTCATCTCGATCTTGATGAAAACGTCTGCGAACTGAAAATCGGTGATCAGTATTTCAAGGCCGATAACGGCAAAGCTTTCGTAAACATCGACGAAAGATGTGTCATTCGTAAAAACAACGAGCTTTTTATCGACGCAGTTACCGGCGAGAATCGTGATTTCAAAGAGATCGGCAACAGCCGATTTTCGCGAATCGCCTCAGTCGAGGAAATTGTAAATTCTGACTTTACGCCGGTTCCGGCCAAGGTAAAGGCTTCGATACTTGTCAGAGACATGATTTTCGACACAATGAAGCCGCTGAAGGCGATTGAAATCATAACCCAAAGCCTGAAAATCGAAAAACTCAATCTGTGCTTTCGCCCGGTTTATGTCTATGAATACACCTGGGAAGCCAAGAATCAGCACGTGGTTTTTGAAATAGATGCCATAACCGGCAAAGTAAGCGAAGGACGCGTATTGGGCAAGAGCAACGAAGGAGAATTCCTGTCAGAGGCGAGTCTTTTCGATATCGGTGCCGACGCCATCGGTTTGGTCGTCCCCGGCGGAGAAATCGCCGCCAAAATTGCCCGCGCATTCATCGGAAAACACAAATAAAGAGTGTTTTTGCCGAAGATTAGGTGGTATAATTTTTTTCCAAATTTTGTTTTCTGGAGGAATCGATGAGCATTCTTGGCAAAGAAGCCATCCTTGAAGAAATTAAAAAGGGCAACATACTTATCGAGCCCTTTAACGAAAAGATGCTTGGCCCGGCCAGCGTCGACCTGCACCTTTCCCACGCCTTTCGTGTTTTCGTGCACCTGCCGAATGAACTGAGCATGACCGATGACATGGATTTCAAAGCTGCAACCAAGGGAATTCTGGTTCCCGATGGTGGAACATTGACCATTCAACCCGGCCAAACTGTGCTGGGCATCACCCAGGAAAAAGTGAGCCTCGGCAACGGCCTATCGGGCTGGCTCGAAGGTCGCAGTCGCTTCGCCCGGGTAGGCTTGCTGGTACATATTTCAGCATCTTTCATGCAGCCTGGTATCAGCAATCACCAGGTTCTTGAGATCTCAAATTTCGGACCGATCGCATTGAAGCTGATTCCGGGTACGCCAATATGTCAATTCATCTTTCAACGTTGCGAAAGTCCTGGCAAATACCATGGGGTTTTCGCCGGCCAAACCCCGGAAAATTTCTGGCTCGGTTAAAAGCAAAACGCTCTGTGCATGATTATGAAAGCACAGAGCGTTTTTTTTAATCGAATTTACATACTGATTATTTCATAACCCTCTTTAAGCCACTTGGAAAAGCCTGGGTGACCATGCATTTCGCTTAACAGGGGCAGATTCTGTTTTTCTGCTTCGAAAAGGCTGTCCATTTTTCCGGCACAGGCCTTACAAACCCCAGCCAGAATACCCTCTTCAATAACAGCACTATACTGTTTGTGAAAAGGAGTTTCTTTTGCTCCAAGGGAGCCGATCAGGGCGGTAGCTGATCCCTCAATCACCAGTTTAACTTCAAAACCGGCCTTTTTAAGATCGAGCGCATTCAACAGGGCATGGGCAAAACACATCAATTCACCCTGAAATGCAAAGATCACAACTTTTTTCATCAAAATTTCCTCAACTCTCAAAAAAAATGCTTCGGCATCAAAGCAACATTATATTGCAAATTCCGGCCGAAGCAAATTTTTTTCAGTAATCAGTTATTAATATTGTGAAATTTCCGGATTTCTTTGAGCAGATCGGCGAGATCGGATGCCGCAAGGACTTTGCTGCGCGCGACCTGTTCTGACAGGGCCTTGATCAGAACAACGTCGTTTCTTAGAGCAGACAGTTGCTTTTTAAGCTCCAGAGTTAGGCCTTCAGCACGCGCTTTGAGATAATCGGTATAGCTGTCGCTTTTTCCAAATATTTTTTTGAAAAGCCCGGCTTTTCGATCGGCATAAGAGCGCAAAACAGCTTCGAAATGGGCAGTTTCCAGAACTTTCCCATCCTTGATCAGGTAATTACGCGTGTAACCATCTGGTTCTTCGGGAGTGTAAAAGTATTTTCTGGCAAACTTCAGAGTAAGGCGATTCAGACCCGCAGACAAGGGAATCTCGATTCTTGAGGCAGCCCTGGTCTTGATTTCCTTGCCATTCAAGAGAATCTGCAGTTTTTCAGGGGCGAGTTTTTTACCGGCTGCGGTTTTAAAACTGACGATTGCCTGGTTACGACCGGCATCAACATCAGCGATTATCCGATGCGGAAAAACGATGCCCTGATAAAAGAATTTTACCGGAAAGGCACGCAAAGCCGGGCCATAAAAGCTGTCTTCAAGATAATCGCGATGGTTTTTGCCAAAGGTTTCATAATAAATAACGACCGGCTCACCCTTAAGTTTGGCCGTGCCAACGATGTTAACGGCATGAACGCCCTGCAGGGTCAGTGAGACCTTGTCACTGAAGAGCCGCGAGGTGTGCTGAGCATACATGATGCCGTATTTTTTCAGGTCTTCACGGATCTTTTCAACTTTACCATTACTTTTATTGAATGAATTATCATAGGGCAGATCCATGCCAAAACAGTTGCTCGGCAGATCATAGACCACATTCGTCTTCAACGGGTCTTTTACCTTAGCCGGCAACTTCAAGGAACTCATGATGAAAGCATAATTTTTGGGCGAATATGGAATCTTTTCACCGGTAACCCGGTCCAGGCCGGTTTCTTTCAAGAAAGCATAGGGGCATTTCGGCTGGGTGAAATAGAGGCTTTCGACAATGCGCGGATTCATGCCGTATTCACGGGCTCCGTTCACGAATGAATCGAATTTACCGATTTTGTTGCCCTGAGCAATGTTCCACCAGTCACTGGCCAGACTGGCCGAATAAGAGAGACATTTGGAAGAACCGGTTCGGCGGCCCAAGGTGGCTTTCAAACCGTTCCTGCTGGTGTATTCTTCGCGTTCTTCCTGGGTTTTACATGGAAGCTGATCGACGTAATCGATGAGAAAAAGATCGGTAAGATCAGATTTTTCAACGGGAACACCAGCGCTATAGCCATCTTTCAAGGGAACGAGTTCTTTGAGTTCTTCGATCTGATCAGCGCTTACAGCTTTTTCCCATTTCTGGCGGTCAATAACGAACAATGGCTCGAAAGAAGAGTTCCAGGGCAGGTAAGAAATTATTTTTCGGCCATCAGCAGAAGTCTGAAAAAAACCGCCGATCTTCTCAGCGCTCAAATTAAGTGGAACGAGAATTTTCACGACTTTTCCGTTGAAAAGCAAAGGTTTGGCCTGGCCAACTTCTGATGATCTCTTCCAAACTTTAAGCAATTCGCGATAAAAATCAGAATAGTGCCCGACTTTTCGTGCAAATTCTGACTTGCCCGACAAAGCAGCCTTTATTTCCTGGGCGACGGTGTTTCTGGCGACCTGCTCGACCGAAGCCAACAGGCTAACGTTCACCAGAGCAAATGCCAAAACAATCAGCAAAAACGAGAATAAATTCTTTTTCAAAACAAAACCTCCCAAAACTTCAGGCTATTCGTAAAATTATACAGATTTTAACCTGGTTTGGGGGAGGAAATTTTACTTGAGAAATTCTGCGGGCAAACCAAGTCGGTAAACACCTTCGAGCCAGACTTCGGTTGCCTGTTCCATGCTGCGTAGCGGTTCAATTTCGCGAGGTTTTTCAACGAAGGATCGTTCGTTGAGCAGAAACCCTCTTATCTTGCCAAGAACGAATTCATGCTGTTCGATGAAACCGCCATGGGCCGCATTTTCGGCGATGAGCAAACGACAGTCGGGAATGCCATCTTTCATGATCTGGGCATAGGCAGGCGGACAAATAAAATCTGTCTCGCCGACAACTATGAGAGCCGGAGCGGTTATTTTGCCAAGCTGGCTGATAACATTGTAGCCGGCAAAGAAATTCAGGCCGAAATCCTTTCTAAAATCGATTCTTGGCTGAATGATTCTTTCCATGTTCCAGGCTTTGGTCCATGGGGCACTGTCTGAAGCACCGTTTGCCGCCCCTTCGTCAAGCATTTCGGTTGTTTGAACCAAAGCCAGAATAGCCGGCAGGGAACTGTATGAAGCACGGTTTCGCGAAATGGTCCGGGCACGCATTCGCGTTGCCGGGGCCAGAATTGCATCGAGAATGTCCGATCTTCCTTCTGCCACGATTTGGGCGGCCATCAGCGCCATGATATATTGACCACGATAGCTATAGGTGTAGCTCAGGCAAAGGGTCAAAAAATCATTACCACTGAGGCTGTAGCCGTAGGCATTGGTCACCTGGCCGTTGTCGAACATGCTTACTGAGGTAATCATGTTGGATTTGACACCAGGGAACTTTTTATCAAGAGCACTGAGTCCATTGGAGAAATTGATGTGCATCTGGGTAAAATAGGCATTGCTTGGTGAAGAATCATGAATAACCAGCTTGGAAACGGAGTCGGGAAACATGGTTGCATAGCGTAGCGCGACCATGCCGCCGTATGATTCACCGAGAACGGCGATTTTTTTCTTTTTAATGACGTTTTTTCTTATTTCTTCGATATCACGGGCAATATCAGATGAAGTGTAGCTGCGGTAGTTTCTGCCACTCATGTTGGTATAGTTAACCGGACTGGAATTTCCGGTTCCGCGCTGATCGAAGTAATAGATGTCGAAATGTGTACGCAAGGGTTCGAACCAGTCGTGTTTATAACCAGAGTTGGTTGCCTGGTGAAAGCTGTCATTGGTCATGCCCGGACCGCCATTGATCAGCACAATCGCTTGAGGCGCCGACGAACTGGATTTAAGCTTTTCCCAGTAAATATTTAGTTTCTGTCCGGACGAAAAAGAATAGTTTTCCGGAACTTCAAGCGTGCCCCAGTCGTATTTTGCGGGGTGCGGAATAGCTGCCATCGCCGCCTGCAGCGACATAAACAGTACAAAAAGCAATACTTTTTTCATTTTTCCCTCTGCCGGTCGATCAATTATGTTAAATTACCATCAAGCTATATTCATAATCAGAAAATTTTCAAGTTCATTGTTAACGACCTTTTACAAAAAATCATGCAAAAATCAGAAAAATCTCTGGAACAGCTTTTAAAGCTGAAAATAGAAGCAAAGCCCGATGATTTTAACGATTTCTGGCAGGCCCGCTTCAACAGGATTCTTGACCTTTCGCCGCGGCCGAAGATTTTTGATGCCGGCTTGAGAGGAAACATCAGAGTCTTTGAACTTGAATATCGTTCGACCGGAAACATGAAGATCTATGGCTGGCTTACCCTGCCGGCCATGGGGTTGCCCAAAAGAGGTTTCGTCGTTCTGCATGGCTACGGCGGCAGAACGGGGCCGGATTTCGAGCTTCCTTTCCAGGATGCGGCCATTTTTTATCCCTGCTGTCGAGGCCTGGGCGCAAGCAAGCACCCATCTATTCCTGCCGACCCGCAAAAACATGTTCTTCATAAGATTGAAAGCAAAGACGAATACGTTATTGGCGGCTG
>CAZTHA010000168.1:0-9067 GCA_964613435.1 uncultured bacterium
CAGCAAAAAAAGGTATTGATCCTTTCTGACATTCTTCAAACCGGGCTATCAAAAACAGAACTTTACAGCAAAGTAAAATGCCTGGCATATATCTCGGTTGAATCAATCGACAACAAGGTTTTTGCCCATAGCGATGCTTCTTTAAATGATTTACCTCTTTCTGAGGCCGCCAGAGCTGAAAAAGACCTCTGCATCAATTCGTCGGCAGCTGTAATTTTCGAAAAAAAATTAACAGGTCAGATCATCAACGAAATCCTGATCCCCTTTAGAGGTGGCGTTGATGATGAAATTCTCGGCATTGTTAGAATAGGAATTGATTTTACTGATATGCAGAAAAGTAAAACGGCTGTTTTATCAAAGCTTCTTTTTCTAATTGTCATTCTGACTTTTTTATCGATTTTCGCTGCCTATAAACTCAGCAGCTTTTTCGGAAAAAGTATTCGCGACCTGGCAAGCCAGCTTCAGGGAATCCTGGCACACGCCCCGATGGGGATGGTTATCAGCAGAGCGGATGGATCTATTGCAAATTCCAGCAGAGAAACCGTAATGTTTTTTCCCAATTCTGAATCAGCATTGAACGTCAACAGCCTGCATCGGTCCATAAATGATCAACGATGCATCGACAGGCTGAACGATATGGAAAAGCAGGCTTTTGCCGGGAATGAATACTTACAGGAAAAACTTGAAGTGTTTTCTGGTTCTCAAAAGCCCTCTTTCTGGGATATCAGCAAATTTCCAATATCCATGAATGAACAGGGCAAAAGTTCTTTAATCTGCTCTTTTTTTAACGACATAACCGGTAAAATTGTTTCAGAAAATGAAAAAGCAGAGCTTCAAGAACAGCTTTTGCAGGCCCAAAAGATGGATGCAATCGGGCAACTTGCCGGCGGGGTGGCCCATGATTTTAACAATCTTCTCTCGGCAATTCTGAACGCGGCCGAATTACTTCAAAATATTCCATCTGATTCAGAAAAACATCGAAAGTTTGTTGAAATGATTATTTCAACCACCTGCAAGGCTGCCGATTTGACCAAAAAACTTTTAACCTTTGCCAGGAAACAGGAACACAAGAAAAAACCAGTCGACCTGAAAACAATCATTAGCGATTCATGTGAAATTTTCAAGCGAACTTTTGATCCAAGAATTTCGACATCTTTTGAAAACAACGCTGAAAACACCATGGTTTTAGGCGATGAAACACTTTTGCAGAGTGTAATAATGAACCTTGGCATCAATGCCAGCCATGCAATGCCCAATGGCGGAATTCTGGAAATTTCATTGAGAAATCTAGTTTTCGATGAGACTAACAGAAAATTCAGCAAATTCGATATTGTTCCGGGCAGATTTATCGAGGTTTGCGTTAAAGACACTGGAGCAGGCATACCGCACGAACTTCAGGATCGAATTTTCGAACCGTTTTTCACAACCAAAGCCCATGGAAAAGGAACCGGACTTGGACTTGCAATGGTATATGGTGCCGTAAAGGTTCATGGTGGGGCTATAACCCTGGCAAGTGAAACTGGCAAAGGAACTATTTTCAAGGTATTTTTGCCGGTCGCCGATTCAAACCCAGAGATTGCAGAAAATACGGTGCAACTAATTCGAGGCTCGGGAAAAATTCTTCTGGTCGACGACGAAGAAGTCATTAGAGTTTTGGTTGGGGAAATGCTAAAAATAATGGGTTTTGAGGTCGTTCTGGCAAAAAACGGAATTGAAGCGGTTGAGGTTTTCCGTCAAGATTCGAACGATATTTCTCTGGTTATTCTCGACATGATGATGCCTGAGATGAACGGCAAAACAGCAGTTGCCGAACTTAAAAAAATCAGATCAGACTGTGGAATCATAGTTGTTTCTGGATCTGTTAACCACGAGGATCTTGATGAAATTATGGAAATGGGCATAAGTGGTTTTTTGAAAAAACCTTTCCGACTAGCTGATTTAAGCCAGGCAATAACCCTTGCCACCGCCCCGGACCAGGCTAAATTATAATATAAAAAACCGTTTCTTCGCACTCAAGCGGAAGAAACGGTTTGCTTTTAAAACCAATGTTTTATTGATTTCTCTGAACCTTGGCCCAGCCGTCTTTCAGACTTACCGTCCGGTTGAAAACCGGCTTTTCTTCAGTATGATCGAGGTCGGCAACGAAATATCCCATTCTTAGAAACTGCATCTGGGTGCCGGGTGCAACCTTTGCAAGTTCCGGTTCAACTACCGAATCATTCAGGATTTCAAGGGAATCACTGCTGATGTTGTCGAGAAAATCTTTCCCATCTTCAACCTTGTCGGGATTGGCAGTGTTGAAAAGATGGTCATAAAGTCTGATCTCTGCCTTTTTGCCTTCTGTAGCTGAGACCCAGTGTAGAGTTCCTTTAATTCTGCGTCCATCAGGAGTTGATCCGCCCCTGCTTTCAGGGTCATAGGTGCAATGAAGTTCTTTGATGCTGCCATCGGCGTTTTTGATCACTTCGTTGCAGGTGATGTAGTAAGAATGTTTCAAGCGAACTTCGTTGCCCGGGAACAAGCGGAAATACTTTTTCGGTGGGTTTTCCATGAAGTCTTCCTGTTCGATGTAAAGTTCTCGGGTAAAAGGAACTTTTCTGGTACCGGCTTCAGGATCTTCAGGGTTGTTTTCGGCCGCGAACCATTCGACCTGGTCCTCTGGATAATTAGTGACAACGATCTTTAGAGGTCTGGTAACCGCCATAAATCTTAGAGCGTTTCGATTGAGATTTTCGCGCACGCAATTTTCGAGAAGAGCAAAGTCTACGGTACTGTTGGCCTTGGCAACGCCGATTCGTTCACAGAAATCGCGAATGGCGGCAGCAGGATAGCCACGCCGGCGCATTCCCGAAATTGTCGGCATGCGCGGGTCATCCCAGCCATTAACATGGTTTTCTTTCACCAGACGCAACAGCTTGCGCTTTGACATTACGGTAAAAGTAAGGGCCAGGCGTGCAAATTCATATTGATGAGGTTCGGCAGGGACCGGTATATTTTCAACGAACCAGTCATACAAGGGCCGATGGTCCTGGAATTCAAGAGTACAGATCGAATGGGTGATGTGTTCAATCGCGTCTGACTGCCCATGGGTAAAGTCGTACATTGGGTAAATACACCACTTGTCACCGGTTCTTGGGTGAGCAGCATGCAGGATACGATACAATACCGGGTCGCGCATGTTGATGTTGGGTGAGGCCATGTCAATTTTGGCGCGCAAAACCTTTTCCCCATTTTGAAATTCGCCTTTACGCATTCGTTCAAAAAGATCGAGATTTTCTTCAATGCTTCGGTCTCTAAAAGGTGAATTTTTTCCGGGTTCAGTCAGGGTGCCGCGGTTTTCTCTGATTTGGTCAGCGGTCTGGTCATCAACATAGGCTTTACCATCTTTTACAAGAAGAATGGCCCATTCATAAAGCTGTTCGAAATAATCCGAGGCATAAAATTCGTTCTCACCCCAGTCAAAGCCGATCCAACGCACGTCAGCCTTGATGGAATCAATGTATTCCTGTTCTTCCTTGGTTGGATTTGTATCATCGAATCTCAGATGACAGCGCCCGTTGTACATTTTTGCCAGACCAAAATTCAGGCAGATTGATTTGGCGTGACCGATGTGCAGATACCCGTTGGGTTCTGGTGGAAAACGGGTGATCACCTGGTCATGCTTGCCAGATTTCAGGTCTTCTTCAATTATATCACGGATAAAATTGGACGCTTTGCCGGTTTCTTCAATAGTCATCATGTGCCTCGATTAATGTAAAATAATGCAAACATAAATTTATGGCGATTGTAGCATAGTGAAAACCGAGATTCCAGTTTTTAAGAAATTTGAACCGGAACAAATATTTTCTTGTAGTATTATTTGTTAAGCGATATTTTAATAAAAATTCGGAATACAGGAGCGATGAAAGATGGCAGGACAGGGTTCTTCAGGCAACGTGATCGCCGCATTGTGCAGTTTTTTTATTCCAGGCCTTGGGCAACTTATTCAAGGCCGTCCCTTCGCCGCAGCCTTTTTCTTCGTAACCGACATCATTCTTTGGGTTTTTCTGCTCGGTTGGCTAATGCATCTTGTCGCTTGTCTCGATGCTGCCTGGTATTCAAGAAGCTGATATTTAGCTAAGACAAAGGGTTTTCAGCCAAACCGCGATCTTACCGATTATCAGATCAGGATCGTTTGGCCCGGCGGCGATTTCAATGACGAAATCAAAAACGCTGTCTTCGTCGAAGGGGGCAAAAACCTTGCCATTTATCCCGAGAAAAGTTATCGCGGCTGCCAGTCCGGTTCTTTTGTTGCCATCGATAAATGCATGATTTTTGATGATGTGAAACATATAGGCAGCTGCCTGATGATAAATATCCGGATATAGCGGCTGGCCAAAAACCGTATTATGAAAGATCTGTTCGACAAAGCCTAGATTCATGCCAGGGCGAACATTGCTGACACTGTTGGTGCTGCCTCCAGCGAGATCAATCGACATTCTGTTTATTACCAGCAGCATTTTTTTATTTAGAAATTTCATTTTATTCACCCAGTCGAATATAAAGATGCAAATTTTGCCTAATATGGTTTTCAGCCAACTTTAAAGCGGCTATTTCACCTGAATCAAGCCAAATTCCATCACATTCGAAACAATGATCTATAGTCAGACCCATGATGTCTTTGGGTTCCATGGCGGTTCCATCCTCAGGGCACAAGACAATTCGCCGATGTTCGGCGACTGGCACCGAATCGATGTCTTCCTCTTCGAGTTTTAGACCTTGATATAGCTTGACCAGATGAACAATCGACCCAAGTTCACCCTTGTCGAAAAAGATTCCTTCGCATTTCGGACAACGGTCAACCTGCTGCCCCTGCATTGTTTCGATCTTTAACTGCTGATGGCAGGCGTGACAAATTCTGCTCATAAATCTTTTCCTTTGCAATTATTTGGCTGACACTAAAGGTTAATGTTAGAATCTAATTTTATCCTAACATACAGTTTCGGTCAAAAATATGAACAAAATTGAATCTTCGGCTATTGAAAATCGCGAAATAAAAACAGTTACCCTTGCTGGAATGCTGATAAATATCTTTCTGACAATAATTAAGATTTTTGCCGGCTACATTGGCAACAGTCAATCGGTTATCGCCGACGGTATTCATAGCCTTTCAGACTGCAGCACCGATATCGCAGTGCTGGTAGGCTTGAAATATTGGAACGAGCCACCCGACGAATGTCACCCATACGGTCATCGCCGCATCGAAACCATGGTTGCAGTACTTATTGGAATTGTGCTCGCTCTTGCAGGTATGGGCCTTTGTTATCAGGCATTTGAAAAATTCAAGACCGGCCAGTATGTCGTACCTCTAAAAGCGACTTTGATTGTTGCTATAATTTCAATTGTCGTTAAGGAGATCCTATATCATTGGACAAAACGTGTGGCAGAGAGGCTCAAATCTCCGGCGATGATGGCAAACGCCTGGCATCATCGCACCGATTCTCTTTCTTCGGTTGCGGTTGCCATTGCCATTTCTTTTGCTCTTTACAACCCGGCTCTGGCAATTCTTGATCCATTGGCTGCATTCGCAGTAGGCCTGTTCATTGTTCAGGCGGCCTACCAAATAACCCGTCCGGCGGTTCAGGAACTTGCGGATCAGGGGGCGACAGCCGCAGAGCTTGAAGAAATTCAGAATATCGTTCTCGGTGTCGAGGGAGTGAGATCAGTGCACGCGCTCAGATCGAGATTCCTCGGGCCCGGTCTGCAGGTTGATCTGCATGTTCAGGTTGATGGTACCCTTTCGGTAACTCGTGGCCATGAAATTGCCGGACACGCAAAACGAAAACTTCTCGAAGAAGGTCCTGGCATAGTCGACGTGCTTGTTCACATTGAACCATTTGACTGATAACAGATATCTTTTTTTGTGATATCATTAGCAGATTAAACCACAAGGAATTTACCATGAAAGAAAATCAGGTTGAGGCGACAAAAGAACCTCTGATAAGAACTGAAGAAGTCAGCTGTCAGGAAAATCGAATGCTTGAACTGAGAAAAGTGCTTGAAGAATGCAGAGGACAGCGACATATTGTCGTAATTCAGAATTACCCTGATCCTGACGCTATTTCGACCGGCTTCGCCTATAAGATCATATCGGCAACGTTCGGCATAGAAGTCGATATTGTTTATGCCGGTCAAATAAGCCATCCAGAGAATATCGCTCTAGTAAAGCTTCTTGATATTGAAATGCGCAAATGGGACCCCTCTTTTGATCTAAATTCTTACCAGGGTTGTGTGTTTGTCGACAACCAGGGAACGACGGCCGGCCCTATTGTCGACGGCATCCAGGCCAAGGGAATACCCGAATTGATAGTTGTCGATCATCATGAAAGTCAGGAAAGGCTTTCACCCAGGTTTAAAGATATTCGCAAAGTAGGGGCAACTGCCACGATTTTTGCCGACTACTTTGAAGAAGGCCTGTTAACCCTTGAAAAATCAAAAAAAGAACATGTAATGGTTGCAACCGCCCTGATGCATGGCATTAAAACCGACACTATGGGTTTCATAACCGCCGGCCCAGAGGATTTTCAAGCCGCCTCTTATTTGAGCAAATTTGTCGACAGTGATCTTCTCGCCCAGATTACCCGTCAGGCCAGATCGAAACAGACCATGGAAATTATCCAGAAATCCCTGGCCAATCGGGCCAATAAAGAAGGCTATTCAATAGCCGGAATCGGTTATTTGCGTTGCGAAGACCGGGATGCAATTCCTCAGGCTGCGGATTTTCTTCTGACCGAAGAAAACGTGCACACAGCAATTGTTTTTGGGGTTATCTCCGGAAATGATACCGAAGGCGAATTGCTGACCGGGTCGATGCGCACTTCAAAAATTACCGTAGACCCTGATGAATTCTTGAAGGATGTTTTTGGCAAAGACCCTGCCGGCAGGCACTTTGGCGGGGGCAAGAAAACCGCCGGAGGTTTTGAAATTCCCATTGGTTTCCTTTCTGGTGGTGAGGACCATGAATTCCGGGAAATGAAATGGAAAGTCTACAATGCGCAGATTTTCCAGAAGATCATGAAAAAAATTGGAGTCAAACGCGAAGAAAAAAAAGCCGAGACTTCAGCGACAGGAAAATAAAATGACGACAAAATTTGAGTTAGACGGCGATTATATTGAGTTGATAAAGCTTATCAAACTTCTTGGCATTACCCCGACTGGTGGCCAGGCCAAATTGATGGTTGAAAACGGCCTGGTTAAAGTTGATGGAGAAATCGAATCACGCAAGCGCCGCAAGGTTAAGAAAGGCATGCGAGTCGAGATAGAAGGCGAAGAAACTATAGAGGTGGTCTGATTTAATCATGGTTGATTTAGCCCGTTATGAAAAGCAGATTCTCTTCAAACCCATTGGCCGTAACGGGCAAATCAGGCTTGGTCAGAGCAAAGTCGGTATTATTGGCGTCGGTGCTCTAGGTAGCAATCTTGCAAACATACTCTGCCGGGCCGGAGTCGGCCGAATTATTCTTGCCGACCAGGATCGGGTTGAGTTGTCGAACCTGCAGCGTCAGATGCTTTTTACCGAAAGGGATATCGGGCATCCGAAAGCCATCAGAGCTGCACGGCGCTTGACCAAGATTAACTCCGATGTCGCCGTTGAGGCATTTTTCGAAAAAGTTTCCCAGGAAAACTTCGTTGAATTGTTCAAGGATTCAGATTTGCTTTTCGATGCTTCAGACAATTTTCCAACCAGATTTTTAATCAATGATATGAGTTTGAAATTGGGTATACCATGGGTTTTTAGCGGCGTAACCGCATCAAGTGGCCAATCTATGTTGATTGTGCCAACCAAAACCGCCTGTCTAGGCTGTTTTATACCCGATGAAGACCCTGGAGAAAATTTTCCCACGGTTAATAATTCTGGCATCATTGCATCGATTGTCGCATCTATAGCCTCGATAAGTGCTGCGGCCGGTATCAAATATTTGATGGAAAAAACCGCCGATAGCAATCTGGT
Source organism: uncultured bacterium (assembly GCA_964613435.1). Taxonomy (GTDB): domain Bacteria; phylum Muiribacteriota; class Ozemobacteria; order Ozemobacterales; family Ozemobacteraceae; genus DYKG01. The sequence continues at coordinate 7,991 of CAZTHA010000168.1, forward strand.
CTATTTCGATGTCTGGCAGCAGGAATTCTTTAAAACAAAGATTGAAGCCTCTCTTAATTGCTTGCGTTGTCGTTCTGAAAAACTCAGGAGCAAATAATGAAAATAAATGTTGAATTCGTTGGCGCAATAAATCCCGGGCCATACAAAAAAAAGCAGTCTTTTGAAGTAAAAGACAAAGCTACGGTAAAAGTTTTTCTTGAGACCCTCGAACACATAGACAAAGGCCATTTGAGCTTTGTACAGGTGGTTTGTAATGGAACTAGAGCGTCTCACACTCAACTGCTTAAAGAGGGAGACCGGTTGGAACTGATGCTCATGGTTGGCGGCGGCTGAATCAGTAAGGGTAGCGTTCGTCAAGATAATTCATCAGGTAGCCGGTTATCGCTACCCTGCCCTCTTCAAGAACCATTGAAATCGTTGCAACGGTGTTTTTCTGCGTCGCGACCTGATAATTCAGTATTTTCTGATCTCCGGCAGCAGCTCTTGCCAGATCGAAGGTTCCCAGGTTTACGTCATCTATGTAAAAGCTAACCTTGCCTGGATTATCATAGAATTCATAGTCCCAGAAATCAAAGACCACTCGGCTCAAGGTTGCGACGACATCGACCCTGGCCCCAACGACATCGGAAGTTATGGTAAAAAGGTTTGAGCGGGTTCCGGTTTCAAGAAGTTTCCATTGGCCTGTGTACCTGATGGGATAAAAATCTTTGCTGTATGGTATAACATCGCCAGGCTGATAGACCCCATTGATTATGCCGCGTGCGTCAAGTTCCATTGAAACTCTCTCCTGTTTTGGCGGAGAGCCGTTAAGGTTTTCTACTGCCAATGGATTAGGTGATTCGGCAGCGCAACCGCCAAAAAGAGAGCTCAGGCCGAGCCCGAAAAGACCGGCCATGAAAATACGCATGAACCTGCGGTGTATTGGCAACGATTGTTTATTTCTCTTCACCAGAGAAATATCGGCATTATTTCAAGAGAATGACAGTCTCATTTAAACCAGAAGGTATATTTTTTTTCGAAGTCGAATGGGTTATAACGCTGCTTGGCGGTCCTAAGTCCCTCGATGCCTAGATCGGC
>CAZTHA010000169.1:0-9055 GCA_964613435.1 uncultured bacterium
TGTAAAGTTCTTTCACCAGTCTTCTGGTGTGAAAACGCCCGGAAAAGGCGACTCGGGTTATTGACTCACTGATGGTTGATGCCAGAGCGGTTGAAAGACGGTTGTTGTATTCCTTTTGAAGCTGATTGAACAGGTTGTTGGAGACGACAAGAACGATAATCATCAGAACCAGTAGCATCAAACCCATGAAAAGCGCCATTTTTTGATCTACATTCTGCGACTGAACTTTTCGTGGCAAACTTGCATGGTTGGTTAAATTGTTTTCTGGCATAAAAAACTTTCTCAGGGCTTCACAATTTTCAAATCTGCAGACCACTCATCACCGATGGTTTTCCAGGACTTGACCAATTTTTTGGGAATCGGGCCTTCCCAGCCGGGATACTGGCTCATGGTTTCGCTGGTCACCGGGAAAACTGGCACCAAAGCATGATAAGGCACTTTTTTCCCTTGTAGAAGATCATAGCCTGCCTGCATAGCTTCTTCACCGAGCGGACCACAGAACTGCGCCGAATCTATTACCGTAACTTTTCCTTCTTGAATATTTTTTACCGAATCGGGGTCGCCATCGACCGTTGCATGAAGAATTTCGGTTCTTCCGGCCATTAAAAGCGCCTCGGCAATTTTAAGTCCGCCTCCGTCATTAACCGTGAAAACCACGTCGATCATTCCTTTTATGGGAAAATCTTTAAGTAGCCTTTCTGAAACTACTTTGCCTCCGAGTGGTTCGACGGCCTGATACGTCTGAAGAATGTCAGGCTCGATACCGGCCGTGGAAAGTGCTTCAAGAAAACCATTGAGCCTCTCAACAGTGGAAGAAACGTGGGGATAATCGACGAGAACCAGTTTCAGATTCTTTTTTCCCTGGAATTTCCAGGCGATGTATTCTCCTGCAAGAAAACCGGCCTGGTAATTGTCTGAGGTTCTATAGGCGGATAAACGGCCGGGATTAATGTATTGGTCGTAGGCAACCACCGGAATTTTAAGACGATTCGCCTCAATCAGGCAGTCTGAAAGGGCCGAATTATCGGTTGGCTGAACGATAATCAGATCAACCTTCATTGCAATAAAATTCTTCATCTGCCTGATCTGATTCAGAATTCCCGATTCTGCGTCTCCGGCAACTTCGCAGATCAGTTTCACGGGCCGGGTGCCATTAATAGCTGCAAGTTCGTTGATTTTCTCTGCTCTGGATTCAAGGCCTTTTCGCATTGCCACCTGACCGGGAATATTCATTGACCAGTATAGAACCCCGATTTTGTAGGGAATTGCATCAAGGTTGGTAGAGAACGCAGGAAAGGAAAGGGTCGAAAAAAACAAGGTAGCCAGCAAAGGCCATAAATGCCTCATAGATTAAACCTCAGCCTTCAAGTAATCGATATCAAAAGAATTGTTTTTTCTAATGAGATTATAGCATAAAAAGTATCAGTTTTTAGGCATTGAAGATGCTTGTGCTGAGAAAAATCTGGGATACAGCTGCTTCGCTGTGATAGAATGACCGACATTAAATTTTCAATTTCACAAAAAAGAGGTCACATATGTGTGGAGTAATTGGTTATATTTGCGAAAAACACAGCCCCGAAATAGGTAAAACAGCCTGCAGGTTGCTGCAAATGCTTGAATATAGAGGCTATGACTCTACCGGTGCTGTAATCCAGGATCATCAGGGAAACATTACTCTGCGCAAAGATGTTGGGGCTCCCAGCAAAGTTGCATACGATCTTGAAGTCGACAAGCTTGCCGGACACATTTTCTGCGGCCAGGTTCGTTGGGCAACTTTTGGGGTAGTTACCAAAGAAAACGCCCAACCTCACGAAGTTAAGTGCAAAACCCACATTTACGGCGCCCACAACGGAAACATCACCAATTGTCATCAGCTGAAAGAATGGCTGGTTGCCCAGGGACACGAAGTTAAAAGCGATAATGACGGTGAAATGCTTGTACATACCGTCGAGCATTATTTCGCTGAAGAATTGCGCTTTAAAGATGAAACAAACGATCAGACAAGATTTAACGCCTTGAAAAATGCGGTCACCAAGGCCTATAAGAAAGTAACCGGTTCTTTTGCCGCTATAATCGTAGATCCGGTCGCAGAACGCCTTGTTGCAATAAAAGCAGGCAGCAGCCTATATGTTGGTCAGGGCCAGAACAACGAGGTCGGAAACTTCACTATCGCTTCTTCCGATCTCGCCTCGGTTTTACAGCTAACCAAAATTCTCGTGCCAATTAAAGAAAAGCAGTTTGCCATTTTTCAGCATGGGCAACTCCTGGCTTTTGATATACGCACTGGCGACGCACTTGAACTCACCCCGCAACGAAGCCTGTTAAAAGTTGAAGAAACCAGACTGCAACATCCTTTCAAATATTTCATGGAACAGGAAATTTACAGTCAGGTCCGCAACACCGCCAAACTAATCAGCCTTTTCAATGGCGGTGACCCGGTCATATCTATTCTAAGAGCTAATGAAAAAGACTCCAGCGGTCTTTATCAGACGATCAAAGATGAGATTCAACAACTCGCAAGAATTACCGTGCCAGCTGAACTTAAAACCCGCGTTGGCGAATTCTTCGACTCGCCTTCGATAAAATGTCTTCATGATTTGATTATTGAAAACTCAAATGAGGAATTGAATCTTCAGCTTGAATCTAGTTTTTCATCCTTTCTGGAAGACTTGCGACAAATTGTAACCGATGCCAGTATAAATACTGATCCGCACCTGCTTTTGAAGTTCATCGATGGAATTTTCGAGCTTGAAAACATTTGCGAAATCGAAGAAAAAATGGCTGGTTTCGTTAAAATTATCGGTGAAGCGAGACAGAGGGGCAGTTCGATTTACATGCTTGCCTGCGGCACCTCATTTCACGCGGCCAAGACTGCGCCCTTGTTTTTCAATGAAATTGCCGGAATCTCGATCACTCCTTTGTTACCTGGCGAATTTCGTGCCCAGTGCACCCAATCTCTTGGCGAACAGGACATCGTTATCGGAATCAGCCAGAGCGGAGAAACAAAAGATTTAATCGACGTCTTCACTTTTGTTGAAGAAAAATACCCTCAGGTAAAAAGAATCTGCATTCTCAACAACACCAATTCAACTCTGGCTCTTGAGAAATCAGATTTGTTCATTCCCCTTTTCTGTGGGCCTGAAATTGCTGTTCCGGCAACCAAAAGTTTTTTGAACCAGTTGCTCGTTCTTTATATGGCCGCCATCAAGGTTCGCAAACACCTTGAAGAACACGCACCGGAACTTGTAAAAAATGGCAATAGCGCCGAATTTCATTTACAGGAAATGATGCAGATTCCGCAGCTGATTGAAAGAACCATTAAAACTACCCAGCAAGATATCAACGCCATTGCCGGCGACCTTTATCTTCGGCCCAGCATGCATATTCTCGCAACGAGAATTCTCGGCATTGCCAAAGAAGGGGCGCTGAAGATTCGCGAAATCGTCCTCAATCACACCGAGGGCTTCGAAGGCTCCGAGTTTAAACATGGGCCCAATACAATTCTTGGCATAAATACCATTTTTGGTCTCGATTCAGTGGCTGCTTTAATGCAGAAGTATGAAGAAGTTCTCAATTTTATCCTCGAACAAAAAGACGCCGAAGAAATGCGCCCCCGCGGGTTGCTGAGGATGTTCAAAGCAATTTCCGATTTCGCCCTGAAGGATCAGGTTCCCCATTATCTTAGCAAAGAAGAGCAGGTTATTTTTACCGAAATTTTCAAGAATTATGATCTTTTCTCGAGCTTGTATGACAATTATCCGCTGCTTTTTATCACCACGCCGAGAGAGCTCGACATCAATCTGACCATTTCACAGATCAACACCCATAAAATTCGCGGTGCAAACGTTTATTTGATTGCCGAAGACAACAATGACCTGAGAGAGGCCGTTTCTGTGGCTCCATCATCGATGTTTCCGTACCGGCATGGCTACATTACCCTGCCGCGAACTGATTCGATCATTCTGCCGATCTTTTCCATCTCGGTTGTTCTGCAGCTGTTGGCTTTGCAGATGAGCTTAAAGAAAATGGAATTCCTGAATCGCCTTGAAATTAACAACCATGGCGTTCATCCGGATGTCCCCAAAAATGTCAGCAAATCGATTACCGTCGACTGATTGAATTAGCGGCGGGTAACCGCCAGAATCATAATGTCATCGTCAATGCTCTCGGGAACCGCCATATCGATTGCACGTTGATAAATGGTTTCGCAAAGCTGCTGAGAGGGCTGCCTCGATTCTGCCGAAAGCCAGCGGCTGAGTCGGTCAATGCCCAATCTTTCGTTTTCTGAAATCTTGATATCGGTCAAACCATCAGTAAAAAGAAAAAGTATATCACCAGATTCAAGCTTGATCGAGGTTCCTGCAAAGGTTTCGCTATCGGTAAACTCACTGGGCAAAAGCCCCATTGGCTGTCCGCCACGACAGACAATTTCGATGTGACCCTTTTTTCTGATAACCAATGCCGGCTCCGGAGCGGCATTGGCCAAATCAATAGTTGATGACTCTTCATCGAGCAGCGCATAAAAAGCTGAAACGAAATAACCGGACGGGAAATTTTCTTCGATCTGGCCGTTCATCCGGTTAAGAATTTCTTTTGCCGGTTGGCAGTCTCTGGTCTGGTTGAAAAGAATCATTTTCAGCATTGAAGAAAGCAAGGCGCCGGCAACTCCATGCCCACTGATGTCGGCAAAAAGTATTCCCAATTTCCCAAGATCGGGAAATGGAACGAAGTCAAAATAGTCGCCGCCCACGGTGAAACAGGGGCTGAACTTGAAACCGATTTCGAATTTCTCCGAAGGCGGCGCATTGGCTGGTAGAAACGATCTATGCACGGTTCTGGCAATATCCATTTCAAGCGACATGCGTCGGTTTCGCGCTGCCAGGGCATCTATTGCATTTTGCAAAGCTTGACTCTGCTTGAGGCGTTCGACCTCGATGCCAATTGCCTGCGAAATAATACTTAAAAGATCAAGTTGCTCTTCGGAAAAATGTTCTTTCTTTTCCTGATAGCAGCAAAAAATGGTACCGGCAAGTTTTTCATCCTCAAAAAAGTTGCAAAAGATAGCAGACTCATAAGGGCTAAGGTAGGAGCAGGTTGCTGACAATGCTTTCAAATCTTCGATTACCTTTGGTTCTTTCCCGGAATCGGCAATTTCAGGTTTAAGCAGGCATTCTTCCGGAATATCAAGCAATAAGTCCTCAGAAATTGATGCTCGTGCCAGTAAAACCAATTTTTCTTCGGTAACCTTCTTGCTAAAAGCAATATCGGCACCTAAAAGCAACCAGGCCGCTTCAGTCAGAATGCTGATGTTTTCATTCGGCGAGCTACCGAAACGAACGAAGCAATTGTTGAGCATTGCAAACTTGGTTTTGCTTTCCCGCAACGAGCTTTCCATTTGCAAGTGGTGGGTAATGTCCTGGCCGACTGAAATAACTCCAATAACCTTTCCATTGCTGTCTTTTATCGTTCTGTTTTTCCATTCAACTTCCAGCATTTCGCCCCTGGCAGTTCTTATTTTGTTAACCAGTGGTGGCATTTTAATGTTGTTGAGATACTGGCGGAAATATGACGAAACCCTTTGGCTGTCAAATTCCGGAATAAACTTTTCAAACCAGTTTTGGCCGAGAACTTCTTCTGGTTGGAACCCTGACAGCTCATAAAAATGCTGATTAATTCTTAAAACATTTCCATTCATATCCATCAGCAGAATAATGGCCTGAGCTGTGTTGATAATACTTTCGGTCAGTTCTTTTTCATGTGAAAGCTGCATGGAGGCGATTTTTCTCGCAGTAAAATTATGAAAAATCCCCACGAGCTGTTTCGGCGGCGAATCGTCTTCGATAACCGGATTGAGAATCAATTCCCAATATGATTTTTCACCATTTTCTTCAATTTTTACAGCTTCACAAATCGATCTTTTTCCTGAAAGGGCGGTTTGCATCGCCTGCCTTACCAATTCCTGGCTCTCTTTTTCCCAGTATTCCGGTAATCTACGATTGGCCTTCTCCTGGTTGTAATTAAGCTCTTTTATTCCTGCGTCATTGATCGTCTGAATGTTTCCGTAAATATCGATGAGTACAACAATATTTGTCGATGCCTCTACAAGGGTTTGGTAAACCCTTGAGCTTTTTTCATTCATTGAAGAAGCCTTCAAAGACAAGCTCCAGAAGGCGGTCACCCCAAAAATCATCACAATTCCAAGAAGAGTGATCGAGATGCCCAATAAGCGTGCCAGAATCAGGAAATGTGCCGAATCCTGGATAATGAATTGCCAGTTTGAGCGGTCTAGCCTATACTGCCAAACAAGCTCTTCACCGGTAGGTTGGTATCGATTTCTATAAAGAAAGAACTTGAGCGGGTTTTCAGTTTCAATTTTTTCGGCGATGCTGAAATCAATTTCTCCAAATGGTAGCAATCTTTGCCAGAAAAGGCTTGGTCGATTTGACGTAACAATAACTTCTTTTTCATCGATAACCGCCATAGGAATATTCTGGGGGAAGAATTTGGAGAAACGGTTAAGGTTTATCTTTACGACAGCGACCCCAACGACCTCTCTGGACTCAGATATCAGCGGCAACGAATGGTAGTAGCCAAAAAGATTTGAGACTGTGCCCAAGGCGAGAAATTTGCCGATCCTTCCCTGGATTGCGTCTTGAAAATAAGGACGGAATGAAAAATCCTTGCCGACAAAAGAGTCGGGTTGATTGCGATTCGAAGAGGTTAAAACCGTTCCGCTCGCATTCAGCAAATAGGCCACCGTATCCGGAATTGTTGCAGCGAATAGGTCCAGGGCATCTTCAGTTTTTTTGATATCTCCGTTGAACGCTTCTTTCAATCCGGGGGCTTGGGCTAGCTGTTCGACAAGCATGCCGGCCTGCATGAATTTTCCCTCAAGCAAAGTGTTTACATTCACCAGAAGGTTTTTCTTGCTACTTATTTCAAATGCAAAGGCATTTTCTGTAAGAAAAGCAGAAACAAAAAAACCACCAATAACGATGACCAACAAAGAAATTGGCAGAAAAAAATTAACCAGTCGGTAATACTGTTTAACGGAAACAGAGGCGTCTTCCAGAGCTATTTTCCGAAGGCTGAACCAGAGACTGACGGCCCAAAAAGAGGAGGAAAAAAAGACGATGAAGAATTGCAGGCCGCTTTGGTATTGTATAAAGCCAAGGTTGGTCAACTGAAGCGTCGTAAAGAATACGATTAACGAAAAAACAACAATTCTATGCGAAAAACATATATTTCTAACTTTGAATACTTCTGATCTGATAGATGCTAAGCAAATTGAAAGAATAGCAGGAAAGGCAAGAAAGAGAAACTGGGTGATGGCGAAAATTTTAAGATTGAAAACTGCTCCAGAAAGGCCTGCAAGCAGGAGAAAATACCAGAACTTTCTCATCTTGCTGAAATCGCCAGAGTAAGAGCGAATATTCAGGGCAAAACCAATTAAAAAACAGGAAAATGAAAAGGCAAAAACAGGGATTGACTCTTCCAGAAAAGGAAACAGACTCGAAAATCTTTGCACAAGCCTGAAAGTATTAAATAAACCATGTGTCAGGGCAAAAAGAGACAGAAATCTCCATGCTGTTCTGTCAGCAAGACGGTTTTTCAAATAATTACACAAAACGAAGGCCAAATAGCCATTAAGGGCCATTATTAATATGAAAAAATCCAGTTGAACGATTTCAAAGTTGAGAGTCATATTTTTTTATCCATAACCGCTCTGATCTTTTTTGAAAGGGTTGAAAGATCAAATGGCTTTTCAATCAAAGGAATTGCCCTGGCCATTTTAAGATGTTGAGAGATAGCATCGGCAGCATAGCCTGACATAAACATAACCCGACATTCTGGTTTTATCGCCAAAATTTTTTCGATCAACTCCGGGCCGTTCATGTCTGGCATGACGACATCCGAAAGAACCAGGTCAAATTCGCACGCATTATTTTTAACTGCTGCCAGCGCATCGATTGACGATGAAAAAGCATGAACCTGATAGCCAAGCTTTTCAAGCATTGATTTAACCAGACGAATCAGTGCCTTTTCGTCTTCTACGAGAAGAACTTTTCCATGTCCCAATTTGACATCTGTTGCCTCGACAAGGTTAACATCATGGCCATTTTTTTCTGGTAAAAGCGGCAGATAAATCCTGAACGTGGTGCCAACGGCCTCTTCACTGAAAACGGACAAACCACCATGATATTGCTCGACGATACCATAAACCGTTGATAAGCCAAGCCCGGTGCCTTTGCCCTCGGGTTTGGTGGTGAAAAAGGGTTCAAAAATTTGTAACTGAATCGTTTGGCTCATTCCAGAGCCATTGTCACTAACCGACAAAACCGCATACTTTCCGGGTGCGATTTTTTGCCCGGGGTAAGTTACCAGTTCTTCTGTTTGAGTTATATCGGTTTCAATTTGTATTTTTCCTATGCTATTTATCGCATCTTTGGCGTTCAAAACCAGATTGGCAAGAATTTGATCGAGCTGGGAAGGATCCATTAAGATACGCGGTTCAATCTTGCAAGGATTGAAAGACAACTGAATGTTTTCACCAATCAACCTTTTAAGCATTGTTTGAAGATTGCCAACCGTTTCATTTAAATTTATCGGTCTTGGTGAATGGGGTTGCTTACGAGCAAAGGCAAGAAGACGTTGGGTCAGTTCGGCTGATCGTTTTGCTGCCGAAACAATGTTTTCAATATCATCTTTAACAATTTTTGGAGTTTCATCTTCTAAAAGAGCCATTTCAGCATGGCCGATTATTACCCCGAGCATATTGTTGAAGTCATGGGCGACGCCACCGGCGAGTCGACCGATTGCCTCCATTTTCATGGCATGCAAAAGTTGACTTTCACTTTGCCGCGATTCAACTATCAGGCCGATAAGTTGCGCTGCCGTTTTGATTCTTTTTTTGGCCATTTCAATAATATATGGCGGTCGATCGGGATATTGTCGCGATTGTTTTTCAAGCTCAGAAAAGGGCACCTGGAATTTTTCGGAAATTCTTTTAAGAGTTGCCTGATCTTTTGGCGGAGCGCCATAGGCAAAATTCATT
>CAZTHA010000170.1:0-9004 GCA_964613435.1 uncultured bacterium
GAGCCTTAAAAACCTGTGATAGAGAGCTGTTGGCAAAGACATAAAGCAAAATCAGCGCCGAAATGGCCATGAACTTCGACAACAGCCGCGAAAGCAAAAGCATTGCCGCCAGCAGCACCAATGCTTCAAGCAGGATAAAATAGCTGCTGAAGAGAATTTCAAAAAGCCAGGCGCCGAAAATCATCCGGTAAACCACGAAAATACAGCCTGCCAGGCCGAGCAAAGCAAACATCAATGAAAAACCTATACCAAGGAACTGACCGATGAAAAGATAAAAGCTGTTACGAACGCGACTCAGCAGAAATTGCCCCTCTTTTTGTGACCAGATAAGGTTTTCCAGCGAAAAGAGCAGCAGAAGAATGAGCGCAGTCAGGGTCAATAGCCCCCCGGCGGCATCTTTGGCCAGAATTGCCTGCAAGCCTTGATTTTCAGCGTTGATCAGCCAAACCGCCAGCAGAAAGGGCAACAGCAAAAGAAGCAAAGCACCGGGAATCTTGCTGCGCAGGGTTTTGAGCATGATCATTTCGGCGAGTATCAGAGCCTGATTCATGATTTGCCCCCTTTTTGGCGGTGAATGAGGTGAGAAAACCGCTCTTCGAGGCTGGCACTGTCGCCGGCCGGGCAAAATTCATCGGAAGGGCCGAGAAAAACCATCTGACCATGATCGATAATGGCGATACAATCGCATATTTCGCGAAGATCAGCCAACACATGAGTGCTGAAAAACAGGGTTTTGCCGGCCTCTTTCTGTTTTTTCAGCAGTTTTTTCACGAGTTTGCGCCCAAGCGGATCAAGGCCGCTGGTTGGCTCATCGAGAACGATCAATTGTGGCTCGTGCGCTATGGCTGCGGCAAGAGAAACCCGCTGCCGGTTTCCTTTCGACAGATTGGCGCAAAGGCGGCCAGCCTGTTCTTCAAGCTCGAGGTCGGCAAGCACCTGCTTGAGTTTCGCTTCGGTGAGACTGTGCCCAAGCAGCGCACAAGAATATTCGATGACTTCGGCAACGCTCAGGTAATCGGGCAAATCGGGTGTTTCCGGCGCGAAGCCGATTTCGGCGGGATTTATCTTTGACGGGCAGACGCCATTTATGATCACTTCGCCGGAATCCGGGCGGCAAAGACCGAGAAGAGTTCTGATTGCCGTGGTTTTACCGGCGCCGTTGATCCCGGCCAGACCGAATATCTGCCCGGCTTCGACGTTGAAGCTGAGTTTTTCAAGAGCCTGAACCGGGCCGGTTCTACTTTTGAAAGATTTATCGATCTGGTTGAATGAAATAATGGCTGACATTTGTCAGCCATTATAATAAAAAGCGCAATAAAAGCCAATAAAAGCTTATGAAGCTTTTTTGACCGCCGCGAGTGCAGCCTCGTAATCAGGCTCACTGGTTACTTCAGGCACGATCTGCATATAAGTTATCTTGCCGGTGGAATCCACGACCATAACCGTGCGGGCGAACAGGCGCAGCTCTTTGATCAGAATGCCAAGAGCGTCGGCAAGTCCCATCTGTGCATGATCAGAAAGAGTTCTGACATTCTTGATGCCGGCACCGCCACACCAGCGAGCCTGAGCAAAAGGCAGGTCGGCAGAAACGGCAAAAACCTTGGCATTCATTCCGGCAGCTTTTTCGTTGAATTTTCTAACCTGGGTATCGCATACGGGAGTGTCGAGAGAAGGAACCGTGGTGACGATTTTCACTCCGGCTTCATCGTCGATTTTAAAAGGGGTCAGATCGTTATTGAGCAGGACAACGCCTTTGGGAAACTGGTCGCCGACAGCAACCTTTTTGCTGCCGATCAGGGTCAGGGGGTTGCCCATGAAAGTTACTTTTCCGGTTTCTATGGTCATTTTATTTACCTCTCCGAATCAATTTATTAAAAGAATTAGATACTTTCAGTATTGTTTAACAAACTCAAAAATAAGTCAAGCTTATTTTACCATCTTTTCAGTATCCTTTAATTAGGGGGACAGTATACTTAATTATTGAAAAAAATTTTCCGCGAGTTTACCATGACTTTATGCCAAGAATTGCAAGAATAGTTGTTCCAGGAGTTCCACACCACGTTACTCAGCGTGGTAACAGAAAGCAGCAGATATTTTTTTCCTCTGAAGATTATCAAATGTATCTTGCATTGATCTCCAGGTGGTGTGAAAAAGCCGGAGTCGAAATATGGGCTTATTGCCTGATGCCAAATCATGTGCATTTGATAGCAGTTCCTGAAACTGAGGATAGCCTGCGAACCGGAATCGCAGAAGCCAACAGGCGTTACACCTGTTTGATTAATGAACGTGAAGGCTGGGTTGGGCACCTCTGGCAAGGTCGATTTTCTTCGTATCCGATGGATGAAAGGCACCTATACTATGCCGCCAGGTATATTGAGCTCAATCCAGTTCGTGCCGGACTGGTGAAAAAACCCGCAGACTATGAATGGAGCAGTGCCAAAGCTCATCTGAACGGAAAAAATGACATTCTTGTTTCTGTCGAACCACTTTTGAAAAAGCAACCCGACTGGGCAAATTACCTGAACGAAGCGCTTCCACAAGATGCATTAAACGCAATCCGCAAGCATGAGCGCACAGGAAGACCACTTGGCAATGAATTCTTCATCAGTGAACTGGAAACTATTACCAATAGAAGGCTTCAGCCTATAAAACCGGGGCCGAAAACTAAAAGTGAATAAAAAGAATTAGGGGGGACAGTATACTTAATTCTTCGAATTAAGTATACTGTCCCCCTAATTCTTCCCCCTGATTCAAAGGAGAGAAAATATGACAGGTTTGATCGGCCGTTATCACAGCATTCCAATTCTGTACCGAATGTTGGGGGCGTTTATCATCGGCGCTGTTTTCGGCCTCGTCTGCTGGTATGCAGAATCAAGCCACGGCGTGGCTCTAAAAGCCGACCTCGACGCATGGCTGTCGCCGTTCGGCATGGTCTTTGTCAAAATGCTGAAAATGATCGTCGTGCCACTGATTTTCTTTTCGCTGTTCCAGGGTGCTTCAAGCCTGCCGCTGAAGAAGTTCGGCAGTATCGGGCTGAAAGTGATTGCCCTGTATATGATCACCTCGCTGCTGGCCGCAGTAACAGGAACAGTCTTTGCCCTGGCCATAAATCCAGGTAAAGAGGGAATTCAGCTCGAGCAGCCGGTTGCTATTGCGGGGGCGGCCAAGCCAACCTCGTCGGTTGCCGTATCATTGGCCGACACATTTTTGAACATGTTCGAAAACCCCTTCAAAGCTCTTGCCGACGGGAACTTTCTCGCAATCATAGTATTTGCAATCATGTCCGGTCTGGCTCTGCGCGTAATTCTCGATGACAGCAAAGAGGGGGAAGAAGGTCCGCTTGAACAGGTTGTAAATTTTGCGGCGACGATCAATCGCCTTCTCTTCGTGATGGTCGACTGGATAATGGATTACGCACCCATAGGCATTCTCGCCCTGACCATTGTCAACTTCACCAAGTATGGCCCCGACCTGGCCGGACCATATTTCAACATTGCCGTTGGCGTCATTATCGGCATTCTTCTGATGATTGCCCTGGTGTATTCCGGACTCATTCTGGTATTTACCCGCACCAATCCACTGAAATTTTTCAAATTTGCCCAGGAGGCGATGATAACTGCATTCGTTACCCGTAGTTCAGGTGCTACCCTTCCGGTAACCCTCAAAGCAGCAATCGACGACTTGAAAATCCGCAAGGAACTCGCCGAATTTTCTCTACCACTCGGGGCGACGATAAACATGGATGGTGTCTGCATTCATTTGCCGATGTTCGCAATTCTGGCTGCCAATCTGTTTGGAGTCGAATTGGGTTTCTCTGGTCTACTGGTTCTGGTCATCACCACAGTTCTGGCAGCAGTCGGGGCTGGCGGGGTTCCCGGCGGCAGTCTGATGCTTTTATACATAATTTTGAACTCGATGAATCTGAGTGAAATGCAGATCTCGCAAATTGTCGCTTTTGCGCTTGGAATCAACCCGATTCTCGACATGTTCGAAACCATGAATAACGTTACCGGCGACCTGACCTGCACCTACATCGTCGCCCAAAAAGAAGGCATGATCGGGGAAACCTGAAAATTTGCCTGCCGGATTGTTTTTCCCTGGCAGTCTTTTTTCATTTGAACATCTCGATAATGAATTTGTTCTACCATAACTTGGTGGCCGATTTTACCTTATCGCCTCACAATGACAGATGGTCGGTCGAGCCCAGAGTTTTTAAGCTCAGGGCTAAGGCTCGGCATCAAGTTCGAAGTTTGCCAGCAGGCCTTTAAGTTCCTTGGCCCGGCTTGCCAACTCAAAAGAAGAGGCTGCAGTTTCTTCGGAATGGGCTGCGTTTTCCTGGATTCCATTGTCGATTTGCTCAAGCGCCTTGTTAATCTGAGTCAGACTCTCTGATTGCTCTTTGCTTGCTTGCGCGATACTTTCTATAGCCTTAACGGACTGCGACACCCGTGAAAGAACGCCTTTCAATGCTGCAGAAGTATCGGCGCATATTTTTGTACCGCTTTCAATCTTTTCCTTGGAATCGCCAATGAGTTGTGCTGTCTCAGAAGCCTCCTTTGCGCTCTTGGCAGCAAGATTTCTAACCTCATCAGCAACAACGGCGAAACCTTTTCCGTGTCGACCTGCTCGCGCAGCTTCAACCGAAGCGTTTAAAGCCAGGAGGTTGGTTTGAAATGCAATGCCGTCAACATTTTTAATAACCTTTGTAATCTGGCTCGAGGACTTATTAATATCATCCATTGCCTGAATGAGTCGACACACTTGCTCGGAACCCTGTGCAGCCGCGGCAAGAGTTTCATTTGCCAGATTATTGGCAAGCTGGGCATTTTCACAATTTTCGTTTACGTGTTGGGTCAATTCCATAATTGAAGCTGAGATTTCTTCAAGTGCCGAGGCTGATCGAATAGACCCCTCGCTGAGATTATTCATCGCCGATGAAATTGAGGCGGTTTCCAAATCCAGCGAAGCAGAAAGTACCTTTGTCGAACCCAGAATTTTTGAAAGCTGGATCTGCATTCTTGACAAGGCAATTCCAAGTGCGTCGCCGTCAGAAACCACTGGCGATTGCTGATTCAGCTGTCCCCTGGAAATATTATCTGCAAATCTGGCCTTTTTTGAGAGCATATCCATTAAAACAGAAATACTTTCAACAATTCGTTCTAAATCTTTGTTTTTTCGGGCAAGCGAGATCTGGCTGAAATTTCCTTCCGCAGCTTTTGAAAGAAAAGCTGTAATTTCTTGAAGAGCGTTAAGCAATAATTGGGTGTGGCGACCAATAAAAATCAAAATCGGTATGCCGATAACCAAAACCAGAATAAGGGTCCATTTGAACCTTTTCTCTTTAGGAGCCAGAATAAAATCCTCTTCAAAGTTTGAAGCTACCAAAATGAATTTTCGCTCTGGAATGTGTTTATAGGCAGCAACTTTCCATGAATTTGTTTTCGGTGAAATATACCTGAAATAACCATTTCTGGTGTTTAGAATATGGCTGATGAAAGGTTGTCCTCGCCAATTTTCACCTTGAGCTTTGGGGTGAATCTTCAAGACACCGTCTTCATCTACGATAAAGAAGAAGCCTTGTCTGCCCAATTTTATTCTTTCATTCAGAATTTCTTTCAGGCTTTCCTGGGAAATACAGTCAAACCTTGAAATGATTGTTGCAACCGCGTTGACCGAATCTGAGAGATCCTTCTCAACCATGGCTCTAAGCGCTTTTGTGCTTAAGTTGTCAGAAATCAGGAATTGAAGTGCCACAATCGCAAGAAAAGAAACAACGACTGCGAAAGTGAGATTTAATTTGCTGCTTAACCCAGAATTCTGCGTTTCATTTTCGTCATTCTTCATAAATAGCCCCCTCTATATAAGCACCAAAGTCTTTCTTAGTTTTCTCAAGGCAAGGACTAAATGGTTCAAGCCTGGTAAAATGCAGATTAATTTTGTCTCATTATAGATTTTTGCAGGAATCCTTGTAAATAGATTTTTGGTAATTCTGAAACGTATTACTTTTCAAATCCGTGTTTAATTTGGAATTAAGTCCTTATCGCCTGATTTGCGACTTCTTTTGTCTTTGGCATCAGAACAAGCAACAAAGTTGGCACCAGCCACCACATTGACGGCGCGCTATCGATGCTCCAGATTCCGGCGACCGGATCAACGGCAGGAAACCAGCCGATCACCATGATAAGCGCCGGAATTGTCAGCACAATATCAGCAATGAATCCAAGCCCCGGCGCGTGTTGCGCTGCTACCAGCCGCGAAATTCGGCAACCGGCAACCAGAGCGAAGAGACTCGCCCAGGGGTCCGGGGCCAGGCCACCGCGAAACAGGGCATAAATAAGCGCCGGGCCAAGATGGCCGACACCGGAAGAATCGGCCAGCCATACTGCGCTCCAGCGCCAGATTACCCGCGAAAAGGCCCAACCTCCGACGATAAGAACAAAAACAGCCAAAAGCATCTGATCGGCGGGGATTGCGCCAGTGCGCCGGCTGTTCGCCATAATTGCAGCCAATACTGGAATAGATGAAATGAAGAAAAACCACAGAAAAAGCTTTAAATGTTTAATTGAACGCAGGTCGCCGGGTTGCCCGGCTGCCACAGGCCCGCCTTTTTCCCAGCGATCGAGCTGCCAGCTCAACCCGAGCCACAAAAAAATTACGAGCAGTTCCGCAAGCATTATTCGCTGCAAAGCCGTTAGCGCCGCAATGCCGGAATATGGAATCATCGCGATTATAAGAAAGCGAACGAACCAGGCGCCGACAAGTCCGGTAGCACCAACAACCGTCCAGCGAAACAGCAGATTCATTTTACCGGCACCGGACCAGACTGTTCCCAGTTGCGGCAAAATCAGCTTTCTAAGCCTTAACGACCCCAAAATTACCAGAAAAGAAAAAGCGAACACCAGGCCGTAGGCAGGCAAAAGCGGAATTTCTTCAATCAGAACCGCCAAAGACGTTCTCTTTTTGTTATCGAGAGAGACTTTTTTCTCTTCGAATTCCTTGTTCAATCCAGTCTTTTTCGCCTGAGCAACGATTTCAGCCTGCATCGCTGCAAAGTCTTCGCTGCTGTCAGACACTCCACGCAGCCAGCCGAGAGCGCGATGAAAATCTCCTTGTCGCCTTGCCTGCCTGGCCTCAAAGATCCTGGCCCGATTAATGATAAGCTTTTTATTAATTTCGGGTAGAAAGTTAGCTGGAACCTGCCTTAACAAAGATTTAATCTCACTGAAACCCTTGTTGTCTGCCAGCCACAAAAGCCTTTTTGCAAGCTCCGCCTGATCGAGCCGGTCGATCAGATAATTTTCTGCAAGCTTCTTTTGCCATTCTCTTTCAAATGAATCGAGACTGGTTCCGGTTACGATCGGCAAAACAGAATGAAATGGCCGGGCATATCTGAGGCCATCGACCATTTGCCGAAAGCGCTCTTCTCCATATTTTTCAAGCAAAAGAGCGGTTGCCGTGCGCGCCGGCCATTCGACCTGAAAGCCCTGCCAGGAAAAGGCCGGAGAAATGACATGCAAAGGAAGGAATTGCTCACTGCCAATCAGGGCGAACTTTTCCCAGCCGTCGGCATCACCGGCCAGCCTTCCGGAAACGTGCTCGGCCAAGCCTTCGTTAAGCCATCTCGGGCAATCCACAGGCATTCCCGGAATCATCGCCCAGAGCAAAAAAAGATGAGTCAGCTCATGGGACATGGTTCGCAAAGGCTCATCACCATGATGATTGACCGCCAGACTGAAAAAATTGTCCATGCTACCGTTGGCATTGAACAGTCGGCGCGTTTCGATACGGGGCAAGGGCGGCTTTCCGGGCAACAGTCGCGAAAGCTCGTCAACCGTCAAGGCGGCTTTGTTCTGCCACTCTTCGACATCGAGACCGGGGCTGAGACAAAGCTGCAGGCGACCGGCAGTCGCTTTGATATTTGCCGCCTGCAAATCATGCAACGCATCAGCTTCAAATCTGCTGCGCTCGACTTCTTCCGGGCTTACAAGCACCTGGGGCGATTTGGCAAAAAAGAGGGCGACGAGTTCGATATTGCCGAAAAATTTGGCGAACAGGGCAGCGACGGGAAAGAAAACCAGGGTAAAAAAAGCGGCGAGAACCAAAGCCGGCAGATTGTTCCTGACAAATTTCACCAAGCGCGATGCCCGCCTTTATCTTAGTTTCACTCGATCAAACCCAAGCTGAATATCTTCCTCAGCCGAATTTTAAGCTGTTTGTATTTTTACTGCTTTCATTATAGCTGATTTTTTCCTGAAAGTAATTTTCAATAGTTTTTCAAAACACCCTATTGGCAATCATTTCAATGGTTAACACGAACATTTTTGGCTGGAAAATCAGTTGCCAAATTTAGAATTAAATGTATAATTAAGTTGGTTGAACGGGGATTTAGAAAACATATAAAACAACCCCAGGGAGGAAAAAAAGCAATTGGATAGCGACAAGCATCTGACCTTCGTTTTCATCTTCATGCTGATGGTCATCGCCGTGATTATTGGCGAAACCAACAATCAGGCACTAAATCAGCGCGACCGGATGAAAAAGGAACCCAGACTGACCCAGGCACATAAGCAGGCGATCAATCCGTCTGTTTCTCAGCCCAGCGAAGTCAGGTAAACCTGCATTGCTGCCCGAAGTTCTGAATGAGACTCGGGCAGCATGCCGGCCAGCCTTCTCACAACCATTGCATTGAGCGGACGAGCCAGCACCAGTTCGGCCAGCAGTTCCAATACGGTTTCCCGATCAGCTTCCAAAACTTTGAGCTGAATCATCGCGTTGTACAAATTCATCGAGGGTTCATGCAAATGATGCAGCTTTTCAAGCATCATATCGGCGCCGGTGCCCCTGATCGATCGACACAACTGCATGCAACCATCGAGCAACTCGGCGTAAAGTCGGCGGGTCTGTTGCCCATAACTGTCGGCAGCATCGAGATTGCCGAGTTTCAAAGCCAAACGATAGGCATCGAAAAGATCGGCAAGAATCATCGGCTGTTCGGCCAGACACT
>CAZTHA010000171.1:0-9001 GCA_964613435.1 uncultured bacterium
GCCGTAAAGGGCATCGTTGAGCATCATGTCGAGACGCTCGACTGCTCCCATTGCGGCCATTTCCGGCATGCAAAGGCCCGAACAATAGTTACACAAACGAATGTAACGACCGCATTTTTCGCCCTCTTCGTCGAGAGCAGCACGCATCAATCGAAAGTTTTCCTGGGTTGCAAAAGTTCCGCCAAAACCCTCGGTTGTTGCACCATAAGGGACATAATCGAGCAAGCTCTGGCCGGTAGTACGAATTACCGCAATTACGTCGGCACCCTGCTTGGCTGCCGCACGAGCCTGAACGATATCTTCGTAAATGTTGCCGGTTGCGACGATTACATAGATCAGCGGACCACTTTTATCGCCGTATTTTTCCAGCATTTCTTCGCGCTTTCGGCGATTTTGCGAAATCCTGGCGACGGTGGCCCGGGCAAGCTCCTCAACTTTGGCCTTTATTTCAAACATATCGGCCCAGGGCAGACGGGTAAGATCTATTTCACCGGCAGCAACAGACTCTGCAATCTGCTGTGGTGTTTTTCCCGTTTGAATGACGGCGTTACCGATATGCAGTGACAGGCCTAAATTCAGACCATTACCGTTTTTGACGTTATCGACAACGATGTTCGGCAAAGGAACCTCATAGGCGTCCACGCCGTCTATACCCAGCAGACGGGCGCAGGTTCGTTCGATGGTAACGCTGGTATGCTTTTCAATAAAGCTCTGAGTTTGATTGGCAATCTCTTTGGCAGACTGCCTTGCTTTTTCAACAATTGAAAAATCGAGGTTAAGCTTGCTTTTCATGCTGTTTCCTTACCTTGTATATTTTGCGGTTATTATACTGCGTTTCCGCAAGCATTGCAGTTTTTTTAATCATAGAATTTCTTTAGAATCTTCATGAAGTCCGGGTCAGCTTCGAGTAACCCGGCTATTTTCAGGGCATCCTGCGGAACCCGGTATTTCCCTTCTACTTTTTGCAGCCGATAATCCATATTCGCGCAAAGGCGATTCAAAATTGCCTGCGGGTCACCGCTGACCTGGGGTAGCGTTGAAGAATCAGCGTTCTTCAAACCGACAACCTGGTAAAACTCGGCTGCCGAAAGGTCAATACCGTCATAATGCGTAGCTACCAGCCCTACAGTTTTGTGGCACTGCAGAAATTCGCACAGGGCTTGAACGAAACGACGCCCCTCGCAGGGATTCGTCGAGCGGGCAAATTCATCGAAAAGAGCCAGACCAACTCCCGATTTGATCGAAGCAGCGACCTGACCAAGATTGATGATTTCGGCACCGAAACTGCTCAGGCCGGCCTGCTGGTTTTGACTGTCACCACCGACAAAATTTATGAAAGCGAAAGCTGGCAATTTTAAACGACGGGCAAATGGGTAAAAGCCAAGTCGAGCCAATTGAGCATTGAAAGCAACGGTTAACATGGCCACCGTTTTCCCGCCCATATTGGCACCGGTAAGAATCGTAACGCCCGGCTTGAGCTCGATGGAAACCGGGCAGAATTGTTTTCCGGCCGCCTCGAGAACCACTGCCGTTTCTGGGTTTATTGCTTCGACCATCATCAGACTACCAGAATCAGCGGTAAATTCCGGCCGACAAGAAGGCCATCGCCTGGCCAGAACAGCGCGGGCCAGCAACATCTCAAGGCGGGTCAAAGCCAGCAGATTTTGCCTGATCTGGTCAAGCCATTCGCCCAGTTTCGCGGTCAGTTGCTGCCGCACCTTAAACTCGGCCCGCTTTTCCAGGGCGATCACTTCTGAACGTTGTTTGCGCAAACTTTCCTTTTCATCGACCTGATCAGAAGCAATGATCTGTTGTTCAAGCCTGCGCTTGTCCTGGCGGATTTTCTGAAGTTCAAAAGAATAGCACTCATAAATGTAAAAGGAAGAGGTAACGATTTCTTCGGGATTGAGCAGTCGCACCAATGGGCGAAGGTCGACAAATTCTATTTCGTCGAGATCAAGGCGACAGTGCTGATACAAGCTGGCGATATCGATCAGCTGCAAAGCCAAAGTCTTAATTTCGAAGATCTCTACCTCATCGAGGGCCTGCTGCTGTTCGAGGCTTTTCAAAGTACCGCTGATATCGCGCAATTCTGAAAAAATAACCGCAAACCGGTCAAAGAGTGAAGGGTCAGAGTTCAGCACCTCGAGAGTGCGATCGAGCCGGTTGAATTCCTTTTTCAAAAATCCAGGCTCGGGCCAGGCCTGAGAAAGCAGTTGTTTTAACGCATAAGCTCCATAAGGAGATAGAACCGGAACGGATTTTTGCAGCCACTCATAGCATGGTTTAAATATTTGATTCAAGTTCATGGCTCGGCCCCTGGGTTCAAAATTACGTCATACACCGGAAGTCCAGTTTCAAGCTGCAACTTCTGTTTCAATTGTTTAGAATCTAGAATGAAACCGGCCGGAGAAACTGGATTAACTGTAATCGCCAGTAGATTTGCAAATCTGCCGACTTCGAAAACCGCCCCACGCCGAAGAAATTCTTTAAATTGTGGGGCATTGAGCAGGAATCTGGTGCCGTCTCGGGCAACCAGGCGCAATCCTGGCATCAATCTGGTTTTTTCAAGAAATCGACGTGCAAAGCCTGCTGGAAAGGCACCCTTAAAAACCAGCATTTTTAAATCATCAATTTGAGCTGCGCGCAGGGCAGTTGCATCATCAAGTGAACTGCCGATATCGATGAACTTATCGGTAAACGCGTAGCATTGACCGGTTTCGCGATCGTCGCTTGCTGAAGATTCGGGCAAGTGGGCAAACAAGCTCATCACGCCGGGGTCTTTACAAACCGGCAGGTTGAGTAACGCCGCGCTGAATGCCGTGTTTTCAACGACTTCAGCGACATCGGCAGAAACTGCCGCGCCCGTTGCCAGGAAACAGGCGTCGGCGGTGCTTATGGCTGCTGAAGACTTTCTTGCAGCGGCACCGTCGATGAAGATTTTTTCAGGGTGGAAGGCCCGAAACATCTGCAACAGTTTTTCCATCTGAGCGGTGATGGCAGGGCCGGCGATTTGGACGAAACCATCGCTGCGGGCGCGAACGATGATCACTTCACCCATGGAAGTCGACAAACCGGTGAATTTAAGAAGTTCCCGGGTAATATCGCAACGGGCAAGCAAAGCGGCGGCGGTGGCGATCAGGGTTCCTTTTTCGACGTAGATGCGGGGTTTGGCGGTGCCGGTGACCTGGTCAGTTTCTTCGCCGTCGTACCCTATCGAGGTAATGGCGACTGGCCGACCACGGCAATGCTCAAGCAGATGGTTGAGCACCGTGGTTTTGCCGGCATTTTTTTCCATGCCGACGATGGCGATGCAACGATGGCGCTCAACCAGTCTGTTAAGAGGCATTATTTGCGCTTTTTGTTACGCTGATTTCGTTTCAAGCCTTCTGGTTCCAGAGAAATTTTACCGTAGTGAAGGCCGGCCACTCCGTCCATTTCGACGTTACCCGACTTGCAGGCATCGCAGGTACAGGTCGGCTTGTATCCGTCGGGTTCATTGTAGCAGGTAATCACGCCTTCGAAATTTCGCAGAATCGTTTTCTCAAAACCACTTGAGATCCAGTAGCTCGGCATGACCGGAATCTTGCCACCACCACCGGGAGCGTCGACGACGTAGGTCGGCACACAGAAGCCGCTGGTATGACCGCGCAAGGCTTCGACAATCTCGATGCCTTTGGCAACCGGAGTTCGGAAATGTGACAGCCCGAAAGAAAGGTCGCATTGATAGATGTAATAAGGTCTGACGCGGATTTTAACCAGATCATGGACCAGTTTTTTCATTACATGGGCACAATCATTTACTCCGGCCAGAAGAACCGACTGGTTGCCGATTGGAATGCCGGCAAAACTGATGAGTTCGCAGGCCCTGGCGGCATCTTCGGTTATTTCCTGCGAATGATTAAAATGGGTATTTAACCAGACCGGGTGGTATTTTTTGAGCATATCACAGAGCTCAGGAGTTATTCTTTGCGGTAATACAACCGGAGTACGGGTGCCGATTCGGATTATTTCAACATGTTTGATTTCGCGAATACGCTTGATTATTCCTTCAAGCTTCGAGTCAGACATCAGCAAAGGATCGCCGCCGGAAATGACCACATCACGAATCTGTGGTGTGACCGCAATGTAATCGATGGCGCGATCGATGAAGCTTGCCGGCATGGCAGTGTCTTTCTGCCCGGCAAAACGTCGGCGGGTACAATGTCGGCAATACATCGAGCACTGGTCGGTCACCAGTAACAGAGCGCGATCAGGATAACGGTGGGTCAAACCGGGCACCGGCGAGTCGCCGTCTTCATGCAGCGGATCTTCAAGGTCAGCAGGTGATTTGTGCAATTCAAAAGCAGTTGGCACCGCCTGTTTTCTCACCGGATCATTAGGATTTTTCGGATCGATCAAAGTAAGATAATAAGGGGTAATAGCCATTCGCAGAGTTTTCAGACACTCTTTGATGCCGTTAACCTCTTCTTTGGTCAATTCAAGATATCTTTGCAACTGGGCGATGGTTTCGATGCGGTTTCTGACCTGCCACTTCCAGTCGTTCCAGTCAGCGTCAGAAACGTCCGGGAACAGTTTTTTTCTTCGTTCAATATGTTTTGCTTCAATTCTCTTTTTATTCATCTCTGATTCCTTTCCTGACAAGGCTTGCGCAACAAAACCTCAGCAGTATACTTCGGCAAAAAGCTTCATCAATTCAGGGCATTCCCGCAAAATGCCGAAAGTTATTTCAGCATGTCCACGCGTATAGCCGTTACCAATGATCATGACCACATCTTTTCCAACGCCTTCAGCCCCAAGAGCTGCCTGGGTAAAACTTGTCGCCATCGAAAAGAAGTAGACCACGCCATCGTCTTTAACCGGCAAAACACAAGACATTTCACAATCAGGAATATTCAAACAATTGATTGAAACATCGTATTCTTTGCCGCCATTTGCCTGCAAAGAGGCATTCAATACCGAGACCGGGTCTTTAGCATTGAGGTCGAGAACTTCGTGACAGAACCCAAGTTTTTTCAAACGTTCGATGTTTGCCGGGCTTTTCTCGATACCAATGACCCTGCCGGTTGGCCCGACTCTTTTTTTGGCTTCGTAACAACAAAGAATTCCTGACTTACCGCCCGCGCCGAAAATCAACACGCTCTGACCAGGTCTGACCAGCTTGGCAACCTGAGCCGGAGCACCGCAAACATCCATGGCCGCCATTGAAACATTCTCGGACAGGTCCGATGGGATCTTTGCATAAATGCCACTTTCAAACAGAATAGCCTTACCACTGACATTAACCCGGTCAATGTCGATGTCGACGCTGTGGATTTCATCGATCCGCAAAGGCGTCAACGACAGAGAAACCAAAGTTACGATCTTGTCACCGACCTTGAGATCGGTTTTATCGACAATGGCCTCGCCGATTTTTTCGATCGTGCCGATCAGAACACCGCCGGAACCGGTCACCGGGTTCTTCATTTTGCCGAATTCACCGACAATCTGTTTGATACGTTCGGCAATTTTGGCCTTGTCGCCGCCGGCTTCGTTCTTGATCTGGGTAAAGCTGGCCGAATCAACATTCAAAGCACTGACATCGATGAGAATTTCGTTGTCATAAATTTCCGACATGTCATTGGAAATTTTCAAAGCTGGCTGGGGTAAAATGTTCTTTGGCTCAATAGAGCGATGTGTTCCGTATTTACAACCTTTTTTCATATATATTCCCTGTTTTCCAATTCATTCCATGGTTTTAAGATCGGCGGCAACGGTGAAATCAGCTTCAGTGTTGGCACGAATCTCATCAACACTCGATTCTTTATGAACTTCAGTAAGAACCAGGCCCTGCGGAGTAACCCTGAAAACACCCAGTTCGGTGACGATCATCTTGACAACTTTCACCGCCGTCAACGGCAGTTTGCAGCGTTTGAGAATTTTCGGACGACCTTTTTCAGTATGCAGAGTCGAAACGATAACGTTTTTGGCGCCAACGACCAGATCCATGGCTCCGCCCATACCCGGCACCTTTTTCCCGGGAATGATCCAGCTGGCCAGATTGCCTTCCTGATCAACTTCAAGAGCTCCCAAAACCGTATATTCAACGTGACTACCGCGAATAAGCCCAAAAGAAACGGCACTGTCAAAATATGAACCGTGCGGCAAAACGGTTACCAGACTGCCGCCAGCATTGGTAATGTCTGGATCTTCCTTGCCCGGCTCGGGTGCTGGACCCATGCCCATGATGCCGTTTTCAGACTGAAGGTAGACATTGACGTCAGCAGGAATATGATTCGCTACCAGGGTCGGCAGGCCAATTCCCAGATTCACGATCTGATCGTTTTTAAATTCCTTGGCGATGCGTCTGGCAATGGTTTCTTTCGCGAGTTTTACATCTTCTATCATCTGCGGTTCTCCTTTCAGTCTTGAGCCGGAACGTAAATATGGTCAACCAGCGGAGCCGGAGTAACGATACTTTCCGGATTAAGAGTGCCGATATCGACCAATTTTCCAGCTTCAGCAACAACCGTGTCGGCGGCAAAAGCGATAACCGGGTTGAAATTTCTGGCAGTTCCGTGATAAATGACGTTTCCGGCTTTATCGACGGTTCCACCTTTTATCAAGGCCATGTCCGCCCTTAATGGCAGTTCAAGCAGGTATTCTCGGCCATCAATGGTCATTTTCTGCTTGCCCTCTTCGACGACGGTTCCCACGCCTGTCGGCGTAAGAAAGCCACCAAGCCCCATACCACCGGCACGAATTCTTTCGATCAGAGTTCCCTGCGGCACCAGCTCAACCTTGAGCGAGCCTTCGACCATTTGCTTGCCGGTTTCCGGATTTGTTCCGATATGCGAGGTTAAAACCCGCCCGACAAGTTTTTCGGCGATGAGGCGTCCCAGACCTTTGTCGGGAAAAGAAGTGTCATTACAGATAATTGTCAGGTTTTTTACCCTTTTCTCAATGATAAGATCAATTAGTTTTTCGGGTGAACCGCAGCCGAGAAATCCACCGATCATCAAAACCATGTCGTCTTTGAGCAGATCTGCGAATTTTTCTTTGCTGATAAGCTTGTTAAACATTTATTTTACCTTTCCTGCTTCGATATAAGGCGAGAAAGCCTATTTTAAAGGAAGTCCAAGAATTTTTCTTGCTTCTGCGGGGCTGGCAATTGGCCGTCCGAGTTCTTTTGCCAACCTGACAGCTTTAGCGACTAATTCTCCGTTAGATTGGGCCAGAACGCCTTTTTCGAGATAAATATTATCTTCAAAACCGACTCTGACATGCCCGCCCGCAATGATAGAGGCTGCAGCCATCTGAAACTGGGCGCGACCGATGCCGGAAACGGTAAAGGTGCTGCCAGTCGGAATGCTGCCCTGAAGGAAGGTTAGATCGCGTAAAGAGGCACTAATTCCACCATTTACCCCCAAAACAAAATTGAAATGCATTGGCGCGGCAATCACACCCTTTTTGTGCAATCTGATCGCCGTATCGATCATTCCCTTGTCGAATACTTCAATTTCCGGCTTTACTTTGAGTTCGAGCATTTTCTCGGCGAAAGCAATGATCGTATTTTCAGAATTGACGAAAATATCATCGCCACCGAAGTTTACCGTTCCGCAATCGAGAGTTGCCATCTCCGGATTAAGGGTGACCGGCTGCAAACGTTCTTCGTTGCTCATTCCAACCGCTCCGCCGGTTGAGGGCTGAACGATTGCCTGCGGGCAAGCCTGACGAATTGCATCGATGCACTCTTTGAAGCGGGCAGCCCTCTGAGTCGGAGTGCCATCATCCTCACGCACATGCAGATGAATGATCGAGGCACCGGCATCAACCGCCGACCTTGCTTCGCGAACTATCTCTTCGACAAGATAAGGAACAGCTGGATTATGTTCTTTGGTAACTTCTGCGCCGCAAATTGCAGCAGTAATAATCAGCTTTTCCATAGATCAGTATTTTTTGGCATCGACGAAAGAAAGAGCCTCATCGATGGCCTTGAGAGTCTGGTTCAGTTCGGCTTCGGTGTGACGGAAACAGATATAACCATGGTGATATGGCTGCAAAAAGACCTTGCGTCTAATCAGCTGGGTATAGAAATCCTTGCGCATTTCCTTGTAGGTTTTTTCAGCATTCTTTTTAAAAGTCACGAAGGGCATCTGCGGAATCGGTGAAGTTTCAGTTTCAACTTTGTGGGCGGCGCAGATTTTTGCCAGTTCGGCATTGAACCATTCACCTTTCGCACGAATTTCCTCGATTACATTGTTTTTCTCGATGAAATCAAGAGTTGCCATAGCTGCAGCGTAGCCAATACTGTTTGGAAAGAAAGTCGACGAGATGAAAACATCTTTTTCGATCTTTTTCATGAATTCATGCTTGCCCACACAAGCCGAAATCGCGTATCCGTTGGCCAGGGCTTTGCCAAAAGTTGCCAGATCAGGAGTTACCCCAAACAGCGTCTGGGCACCACCCATGTGCACTCGAAATCCGGTACGTATTTCATCAAAAATAAGTACAGCCCCATATTTGTCGGCAAGACTACGGCAGCCTTCGAGAAAGCCCTCTTTGGGATATTCGCACTGCTCTGCCAGAGGGTGTCCGATTGGGGTCACGATGATCGCGGCAGTATCCTCACCATGTTTCTTCAGTAAATCTTCGAGTTCGTCGAGGTGATTGTAATGAAATTCGAGGGTGTCCTCATAAAGCTTGGCCGGGATACCGCCCTTGACTTCGACGCACCAGTCATGCCAGCCATGGTAACCACAGCGAATAATTTTGTTTCGGCCGGTATATCCACGAGCTACTCGGGTAGCAAGGGTGGTTGCATCAGAACCGGTTTTGGTAAAAACGGTAGTTTCGGCACATTTGATAATTTTGCTCAGTCGCTCGGATAGATCATTCTGGATCTTCTGTGTCAGCGAAAAACAAAAACCCTTTTTGCGGATCTGGTCAATAGCGGCGTTGTCGATCTCTTCTTCACGAAGACCGATCATCATTGGTCATCGTGAAGAAGAGATCGACAACG
>CAZTHA010000172.1:0-8933 GCA_964613435.1 uncultured bacterium
GCTGTTTTTCAACATCGATGCCTCTTTCTTCGGCATAGGTTTGCAGTTCATCTATGCTGATCCCATCCTGATTCTGGTCGATTTCATCGAATGCTTCGAGAATGGCAGCGAATGGATCAACACCCTGCGACTGGGCCTCTGATTTTTGTGCCTGCATCGTTTCCAGATCGGATTTCTGCAGATTTTTCTGCCCGGTCTGAAACTGGTGCATCTGTGTGCGAAACGAGTTGAGACTCGACACACTTCCTATACTCATAAATGAGCCTCCTGATTTTAAAGCCTCGGTATCTGCCGGTGAGTTTTCTGAAACATCTGAGCGGCAAAATTTAACCTCCTGATATATTCATCGTCGCGAAGAGCGCAAAAGTTGTGTTAAGGAAGTGCGAACGAAGGTAAAGAAACGTAAAGACGAGTATTTTAAAAGGTTCACCGGTGCCTTTACAATTTTTGCTCTATCGTCTATAATTCGTTAATTCACCACGGGTATCGTTCCGGGGTTGTTTGATTATTTCCAGTGTTCTCGGCTCGAAAAAGGACTGGAATGAGATTAATCAGTAGAAATATTCTCCAAAGAAGGAGCTATGGCACATGTTAAAAACACAGGTACAAGAGCTGGAAGCCAACAAGATCGCGCTGACGATCGAAGTTGAAAAAGAAAAGGTCAATGCGGCTTACGACAATTTTTATCGTCGCGCGGCCCGTTCGATCAGGATTCCCGGCTTCCGACAGGGAAAAG
Organism: uncultured bacterium; assembly: GCA_964613435.1. Classification (GTDB taxonomy): domain Bacteria; phylum Muiribacteriota; class Ozemobacteria; order Ozemobacterales; family Ozemobacteraceae; genus DYKG01. The sequence continues at coordinate 737 of CAZTHA010000172.1, forward strand.
CCCCCAAGAATGTAATCGCCAAGTTCATCGGCCCGGATTCGGTACGCGATCAGGTCGAAGAAGAACTGGTTCAAGAAGTTTATCCGCAGGCCATCAAGGAAGCCAGTCTGCATCCGGTCAGCCCTTTTTCCATCGAAGATTCGAATCTTCAGGAAGGCCAGCCGTTCACTTTCAAGGCCGTTTTCGAAGTTCGCCCGAAACTTGGTGATTTCAAATACACTGGTTTCACTTCTCAGGTACAGCGTGAAGAAATCAACGACGAAAGCGTCGAAAAGGTTTTGAAGCAGCTTCAGGAACAATACAGCAAGACCCAGCCGGTAGAAGACGGCGAATTGCAGGCTGAAGATTATTTCAGCGCCAATGTTGAAGTTTCCTGCGACGGCGAAATCGACGAAGAACTTTCTGATGACAAAGCCACCCACCGTTTTGCCGAAAACGATAAAATTTTCGGCCAGTGCAAAGGCATGAAAGTTGGCGAAACCCGCGAATTCGACGTTAAAATCGAAGGCGAAGAAGAAAAAGATTCCAAATATTTCGGCAAGACACTGCATTATAAAGTGACTTTGAGCCGCATTTCCCGCCCCACCATGCCGGAACTGAATGATGAATTCGCCAAAAGCATCAGCGAAGAATTCTCGACTTTCGATGCTCTCAAAGGCAAAATCAGAGAAGATCTTGAAGAACGCGCCAAATTCGATGCGGAAGAAAGAGCTTTCGACGACATTCTCGATCAGGTCATGCAGGACTATGATTTCGACGTGCCCGAAGCCATGATTCAGAGCACCATCGACTTCTTCATTCAAGGGCTTGACCGCCGCTGGCGCCAGTATGGCACCACCATCCAGGATTATCTGCGCAATTCCGGCAAGGATGTCAATGAATTCCGGGAAACTTTCAGAGAAAAGGCAACCCGCCAGACTCGGGTTATGTTGTTGATCGACGCGATCGGCGACAAGGAAAAAGTTGAAGTTACCGATGCCGATTATCGTGAAGAAATTGAAAAGCGCGCCAAAGATTATGGTATGCCCGTAGAAAAGCTTCTGAGCTCACTTGCCGGCTCCGAAGGAGAAGATAATGTAAGATTTTCTCTGCGCAGTCAAAAAATTCGCGACTTTTTGCTAAAAAATAATCAAGTTAATTACGATATGGTCAAAGAAGCTGAATTAAATAAAGGGGGAACTGACGCGTGACACTGGTTCCAATTGTAATTGAACAGAGCAGTCGTGGCGAACGTGCCTTTGACATCTATTCACGCCTGTTAAAAGACAGAATCATTTTTATCGGCGGCGGCATAGATGACGCACTGGCGGATCTGGTAATCGCTCAGCTTCTTTTCCTGGAGTCTGAAGATCCTGAAAAGGACATTTCAATCTACATCAACAGCCCGGGCGGCGTTGTCACTGCTGGCATGGCGATTTATGACACCATGCAGTACATCAAACCTGACGTGAGCACAATCTGTATCGGTCAGGCAGCCAGCATGGGTGCGGTACTTCTGGCGGCAGGCGCAAAAAACAAGCGCTATGCACTTCCCAACTCAAGAATCATGATTCATCAGCCACTGGGCGGAGCACAGGGACAGGCCAGCGACATTGAAATTCAGGCACAGGAAATATTGCGGATGAAAGACATGCTTAACGGCATTCTTGAATTCCACACCGGTCAACCCCTCAAGCGCATCAAAAGAGATACTGACCGTGACTTCTTCATGTCTTCGAAAGAAGCCAAAGAATATGGTCTTATCGATGAAGTTGTGCAGCGAAAAGCTGCTGATGCAAAATCCAACGAGGAGTAAGCATGCTTTCTAAGACCCCTCAATTCCGTTGCTCTTTCTGCGGGAAGAGTCAGGATCAGGTGCGCAAGCTTATTGCCGGCCCTGAGGTTTACATCTGTGATGAATGCATTGGGCTTTGCAACGAGATCATTTTGGAGGAGCTGGACGAAGAGGCTCCAATGGAACTTAAGAATGTTCTGAAACCCAAAGAGATCGCAAAATTTCTTGATCAGTATGTGGTTGGTCAGGAAAGGGCCAAGAAGGTTTTGTCGGTAGCGGTTTATAACCACTACAAACGAATCTCTCTTGATGAGCAGCACAAGGACGATGTTGAAGTTCAGAAATCAAATGTTCTTCTAATCGGCCCGACTGGCTCAGGCAAGACCCACATCGCGCAAACGATGGCGAAACTTCTGAACGTTCCGTTCTGTATTGCCGATGCAACGACGTTAACCGAAGCCGGTTACGTTGGCGAAGATGTCGAGAGCATTCTGCTCAACCTTCTTCGTGCGGCAGATTATGATGTTCAGAAAGCCGAGCGCGGTATTGTTTACATCGATGAAATCGACAAGATTGCGCGTAAGAGCGAAAACGTGTCGATTACCCGCGACGTGTCAGGTGAAGGCGTTCAACAGGCATTGTTGAAGCTTCTTGAAGGCAAGGTTGCGCATGTGCCGCCGCAAGGTGGACGCAAGCATCCGCACCAGGACTTCATTCAGCTCAACACCAAGAACATTCTTTTCCTGCTCGGCGGTTCATTTGAGGGAATCGAGAAGATTATCGAAAGCCGCACCACCTGTAAATCAATGGGTTTTGGTGCAACTCCGCTGGCAAAGCACGAACGCAAGGTCGGCGACCTGCTCAAGGATGTAATGCCCGAAGATCTGCTGAAATTCGGGATGATTCCGGAGTTCATCGGTCGCGTGCCGATTCTGGCAACCTTTGACAATCTGCGTTCAGAAGACCTGGTCAAGATTCTGGTCGAGCCGAAAGACGCTCTGGTCAAGCAATTTGCCCGACTGCTGCGTATGGAAGGCGTCGACCTGGAAATCACACCCAAGGCCCTGAACTCAATTGCGCGTAATGCTATCCAGCAGAACACCGGTGCCCGTGGACTGCGCCGCATCATTGAAGAGCTGATGCTCGATCTGATGTATGATATTCCTTCAGACAAGAATATCGGCAAAGTCATCATTCACGAGCGGTGTGTCGAGAAGAAAGAATCGTATCAGGTCATCTACAAGATCGACAACACCAGTCAGACAGCCTGATCTGAATTTTTCAACCAAAAAAGCCGCTGATTCAGCGGCTTTTTTTATTTCGAGTTGTTTATTGGCCCCAAACTGTTATATTGAATAAAATTCCAAATTAAGCGAAATTATATGCCAAAGGTTTTCTGTTACAACCTGGATACAAATGAGACCGAGATTTGCGGCGCCTTTTTGAACGGCGAGTGCGACTTACCGGTTTCTTTTTTCAGGGACAACCCGCAATTGGCTGGACTAAGGTTCTTTGCTGCCGATGGCGGGGCAGATCTGGCGGTACAATACGGAATTACCCCCGAGCTGGTTCTCGGTGACATGGATTCGCTGAGCCCGGCAACGCGCAAGATGCTTGGCGAGGCAGGCTGCAGGTTTGAAGTTTTTCCGACCGACAAAGACAAAACCGATGGCGAACTTCTGCTTGAGAAGCTTGAAGAAATGGGTTTTGCGAGAATTTTGCTTTTTGCGGCGACCGGCAATCGTATCGACCAGACCCTGATCAATATCCAACTGCTTGGAAGGTTTACTTCTGCAGTGATCGTAACCGCTGAAGAGCTGCTATTCTGCACCAGCAAAGACATAGTTTTCACTTCCGAGCAGGGCAAAAGAATTTCTTTCATTGTTGAAAGCGCCGAAACGGCGATTATTAGCCTGTGTGGCTGCCAATACGAGCTTGCTTTTCATGAGTTGCGACGCGGCAGTTCTTTTACGATCAGCAATAAAATCGTGGCTGAACGCGCTGTGCTATCGGTTCACCAGGGCACAGTCATGGTCATAAAGGAATTGTAAGCAAACAAAGTCGGCACAACTGCGTTTTTTCCAAGATTGGGTCACTTTTCAGCCGTATTAGATGGTGTAATGGCTTTTTCAAGCTCGGCAAGCTGAGTTAACGCTGATTCGTAATCATAATTGCAGATTAGATCAGAAAACTTGTTCAATTCATCGATTTCACAGCCATCCGAGTTTGCTCCCAACGCCTGCTGAAGCTCGATCAAGCTTTCTCTGGCCGCCGAATCGCCGTGGTTTAACTGGTCCGAGATTTTTTTAAACAATCGTTGAATTTCTGATCGGTCTATTTCCAATGGCAAAGAGTGGTTTAGCGATTTAACACAAGGTACTGGCAGAAAGCTTACCAATTCAGTAATTATTTCGTCGAGTTTAGTTTTCAGTAAAATAGTAAGCTCTTGAATAGACTCAAATCTGTTCTCTAAAATCGACTTTTCTAGAGACCTGGAAATTTCAGCAATTTCATCGGCACCAAGATTCCCTGAGACGCCAATTAGGCTATGCGCGGTTATTCTTGCTTCTTCAATCCGGCCATCATTAATTGCATTTTCAATTTTCTCAACCACAGTCCTGTTTTTGTCTACGAATTTCACGAGAACATCGACATATCGTTCGCAATTTCCACCCATTCTGGCGATGCCGGCTTCGCAATCAAGGCTCTGTATTTTCCGGCAGAAAGCAGGCATTTCACCACTTTGACAACAGTTTTTCACCGGCGCAACATTTGCCGGACCGGATTCCGCATGAATCCATTTAACCAGTTTTTTTAACAAATTCTGTGGGTCGATCGGCTTTGCGACATAGTCGTTCATCCCGGCTTTTAGGGCGCGTTCTCTGTCGCCTGACATCGCCCCAGCAGTCATGGCAATAATTGGAAGATTTTCAAATCTTTTTTGGGACCTAATCGATTGTGTTGCCGTAAATCCGTCCATTTCAGGCATCTGAATATCCATAAGCACGGCGTCGAAGTTCATTTTTTCGAGATAACTTAAAGCTTCCAGGCCATTTGCTGCTGTTTGTATGTGCATGCCAACGCTTTGCAGCAGTTCAGAAGCAAATTCCTGATTAATCTCGTTATCCTCAACCAGCAACAGGCTGGCGCCCTTGAGCTTGCCAATTTCGTCAACCGAATTGGGAACTTCAACATTTTTTCTCGCCGAACCGGGCTCTTTATGAAACAGGCACAAAATTGTATCGAGCAAGGTCGAAAGGGTAAATGGTTTTACCAGCATTGCCTCAAGGCGGCTTCCCAATGCTCTCTCGGCGATAAACTCCATGCCAAACGGAACAATAGTAACTATTCTAAGACTTCCCAGGACACAATTGCCGCCCTGAGCAGCTGCTTTGATTTGTTCCATGGCTTCAAGGCCATTGATCTGATGTAAATTCCAATCAAGAAGAACGAGATCGAAGGGATTGTTGTTCAGCCTGAGGTTGATTTTTCCGGTAGCCTCTTCGAGCGACCTGGCGGTTTCAACCACGAAGGAAAGCTCCTGCAACTGCCTTCTAATCGCATTCAAGGTAGCCTCGCTGTCATCGATAACCAGGACATTCAAGCCGCGCAGATCTGAAGTCGGTTGAAGATGCGGTCGTTCCTGCAAAACTTCAAATGTAGCGTTGAATTTGAAGACAGTGCCTTTATTCAAAGCTGATTCTACAGTAATCTCACCATCCATCAGATCTGCCAGCTTTTTACATATAGACAGGCCCAGCCCAGTGCCGCCGAATCTTCTGGTTATCGAGTCATCGGCCTGAGAAAATGGTTTGAAAAGATTGCTGATTTGTTCGCGGGTCATGCCGATCCCCGTGTCCATGACGCTGAAACTGATAGTTGCCTGATTGCCCCGTCTTGCCACGAGCTCTGTCGTTATGACAATTTCTCCTGATGGCGTGTATTTGACCGCATTGTTGGCGAGATTGATGAGAATCTGCCCTAATCTGAGCGGATCGCCCAAGAATCTTGTCGGCACTTCATGGGAAGTGACGAAAACCACCTCCAGGCCTTTTTCCTGAGCCTTGCCGGTGATTAGATCGGCAAGATTATCAAGAATTTCATCAAGGTCGAATTCGATGGTCTCGAGAACAATTTTGTCGGCCTCAGCTTTTGAAAAATCGAGAATATCGTTGATAATTTCGATCAAATTGTTCGATGCCACCTGGATTTTTCTTAGGTAGCCTTTTTGTCGTTTATTGAGTTCGGTCTGCTGACAAAGGTACACCAAGCCATTTATGGCGTTCAGTGGGGTTCGTATCTCGTGACTCATGTTTGCCAGAAATTGACTTTTAGCTTTGGTTGCCGACTCAGCAACTTCTTTTGCCCTCTGCAACGCCTTCTGCAGCTCTTTTTTGGCAGTAATATCTTCTTCGAGAGAAAGAAAATGGGTCGCTTTTTTAGAAGCATCAAAAACCGGTGCAATCGTTGCGCTTACCCAGAAAATGTCGCCATTTTTCTTTACGCTGCAAAATTCGCCGTTCCAGATGCGCCCTGAAGCAATAGTTGGCCAGGGATTGGCATTGGTCATTTTTTCAACTTCCGGGCTTTTCAAAAATCTTGGATTCTTACCTACGACCTCCTCGTAGGAAAACCCGGTAACCTCCGAAAATCTGGGATTAACATATTCTATGTCTCCGTTCAAATCAGTTATTATGATCATGGAAGGGCTTTGCTCGACAGCCTGGGAAAGCTTTCTGATCTTCTCGCCCGCTTCCCGTTCCAAGGTTACGTCTTCTACCAGTCCAATCATTCTTTCAGGCGCGCCATGCTCATCTCGCTGAATTTGCCCACGGGCCTTGAAAATTTTCACCTTTTCGTCGGCACAGCGGGCCCGAAATTCAACTTCGAAGGGGGCCCTGCCCTCTATTGCTGCCAGGGTTGCCAACTCAAAATGCTGCAGGTCGTCGACAAGAATCCTCTTACGGAAAGCCTCCCGCGTGCCTTCAAATGACCCTTGAGCCAAGCCGAGCAATGCATGCATGCTTTCGTCCAGAGCCATTTTTCCATCGATCAACGAAAGATTCCAGGTGCCGATTCCCGAAGAAAGAAGAGTCAGGTTAAGCCGTTCCTGGCTAAGCTTAAGTTCATATTCGGCACGGTCTCGTGCTGCCATGGTCTTTCGCAAACGTCGGTTCGCCCGATGAAAGATCAGGAAAATAATGGCGTCGACAGCAATAATCATAACGATGAAAGCAATTGCCTGCTCGAATGTCACCTTAGACAACTCCTTCCGAAAGGACAAAAAGAAGCGGCGTCAGTCCTTTTCCCTTGAGGTCGACAAGACCCCTGTCTTCGTAGATGTATTCGCGTTGCAAAAACTTCTGTGTATCGCAGGAGATGCAGACCCTCATTGGTTCTGAAGCTGACTGAACTCTTGAAGAAACATTTACGGTATCGCCAAAAACATCATACTGAAATCGAGTTTTACCGACGATACCAGCGACAACCGGCCCGGTATGGATGCCGACCCTGGCTTGCCACCTGTGTTTCGCCGTCTGGTTACGGTCTTCGAGAAATCCTATAAAGTCAAGTGCGCTCATCACCAATCGGTCAGCATGATCGGAAATCTGATCGAGCATGCCACAAACTCCCAGATAACCATCGCCGATGGTTTTGATTCGCTGCGCCCCATGATCCTGCAAAATTTGATCAAAAGCAGAAAAAATACCCGTCAACTCTTCAAGAAGCTCTCCTGGCGGAATATTCGAGGAAGCGTCGGTAAAGTTAACAAGATCCGAAAAAAGGACGCTAACTTCTTCAAACAGTTGAGGCGGCGAATTGCCGGTTTCTTTTAACTCCTTGATGACTTTCTGGGGAAGGATATTAGCCAGAAGTGCCTCTGACTTTTTCTTTTCCTTGACCAGTTCCAGATGCGTTCTTACCCGCGCCGATACCACTGAGGGTCTGAATGGTTTTGAAATGAAATCGAGGGCGCCCAATGAAAAGCCTTTAATTTCATCTTCGAGCTCTCTTCTCGAAGTTAGAAAAATGACGGGAATTTCAGAGGTCTTTCGGTTAACCTTCAATTGTCGGCATACTTCAAAGCCATCCATTCCTGGCATGACAATATCAAGTAGAATCAGGTCCGGCTGGGGTTCCTGGGCCGCTATTTTCAAGGCGGTATGACCATTGGTGGCAACTTTTACCGAGTATTCGTTTTTCAACAAAGCGACAATGAAATCGAGATTCTCGGGCGAGTCATCCACGGTCAGCACAATAGGCCTTGATGCAATTATCTGCATGTGTTCCTCTCAAATCGATGCCGTTGTATATTTTTAAGTTTGTATCTAGTACAATTATTGCACATCCGTTTGTTTGATACAAGGCAGACAAAACCATGACAAACAGTGCTGCTAAGAACACAACCTCGATAAGGCTCGT
>CAZTHA010000173.1:0-8916 GCA_964613435.1 uncultured bacterium
AGTCTTATGTTCTCGTTGAGCAGGTTGAAGAGGAGTTGCGACACTGGTTGGCCGAAGATGGGCAGGCTGACCAGATAACTCTCGCCGGCTCGGGCGAGCCGACTCTGCACGCTGAATTTGGCAGGGTCATTGATTTCGTAAAAGAGAATTCAAAAATTCCGATTACCCTTCTTACCAACGGTGCCGGAATGATCGATCCGGATGTGCGTGCGGCCGCGGCCAGGGCCGATACGGTTAAAATTTCCCTGAGCGCCTGGGATGAAGAATCTTACCAGCTGATAAATAGACCTTGTTCAGGCATGACCTTCAAATCGCTTGTTGAAGGTGAAATTAAATTCCGTGAAGAATTTTCCGGGCGACTTTTGCTCGAGGTGTTTCTGCTTGAGGGAATTAACGATAATTCCGCGGCGGTGAAAAAAATTGCCGAATACGCGGCAAAAATCAGGCCGGATCAGGTGCAACTTAACACCAGCGTGCGACCGGCTGCTGAAGAAATTGTCCATCTGGTCCCCCACGAAAAAATGCTTGGATTTACAGGCTTTTTCAAACCTCCCGCCGAAGTTATTGCCAACTTCAGCAGCAAAGGCCAGATTGAAGTGCAGATCAACGAAGAGGCCATTCTTGATATGATTCGTCGCCGGCCATGCACCATGGCGCAAATTGCTGAGGTTTTCGCAATGCACCCCAATCATGTCAGTAAATATCTTGGCAAACTCTTGAGTTCTGGAAAAATAACCGCAATTCATCGTCAGCAGGAAACTTTTTATTTTCTTGAAAATGAAAAAAGTCTCGATTAAAACCTTCGCCCGCTGATAATTCAGCCTAAATGTGGTCTCTCTGTGGTCTAATTAAAATGCCTGTGTTAAGATAGTAACAGAGAAACCAGATGATCGATAACGAAAAGCAATTTGAAGCCATAAAAAAAAGCATCCTGGCGATTTATACCTCGCCAACCGATCGCTCTACCCAGATAAATCTTTCGCGGCAGCTCAACGATTGGGACGACCTTACTTTCGTCGGTAAGGAATTCCAGGGGCAGAAACTCTTTGAAGACCTGCAGAGCTTGATCGCTTTTCTTGAAAACCGCGGCTTGTCAGCCCAGGCCGATGAAGTTTTCCGGTTGATACTCTATGTTTTTCCAGAAAAATACTTTCCGACGCTGCCATGGCTGAAGGAATCGCAGGAAATCGACTTCAGATTGCTTGAAGAAGGGCTTTTCGTAGTTAAGTCAAAGAATTATCCAGATTATATTCAGGAATCTCTCAGGCTTTTTGATGAGCAGTTCCGAAAAATTAACCGCAAACTTTCGGCCTTCGCCCTCGAAGTAGATAACTTCCAATTCAAAGATAATGGCAGTGGCGAAGCCGGAGAACTGTTCCGACGTTTTGCCGATGTCGTCGAAAAACTTAACGATACGGTTTTGAAAGATATGCCCTGGACATTAATCAACCAGCTTGCCATGAAAATAAACAACGGCCTAAGCTTTTTTCAGGCCGCTTATCTGATGTTGAGGGCTTTGAGCACAATTAAAACCTCGCGTCCGTCTCCAGGTCTTATTGATTTGATGATGCGCAATGAAAAGTTCTTTTTGCGCAACCATTATTGGAAATGTATTGACGACGCCATGGCCGAAAAAAACTACGAAAACCTTGTCGAGAGCATCGATAGGTTTTTGCCGATGGCGGATTCGGGTTATGAGCGCAGCAATCTTCTGCTGATGCGCGATCGCGCTCTAAAGAATATCAGTGCTGTGCCCAGACACCTTTTGACTTTCGTTATCGCTACTATTCTCATTGTTGCAACAATAACGATTGTCATTTATGAGCCCTCGCCAAGAACCAGCCTAAACCTTGATCAAAGCCGGGAAAAGCTGATTGCCGGTTCAAAAAAATCCGCTGCCGAAAAATCGGGCGATTCCAGCGGTGATGTGGTTTCAGATGCTGATCTGGAAAAGGCTTTGCTGGTAAAAAGCAGGACGGGATTGCCCGAGAAAAAGCCCCCGGCTCGGCCGCATAATCGTAAGTTGACGTTGCCGGAAATCAGGCATGCGGTTTTTCAGAAGATGAGAATCGAATATCTGCAAGAACAAAGTCTTGATTCCAGAGAAAAATCGCTTTTACAGATTTTGATGGATGATTACAATGGCCGCTGCGAGTTCTACGAATACAATAACGAGGATCGGGAAAAGGTGCACTGGGACGCAAAAATCCATGCTCCGGTAATAATTCAGGATGCGCAGGATATTCTTGCGGAATGGCGCAAAGCCAATGCGCCTATCGATGCTGAACAGCTGGTTTCAGAGCAGCTGTTCAGTTTGCACAATCCCGAACATGTGCGCCTGATTGTCGAGCGTTTGCAAAAGTATGGTTATTTCAAAGAAAAAGAGATTCCCGTAAATTGGAACGAATCTGCCAGAAGGGCTTTGCTTGATTTCAAAGTTTCCAACATGGCAGTCGTTGACAGTGTCTGGGACCGAACAACACAGAAAACTCTTTTCGGAAAATAATCTCGTATTGACTTAATTGCTGCCGGACAGATATCATTAAAAATTAAACAATTTCAAGGAATCTGGGAATGAACCGTCGCCTTTTTGTGCTATTTGCACTTCTATTGCTGCTTACCCAGCAAATTTTTGCACAGCAAAATCAAATCGAAATAGTTTCCGGCGATGATCAGTCGCTACTTGTCGATGTTGCTTGAAAGCCAATATTGCTTCAGGCCAAGGATGCTGAAGGCAAGCCAATTGTTTCTGCCAGAATCGATCTGGTTATTGCCACCCGCCCGGCAAAAGCCAAGAGCTTTGCGCTTTCGCAACGAGTATTGAATACCGATGACCGTGGTCAGGCCTCGTTGGTTCTTGAGCCTTTGCAAGAGCCGGGCAACTACTCGATTCTTGCGTTGCTGCATCAGGACCCCAACACTCACACCTATATCAATTTCAAGGTTAATCACGAGTCCTGGGTTATGTATCTGATTTTTGGTCTCATGGGCGGCCTGGGAATGTTTCTCTTCGGAATGAAGCTCGGAGCCGACGGTCTGCAGATGATCGCCGGCAAAAAGATGAAGAGTATTCTGGGCACGTTTACCAACAACAGATATCTGGGTGTCGTTACCGGTATCGTCGTTACCGCGATCACTCAGAGCAGTTCAGCTACGACGGTAATGTTGGTTGGCTTTGTAAACGCCGCATTGATGACGCTGGAGCAGACTTTTTCGGTTATTCTCGGAGCCAACATTGGTACTACCATAACGGTTCAGCTCATTGCTTTCGACATTTCTCACTATGCCCTTCTGATGATCGGTGTCGGATTCCTGATGAAGTATTCAAAGAACAAGATGGTTCTTTATACGGGCGATATTATTCTTGGCTTCGGCTTCATTTTTTACGGAATGAAAGTCATGAGTTCGGCAATGGCGCCATTGCGCAGTTTTCCGGCTTTCAAAGAAATGCTTATTTCATTCAGTAATTATCCGGTCAGTGCCATAATTGGTTCAATGTTGTTTACCGCGTTGATTCAGAGTAGTGGGGCAACTATCGGTCTGGTGGTGGTGTTTGCGAGTCAGGGGCTGATTTCTCTGCACGCTTCGATTCCACTGATTCTTGGCGCACACACCGGAACCTGTATCACCGGCTGGATTGCGGCCATCGGTGCTTCAAACGGTGCGCGCCGCACGGCGATGCTCAACATTCTCTACAATATCATCGGGACCATAGTTTTTCTGCCATTTCTTTACGAAGTTTTGCGATTCAGCGATTTCGTTCACTGGTGCACTGCGCCTTTCTCGGATTCGCCGGCCCGTGAAGTGGCGAATGCCCACATGATTTCGGCAACGCTGAAAATGGTTGTCATGTTTCCCTTTTACGACCAGATTATCAGATTTACCAAATGGGTAATTCCCGAAGACAGTGGCGATGAGACAAGGTCTTTGCGCACCAAATACCTCAGTGAAAGCTTGCTGAGTACGCCTGAACTGGCTCTGGGAAACGTTGCCCGAGAAATAGTGCGTATGGCTGGTCACGTTGAATTCATGATGGAAAAAGTTCCTGAGATGATTTCATACGGCGACGAAGAGATTATCAACGAGGTTTCTTTTCGTGAAGAAAAGGTTGATGCGGCTCAATACCAGATTACCAGATATCTTTCGCAGCTTTCCGAAAAGACTTTGACCGAAGAACAGACTGCGATGATGAACAAATACATGCACATCATCAATGATCTCGAGGGTCTTGCTGACCTGGTTCACAAGATCATCATACCCTTTGCCAGGGCGAAAGCACGCGAGAGTATCAGGTTTTCCGAAGAAGGTTTCAGAGAATTGCTGGCCTGGTTCGATCGGGTTTGTGAAAACTTCATGTTGACGATCAATGCTTTCGCTACCAACAATCGGCAGCAGGCCGAGCGGGTTATGCGCAGCGAGAGCGAATTCGATATAATGGAAAAGAAGTTCAGAACTTCGCATATCAGTCGAATTTTCCAACAGAAAATTCAGTCTATCGAAACTTCAACCCTTCATCTTGATCTTCTTGGCTGCTTTAAAAGAATCAACAGTCATTCGGTGGACATCGCCAGAGCGATGACCGGTGCCTGGTATAGTCTGAAAACGACCTATTCCGACGAACAGACACCGGCTCAAGCCGAAAATGTCGAGAATGAAAATACCGAGCCAACGCAAGCCAGTTCTGAAGCCGTTGAGCCAGAAGAAACAACCAAAAAAAGTAATGATTCAGAGGCGGTAAAAAGTCCTGAAAACTGGTATTGAAAGAGGCCGGCGTGAACGAAAAAATCTTCAACGGAAAAGCTGAAAAATTGCGTTCGCCGCAGCGGCGCGAAATGCTTCAGGTTAATCGCGTCGTAGCCTATTGTCTCAGCGGAATCGACCCGAAAAGTGTTCTGGACATAGGTGCCGGCACGGGACTTTTCGCCGAAGCATTTTTGGAAGCGGGCCTGCGAGTCAAAGGCATCGATTGCAATGAAGACTTTGTTAAGCTCGCTTCCGAGGCGGTTCCTGGGGCAGAATTCAAGTTGGCCGTTGCCGAAAAGCTGCCATTCGATAATGCAAGTTTTGACCTGGTGTTCATGGGGCATGTTCTACATGAAAGCAAAGATATACTGGTGTCGCTCAAGGAAGCATATCGGGTTTTGCGCAAGCGCCTGGCGATACTTGAATGGCCATATTGCGAGCAGGAAAATGGTCCGCCTCTGGAGCACCGAATCTCAGCTGACCAGGTGCTAATGGCAGCCGGTCAGGCGGGCTTCGCCAATGCTGATGTAATCAGCATGAAAGTGATGCAACTCTACATTCTCGACAAGTAAAAAAAGTTGAAATTTTTTACTTCTCTGTCAGAGAGTGATTCCCGGTTTGAGCCAGGCAAAAGTCTTTCTGGAAGTGCTTGAGCCTGTTTTTGCGTTTTCCTCGCCCCCTGTGTTATAAAACTGCCAGATAAATTTCCGATAACGAGAAGGTGGCAGATGAACAACGCTGATATTGTCAAGGCAATCGATATTCACTATTTCCTGGATAAACTCGAACATGCCAGCGATATTCAGAACTATTACCGTATCAACCACCTTTCACCCATGCAGAGAGAAGCTCTGGCCGAAAAAATGGCGGAAACTCTCGTGCAGGAGCTCAGTGTGATGGGCTTGCGTATCGATGGTTGAAAAATCGTTCCAGCGATGTCACCTGTTCTGGTATTCGGGAACCGGCAATTCATATCTGGTTGCTGAAAGAATCGCTGAAACTCTGGCCAAAAATTCCGTTCCCACGTCTTTGATTCAGGTCAAGGCCGGCCTGGTTGCTGACATTCCTGCTGATGCCCTCATCGGTTTCGTTTTTCCCGTAGCTGCGGGCGGAACTTATCCGTTTATCTGGCAATTCTTTGAGAATTTGCCTTCAGGCAAAAACCAGGTCTTCATGGTCGACACACTCGGCGCCTTCAGTGGCGGCATCAAAGGCCCTTTGGCGAAATGTGCCGCCAGGAAGGGTTATCGACCGATGTTGGCTGCAGAAATCATTATGCCGGAGAATTTTCCACCTGGTCGCAAATTTTCGCCCGAAGAAAACCAAAAAAAGGTCAATGCCGGGCTTGAGCGCGCAGAAAGCTTGGCTGAGCAGATTCTGCACGGGAACGGCCAGTGGAATGACATTCCTTATTTTTCGGCAATGATGGGGTTGGTTTGTCGATTTAAGGCGCCATGGAGCACGATGCGCAAGATATTTTCCTTTAAAATTGATCGAAACCGCTGTTCGAAATGTGGGCTATGTCTGGAACTATGCCCGATTGCAAATATCGTTAAAGATACCGAAGGCTTTGCGCTTATGAAAGATGGTTGTCAGACCTGTATGCGCTGCGTTGCCTACTGCCCGGAAGGGGCAATTTTGAGTAAACGCGGTAGTAGAATGGATTACAAAGCTGTTTCGGTTGAAAAGCTGCTCTGTGACCGCAAGGAATTTTAGAAAAAAAAATAATTTTTTTGTGGCGCTTAAATGCTTTTGTAGAGCGGATTAGGCTGGTCTTTTTTCTGAAATTATTCCGCTAACCTTGATAATTCCTTGCAAAGTATCTTGTGCATGTGCCGATATATTTGTATAATCAACCTTGACCAAAATTTGTAGGAGGGTTTCCGTGAATAAATCAGAACTTGTAAAGGCAATCGCTAAAAAGGCAGAAGTTACCAACGCTAATGCACAGGCAGTACTCGAAGCTTTTGTTGACGCTGTTAAAGACAGCCTCAAAAAAGGTGACAAAATTCAGCTGATCGGTTTTGGTTCTTTTGCTACCGTTAAGCGCGAAGCACGCAAAGGCGTTAATCCGCAGACCAAAAAAGCCATCAAGATTCCGGCTAAAAAAGTTGCCAAGTTCGTTCCTGGTAAAGAATTGAAAGAACTCGTCAACGGCAAAAAGAAGAAATAACTTTCGACAAAAAGAACCCCGCCAGTCGGGGTTTTTTTTTTGCTGTTTTTACGGTGCTATTTTCTTGACTTTTGTTTTTATCAAAATATATTAACAAATTAGCGTTAAATTGGAGCGGTGTAACTTTTGAAAATATCCAGCTTTACACACAAAGGCATGGTTCGGCCTGACAATGAGGATTCCTGTCTGGTTGTTCCGCCTTGGAGCAGTGCAGCACTTGCTTCAGGACTCTGTGTTTTCGCCGTTGCCGATGGTATGGGCGGGCAAAATGCCGGTGAGGTTGCTTCAGGAATTGCTGTTCAGACCACGAAAAAATGGCTTCAGGATATTGATCGCCCGAATCTGAGCATCGAAATCGTTGAGGAACTTTTTGCTCTAATTAACCAGGAAATTTGGAACTACGCTCAGCAGCATCCGGAGGCTTCGGGAATGGGTACAACCCTGACCATGCTGCTGATTCAGGGCGAAAAAGCCATCTGTGGGCATATTGGCGACTCAAGAATGTACCGCCTCCGCAAAGATCAATTGCAACAGCTCACCAACGATCATACTCTGGTGGCAGAACAGGTGCGCATGGGCAAATTGACTCCGGAACAGGCGCGGGTTCATCCAACCCGGCATATTTTAAGCCGCGTAATTGGAGTGCGCCAGTTTGTTTCACCGGAAATTTTTACAATCGATCTGCAGACCGACGACTTATATCTGCTTTGCTCAGATGGCGTTTACGGAATGATCGATGACACTGAAATAGTCAGGCAGCTTAGACAGCCTGAACAGGAAGAACTTGCCGGCTCGATAATCGATGCGGCGAATGCTGCCGGGGGCAAAGACAACTGTACCGCCATAACTCTCAAAATTGGTGCTTTACCGGTCGTTTTTCCCGGCAGATTTTCACTGGCCCGCTGGAGAAAAATAATTTCTCATTGGGGCGAGGCAGGTTCTCTATAGAAAACTATGGTAAAATTAATGAAATTAAAGTATAAATACAGTATGAAAAATCTGGAGGTTTTCATTTAATGGACAGCACGTTAATTATTATTGGGGTGGCAATTGTCGTTATTATCGGCATAATTGTGGTTGTACTGACTTCCAAGGACAAGGGCAAAGATCAGAAACCCAAAACCGACAACCATGAAGAAGAAAAGAAGGAAATTACCCACAAGCGTTTCAAACAGGTTCTTTCCGGCGCTGATCTGCAGAACGACATGAAAGCCGAAGAAGAAGAACTCTTAACCAAATACACCGCCGGCACCGGCGAAGGTATCAACGAAGTTGAAAAGCTGCTCGAAGGCGATCCCAACAATGTCGATCTTCTTGACTGGCTTGCATTTATGTATTACAGCAACAACAATATAGATAAAGCGATCGAAACTTACAAAAGGGCTCTGGCAATCAAACCAGATAACGAAAACCAGCATTATTACCTGGCTAACAGTTTTTTCAAGAAGGGTATGTCTGCCGAAGCCAAAAAAGGATGGAGCGAAGTCATCAGACTTAAACCCAATTCCAAGATTGCTAAGAATGCCCAGGAGCGCATTGATTACATTGCAAATCAGGGCAAATAATTGAAAGGTAACTAATGCCTCCTGTCGTTAATCCTCCAGAATTAACGCGCTACCACTTGCTCGATCTTATCGGTTGCGGTGGAATGGGCTCAGTCTACATAGGCTACCAGCTTGACACAGAAAAGCTGGTAGCCATTAAACTTCTTGATCCAGAAGTTGCCAAAATTCCTGCGGTGCTGCAGCAGTTCAAGCAGGAAGGCGAAATTCTCAAAAATCTGCATCATCCCAATATCGTTAAATTTCTTGATCAGGGCTGTGAGCAGGATTTTCATTACCTGGTCATGGACTACGTCAAAGGACTTTCTCTCGACAGTTTTCCTCTTGGCAATTCAATGACAACCATTGGGGTTAAACAGACCCTGCCGACCATGGAGGAGTATCTTCTCGTTTTCATAGGTTGTTTTGAAGCTCTGGGCTATGTCCATAAAAAGAGAC
>CAZTHA010000174.1:0-8854 GCA_964613435.1 uncultured bacterium
ACCACCCCTACGGCATCAGAACCGATATCGCGGTAAAAACGTGGAAACTTGCGGGCTGGTCTGGGCTTCTTCGCAACTTTCCGCCCTAACGAATATTTCTTCTTGTCTTTGCAAAATCAGTCTTGCCCCATCTCGCTCAAGCGGCACATAACCCCATTCATCCAGGATCAACAGATCAGCTTTGTTTATCAGTTTTAAAGTTCTGGCCAGATTGCCTTTTGCTTTTTGCTCAGCAAGATGATTTACAAGCGCTGCTGTTCTGACTTCATTGACGATGGTCGGTTACTTTTTTCGCTGATCGAAAAAAGAATCAATAGATCACTTCTGGCAAATGGGGCAAAAGAAAGAGCTGCGGCCACCCAGGCGGGAATTTTCGATCTCGGCTTTGCCGCATTTTCTGCAGATGCTATGCTCCTGGCCGTAAACCAGCGTCTCGATGTCAAAATGACCGGTATCATGGTCCAGACTGAAATCCGGTAGCAGGCTTTTTAAACCTGCGTCGACAGATTTTCCGATAACTTCAAGCATCGCCCGATAAAGCTTTTGCAATTCGGTCTGCTTAAGGGAAGCTGCGGGGCGATCGGGCATGATTCCGGCTTTGAAAAGCGACTCACTGGCGTAAATGTTGCCGACTCCGGCAATCATTGCCTGGTCCATGATCAGAACCTTGATCTGCCGATTGCTGTTCTGGCAGATCTGCTTTAGATATTTTAGCGTCAGATCATTTTTAAATGGCTCAGGCACTCTCTCTGGCAAGGCCCGGACCACTTCGACAACGCCGAAGCGGCGTGAATCGATAAAAGCAAGAACACGGCCCGAGGCCAACATTATTCGTAAATGTTCGTGCTTCTGTTTTTGGCGCGGCTTTTGCATCAACTTGAAATATCCGGTCATGCCGAGATGAAAATGCAGATATTCGTTAAAGCCAAAATCGAAAAAAATGGATTTGGCCTGACGAAAGACCCTTACAATCGGCATCTGAATCAGTCTTTTAACTTCAGAGATCCCGGGCAGCGGTCGCCGCAACTTTGGCGACAACCGCTGCCAGTCAAAGATTTTGTCTCCCTGCAAATGATGATTCAGGGCAACCGCAACCGTATTAACTTCGGGCAATTCAGGCATTTCAGACTCTTTCAGACGTTCTTTTTACCGCACCCCAGTCTCTTCAGTTACCCGAGACATTTCCGGTAAGGGGATCGCCACTTTCAGTTTTGTCGGGATAAAGGCTAATGTCATCGTTGCTCATTTTATCATCGATACCATTTTTACCTACCGAATAAAACCTGATTTTTCCGTCCTTTTCAACAGAGAGAATCGAGTTCGCGGCCTGCGGAGAAAATGGGTCCAGGACTTTTTCCGATATTCCGGCAAGGTGCGCCAGTTCAGCGGCCAGAACGGCCCGTTTTGCCCGGCGTTCACTGTAAACCTCGTAGGCTCTGGTGAAGTTGGGAACAGCAATGAGCAAAGCCGGATGCTTCCACCCATTAAGAGTTTTCATCAGCAATTCTTTGTCATTTGGATGATTGATAATTTGGCGGTACTCTCTATCGGGATTGCCAAAGATCGTTGTCAGCAGATAAGCTGCCAAAGGGGCTTTTTCGTAGATTTTAGCCGAAAAATGCTTGAAAAATACGTATTCACTTTCAAGAGAATTCTGAAATGGAATCTCAAGCTTGAGCGAAGTCATGAGAATTGAGTGCAATTCAGCGGCTTCAGTAGCAGAGATAAGTGCCAAATCGAGAACGCTTTCTTTAGGCAGGTCAATATCACCATTCCCCCTTATGCTCCTGGCAAAGGGCCTGATTGCAACGTTTCCAACCGCTATTGAAACCATTTTGCCAATCAGATACGGGCTGGAAATTTCAGTTAGGCTGGCGAGCTTGAGCATTGCCGAAAAAACAAAAGCTGAGTTTTCTTCAGAATTCTGTTTCTTGAGGTATTCGAGATAACTGCTCATCAATCTGGCAGCATAACGAATTTTGCGCAGATTAATCGACTCTGGTGAAGTGGAAAATGGATCGATCTGACCGGTGGCAAACAAACTCAATTCTTCCCATTTCAGCCCGTTGAATTCTTCAATTTTCTGCCGCAATTCATTCAATTCCTGCTGATTTACCGTTGAAAAGTCAACATAGGGGTCGGTAGTTTTTTTCGATTTTGCCAGCAGCTTTTCGCCAAGATTCTGCAGGTTATCGAGGGCATCGATTGCCCGCAAAACCCTTTCAGGAACGAAAGGTCCCTTTACCCGATCTTTAATTTGCTCGAGTTTCATGTAAACGAAAGGCTGGTCATTGTTGTTCATCAACATTCGAACCGCGTTGGCCATATTGTAGAAACTATAGACAGTCACCGCCAATGAAAAGATGAAAAGCCCCAACATAACCACAATGGCTCTTTTTACTGGACTCAATTTATAGAAACGCTCGATCAGTTTGCGCATGATATTTCTCCTTTGCTCGCATCATCGTTGGTATCGGCCTTCATAAGTGCTGCAGCAAAAATGAATGCCATAACCGAAATTTTAAAAAACAATTTAAAACAGCCTTCAAAAAGAAGATTGATCAATCTTGCGCTTTCATTTATCGATTCCAGACCGACAGAAATTTGCTCGTACCGATCGACAGTTTCGAGCGACCAATCTCCGGTAGAATCGGGAGTTGGCAGAGCCAGGCCGAGAACCAGACTCAAAGACCAGGCAACCAGCAGATAAACGACGAAATAGAGACAAAGCCTTTTCAAACCCTGCACTGGAATAGCTCCGCTGGCCGACTGCCCGACCCGGCCCAGAATGGCCTCGCGCAGCTGTCGATCTTCAGCTGCCGTCGCCTTGATATGGTCAAATGCACTATTGAGTTGCTTTTTATTCATATTTCTTCCTCTTCAAATCCGGCGCCCAGTTTTTCTTTTAGCCGGGCAAGCCTGGACATTACCGTGCCTATTTTAATTTCCATGGTTTCAGCGATTTCCTTGTAACTCAAATCCGCTGAGAATCTTAAAGCAATGATCTGCCTCTCGTCTTCATCGAGATTTGCCAGCAAAGATCTGAGTCGGCTTACCCGCTCATCATGCAGCAATCTTTCTTCAAGCTCAGAAGGGGCAGTGGCCTCTTCGAAACCGCAATAACGCAGCAGGTATCTGCAGCGACCGAGCAGGCTTCTTCGGCGTTTGAGAGCTTCATTGCGGGCTACTTTGCATAACCAGGCCCGTTGCTTGAAATCTTCATTGAAGAATTCCGCACATTGCCAGGCCTTTACAAAGACTTCCTGGGTTAAATCCCAGGCATCGCCGGCATCAGCACAGACGGCATAAATGATAGAATAAACCAGACCCTGGTATTGATTCAGAACTGTGGCGAATTTTTGATTAAGTTGTCTGGTTGGTTTTTCCATTGCAAAAATACTAATCCCGCAAAAGCCATTTTATTCCATTTATTTTCAAAAAACCTGAAAAAAGATTATTGATTCCGTCTGAAAGCTGCATTGTAAAAGATGCCAATAGCAGGATAGCAAAAGGTTGGGCGTTGCTCATTACCGGGAATCAAAGCAAATTGGAACCACCAAAGGCCCAAATCGAAAGATTAGAAATTCACCTGGGTTTCAAAAAAGGCGGTGTTGTTCTCGCTGAACTGGGCCACCGGGCCAAGGGACTCGGCACCTTCTCCATTGGCCTGGAATCCCAGCACGAAAGTCAGATAATCAGACTTCTGCACAAAGATTTTCGGCGTCAGTACATATTCGCCGGTGGTGAAATTGGTCAGACCATTGAATTCAATGCGCAAGCGTTCTTTGCGAAAAGTCTGGCGCAACTGCAGCGAACCAAGGTATTCGGTTTTCCCCAGTTGATATGGGGTTTGTGTTTTCAGATCGGGAACATAGGACATCATTGTCTGCAGGTTTACATAAAAATTTCGCGGCAGATTTTTATCGGTACCCAGCAAAAAGGCGTATTGATCGCTGACAAACATCTTGCCGATGCGGCCATCGGCAAAAGATGACCAGCTCTTGTCGCGACTGAAGGCGAATTCATAGCGAATCAGCAGTTCATCGGAAAACTGAACGTTGCCGTTGATGGCGATGGTTTCATCGATTGGATAGGTGCCGGTAATCAGGCCGGGCTTTTCAAGGCTTATCACCGGCAGCCGCTCTTTCAGGCGAAGATAGTGCAACCGAAGCTCGAATTTTCGAAAGGTTGAACTGAACTCAACATGGAATTGCGGGTCGAAACTCGTGCTTTCAGAGGACTTGTAGGTCACGCCATTGAACAGAATTTCATTGGCCAGGGATTTATGGATGGCATAGGCCCAACGACTGAAAATCGATGGGAACTCGCTGGCATCGAAATACGGCATGTAGTGCCCCGAGAGAGAGAAATGGCGGTTGATGAACCAGCTGCCCTTGAGTGCTGGAATCTCTTTTTTATCGCGATTGTAATCATTGGCCAGGCCATTATGGAAACGACGCGAATTAAGTTTGTCGACAAAAGAGAACTTGTCGCCGCTACCGATATTTTCGAGCATGGTGCCGACCTTGAAATTGAAATCGCCGCCTTTGAAGCTATAATAGTTTTCACCGGGAAAAACGGTCCATTTCTTGTTGTTGTCTTCGGTGTAATAGTTGAAATTCGCACCGGCAACCAGTTTCTGACCGCCGTTGAAATCACGTTCAAAGTTGATGCGGCCCTGATCGAAGGATGAAAACTGGTTATATTGCCAGTTCCACCAACCGGTTACGTATGGCCGTTTGATCGTTGGCGTCGAAGAATCCGAATCGCCCCAGTCGTCCCATTCATCAGCCCAAAGGGTTGAAAACTGGAGAAAAAGCACCAGCAGCAGAGCGACGAATGCTCTGCCAATGCGGCTAAACCGCAGCAAAAAAGCTGAGTAGTGCAGTGGTTTTATCTGCGTGCCTCCTGTATTTCTACCTAGATTATCGGCAGAAACGGCAGGCAGGTAAAAGGCCAATTGCATTTTTTTTCGGGAATGAAAAACCCCGCCGGGCAATCTCGCCGGCGGGGCGGTAAAACCTCATTCAAGGCCTAGGCTGGCCTTATTTCTCCATATTTCTTTTGGTAAATTCGTCTTCGGGCAGGTCAAGATCATATTTGATTTTAACCGTTTCGAGAATGGTGCTGGTACCCTTTGCCAGGTCTTTCATCGTCACTGTTTTCGGGGTCCAGATGTCCTGGATTTTTTCAATGTTGCCGGCAGTCATGACCTTGATCAACTTGCCGGGATCTTTTTTGTCATACATATCCGATTTGAGCACGATCATTTTTTCTTTCGAAACTTTCATGATCACTTTGGCATAGCTGGTATTACTGTCTTTTTTGCTGACAGAAATCGAATAAACGTCTTCGCCATCGAGCTTTTCTTCTTTGAGGTCAGTAGCGACGTAATCGTCGGCATGAATGTCTTCCATGTCTTCATAGGTAAAATCGCTGGAAACGAAGGCCATGCCGTAGTCTTCCGCCACAATTTTACGAATTTTCTTGAATGCCGAGAGGTAAATCCATTTTTGCTTCTGCTGATTAACTTCGTTGACCAGATAGCTGGTATTGCGAATATCAGGAGGAGCGGCAAAATGGATGAAATTATCCTTGTTAAGATTATCTTTCTTGCGCCTGGAAATGGTCATTTTTCTTTCGCGGGCTGAGCCTGATTTATCGATGAGTTTCATCAGCACATTTGCCTTCGAGGTCTTGCCGACGTAGCGGTCTTCAACCTTCTGCAAAACTTCCTGGGCAGTCAGAGCCATGGCATCGCTGGCACAAAAACAAAAAACGGCGAACAAAAAAGCTGCGAGGTATCTATATTTCATACTGCCTCCATAGATTCGATCTACTTATATTTTAACCCGTTCCAGGCCTTACTTCAACCCAGCCTTCAGGGGAATGCTTTTTCGCGATAGACAGCGGCAGACAGGTTGTTGTATTCTTTATTTGAGATATAAACAGGGAGTAAAGAGTATGATTTCAAAGAAATTTTCAAATTCAAGAATCCTTATGCTGCTGGTGTTTTGTCTGACGCTTCTTGCCTTTTCTTCAGCAGATGCAAGGGTCAGAAATATCGCTTCGGCCGATGACATTGAACATATTCGCTTCTTGAGCCCCAATAATATGCCGCTGAAGGTGCTTGTCGTCTACATGCCGAACGGAAAGAACGAGAACTTCGTCGTTTCCCTGATCAAAATCGTTGCAAAAATGCACAATAACGGCTCCTTGAAGCCGGATCACTCTTGCAAAGTCCATATCATTCCCGGCTGGCAAATGAACCAAAGCGATCACGAGCGTCTTGAAAAGCTGGTCGGCAAAGAAACCGTTAAGAAATACGTAGAATTCAACGACAAGTTTTCTACCCGTGACATGTGGATGCAGGACTGGGGAGAAGTCGGAGTAATCAAGCTCAAAGGCGAAAAGAAACCCCAAACCGTGGTTTTTGACTCGAACCGTGGTCGTGGCATAGCCGAGTTGCCAGGCATTCTCGCCAGTTTCTGGAACAGCTATCTGGTCAAAAATCCCTCAAATCGTTGTTCTGGCGGAGATTACGGTGGAAATATCGAAGTCACTCCCGATAACGTTCTTCTAATCGGCAATACTTCAACGCAGGAATTGCGCGATTATCTCGAAAAACACGGCTACAAAAACCGCCTGGCCGTTCTTGAAACCGACTGGCTCGGTGTTGGCCATGTGGATGAGTATATTTCGGTCTGCCCGAATGCCAAGGCTGCCAGGGGTTATACCTTGATCAAGGCCAATCCCAGACTTGCCTTGCGCCTCATCAAAAGCGCAAGTGTCGACGAATTGATGCAAATACCCCATGAAAGCTATCGCGATGCCTTGATAAAGGTTAGAAACTATCTTCACAAAGCCGAAATTGATCGCGCCAAAGCAATCCGGGCCAGAGGCAACAATGCTGTTAACCGCAATAAAAGCTTTGCCGAAAAGGTGCTTGATTATATCGAAAAACCCGAAAATGATCTGACCATGCCTGAAATGACTTCCGGAACCGAGCCATCCAGTGCCCACAGTATTGACGAGCAACAGGTCGAGGAATTCATCAAACTGAATCTGACCATTGACAATGTTATCGATACCAACATAAAAACCGCCTGCCGGCGAATTTCCGAAATTCGAAAAGAAACCGGAAAACACCATTCGGTAATCTCTTTCCCGGCCCTGTTCCGCAAAATGAACAACGGCAAGCACATTGCCTACCTGCCCGGCAGCGTTAATCAGCTGATTCTGAATGACCTGCTCATTGTTCCCGACCCAAAGGTCAGAGCGATGAGAACATATATTCAGCGGGTGGCCGCGAAGATCGGCATGACCGCCAATTTCGTCGATTCACTTCCCTATCATAACCTTCAGGGACAATTACACTGCGGTTCTAACGTCTTTAGACATCCCAATCGATACTTCGTCAAACCCCGCTGAAAAGAACCGGCCCGACGTCTCCCAAGCGTTAATAGAAGAAATCAACAGGATGGAGAAATGAAATGTTTGTAAGAAAACCACTGATTAAAAGATTTATCGTTGCCGTTTTTTTGGCGGCAATTTCTTTTGTCGCCTTTGCGCAGACTGAAGCCCCGCCACCAGTCGAAAAAATCAATGTTTTTGCGATCGTTTCCGAGAATATTGAAAATGCCTTTAAGGTCGCTGCCAATGCCCTTAAAACTGAGCAGGGCATCGATTCTTTCCCACAGCAGGGGTTTCAGGTTCATTGTACCCTGTATTTGACCCAGTATCCGACGGGGATGAAAGAAAAGGTACTCGGCAAAATTGAAGAAATAGCCAGCAACACCAGACAATTCGACGTTTCGACCACTGGCCTGGAAATTACTTCAGGCAACTGGTTCTTCATGAATCTCGAAAGAAACCGCAACCTGCAGACCCTGTCAGATACGGTTGTCGCGGCTTTATCACCGCTCCGTTCCCAATCCGACTTCGTACCGGAATGGGCCAAGGCTTTTCCAAACAAACTCGATTACATAAAAAAATACGGCAGCCCCAATGTTTACAAAGAATTCAACCCACACCTGACGTTTCTGGCCCGCGCCGAGCTCGAAAAGCTGCAGAATTTCATGGAAAATCATGAAGAAAGCGACTTCGCCAAACCGGTTGCCGGCAAGATCATCGCCATTGGCGCAGCAATTGCCGACCGCAGTGGGCAAATTCCCGAAGTCTGGCAGATTTTCAAATTGCAACCCCCAGAATAAAAATATCGCACAACGAATGGATTCAAACTTTTGCTTAAAACCCTTCTGATAATTATCAGCATCGTTGCGGTGGCGGCAGGAATAGTCTTTATACCAACTTTCATTCCCGCCGATGGAACGACCGACAACCAGCCGACATCAGTCTCGACGCAAAAGTCGGTGCCGATTGTGGCAGCGGCACGCTGGCAGGTCGGTAAAACTCTACGTTACGACGGTTCTTACCAAAAACTCGATTACCCCAACGGCGACGTGGCAATCGAAACCGGCGTCTGCACCGATGTGATCATTCGCGCCCTCAGACAAGCCCGCAATATCGATCTGCAAAAGCTGGTCCATGAAGATATGCGCAAAAACTTCAGCGCTTACCCGAAGAAATGGGGCCTGACCAGACCCGATCGCAACATCGACCATCGCCGGGTACCAAATTTGCAGACTTTTTTCAGTCGTCGTGGCTGGAAATTGCAACTAAAAAGCGATTTAAGCAATTTTCAACCCGGCGATCTGGTTACCTGCATCGTACCGCCGCACCTGCCGCATATTATGGTCATCAGTGACAAGCTGAGCCCCGAAGGCCGACCTTATGTCATTCACAACATCGGCGCCGGGGCTCAGGAAGAAGATGTTTTGTCAGAATTCGAACT
>CAZTHA010000175.1:0-8844 GCA_964613435.1 uncultured bacterium
AATGAAATCGACAAAATCCTCAAAGGAAAGCTTTTTACATCGACAATCGCGATTGACTATCTTCATCCAGCGATCACTGAAGTCGAAAAAACCACTTTTTACATCGTATGACCAGATAGCGTCGTTAACAGCATCCATTGCTGCCTGAAAACGAATTTCACTTTCCAGAAAAGCCGACTCAGCGTTGCGAAGATTGGTTGTATCAGTATAAGTAAGAACGATGCCTTTGATCACATAAGACTCATCCCGGTATGGAAGCATGCGAAAAAGGAAGGTTCTGCCATCACCCCTTTTCATTTCACATTCAAAGGGATAGCCATGTTCAAGGGTCTGTCTGGCGTTACTTTCGAGAGAATCGATATCGATCAGCTCTGAACGAATGGAGGTAAAGCTTCTATCTATATCCTGCGAGCTCAATCTCAACAATTTTTCGGCCACCGGGGTAAATTTTCGAATTCGCAAATTCTGATCGAGAAAAACCAATGCCAGATCGGTACTGATGAGTAGATTCTTGAAATCATTATTTACCGAGATCAGCTCACGAATCTTTTCTTCATGCTCGAGACTTATGGCATGCAATTCCTCATTGGAGCTTTGCAATTCTTCGTTACTGGCTCTTAACTCTTCATTGCTGGCTTGTAGCTCTTCCTGGCTGGATTTTTTTTCTTCTATCGCACAATAAAGACTGTTTTGCAGTTCTTTGACTTCAAATTCAAGGTTTTCAATGCGATTTTGTGCTTCTTCATCGAGATTGAAAGTAAACTTTTCGATGTTCTGCTTTTCAAAATCAGCCTTTTCAGAAACCTGGACGAAGTAATAAGTTTCGTTTTTCAATGCAAATGGGCAAATGGCAATATCGCAAAATTTCAATTCATCGTTTAACAAAATCCTGACATTTTCTACCGAAACTTCGGCATTTATTTTTCGGGCACGAGCCAGAGCCGTCGACAGAGAAATTCTGAGTTCACCGTCGGCCCATTCAAGCAATTGAGAAGTTAAGCGTCCTTTGACTGTGGGGAAATATTTCATGACATCGCCGTTGATATGAATAATTTCATAGTGACTATCGACGATTATCCCCGGAACACACTTTTTAGACATCAGTGAATCATAAATATCGATCAGCCTGGCATTCGGGCTTATTCGTTCGCTGCGACCATCGGAATTGAAGCGGTTAACCTGCACCGGTTCTGGTTTCAATCGGTGAGCTTCGAAAGGCAGGCGGACTTCTGAATTTTTGCTGTAAATTCGCCAGCGGGAATCAACCTGGTGAAATCCGTGGTTAAGAGAGCTTAAACTTTCGCTGGTACCCAGAAAAAGAATGCCATTGTCGCGCAAAGAAAAATGAAAAGTGCTGATTACCTGCTGCTGAAATTCAGGTTTGAGGTATATCAGCAAATTTCGGCAGCAAATAAGATCAATATATGGAAATGGAGGATCAGCCAGAATATTGTGGCGAAAAAAGCTGATGCGTGAACGCAGTCGCGGATGCACCCGACAGCGATTTTCGTCGATAGAATAGAAATAACTCTTTTGCAGATCCTCAGGAAGTTCAGCAAGCATGTCATTGCTGTAAACGCCGGCAGAAGAGAAAGAAATAGCCTCATCGGAGATATCGGTTGCAAAAATGCGGAAAGAAATCTCCCGTTGCGCTTCATTAATCGCTTCAGACAACAGCATTGCCACAGAATAAGCTTCCTGTCCGGTTGCACAGGCCGGCACCCAGATTCTAAGTTCTTCGACGTTTTTCTGGGGCAAATTCTGAATTACGTTTTTCTGTAATGATACAAAAGCTTCAGAATCACGAAAAAAGCTGGTTACCTCGATTAAAAGATCATTAAAAAGAGCCTCTATTTCCGATGGGGTTCTTTCAAGATAGTCGAGATACTCTTCGGCAGAACTGCAGCCCACCATGGAAACTCGCCTTGAAAGCCGTCTAAAAACCGTTTGCTCTTTATAGGCATGCATATCGAAACGGTTCCAGCTGCGAAGAAGGGCAACAATTTTTTCGAACTGCTCGGAAGAAAATTCTGGTTCCTTCTTTTTACCGGTCATGCTTGCCTCTGTCATAGATATAGTGCAATTATTTTAAATGAATTTAAGTAAAAGCGGCAACATTTTTGATTCAAGCAACTTCAGCATCAACGAAAAGCACCTGATTGGCAAAACCGTTTTTTTCGATAAATTCCATAGCCCGTATTATATTTGAGACATCTTCAATTTCGTGGTGAACATCGCAGCCAATCGACAGTTTCACATTACGCAAAAGTTCCGGATCGAAACGTTCGAAAAACCAGCGATTCCTTTTTCCGCCGACGACTTCAAGTGCCACTGAATTTTTTCGCAAACTTTCGAAAACTTTCGGCAATGAAACGGTCTTGTGAAGATAATCAAGGTCTGAATGGGCTAGAATCAAGGGAACGCTGCAAAAATGGCACAACTCTTCCAATTGCTTGAATGGCATTCCACCAACACAGGTTTCGCCAACATACTCGATCAGAACATAGTCGAGGTTTTCGTTGATTTCGCACCAGGGAAATTTCTCAAAGCCGCCTAGCGTGCGAGAAAGACAAGAGTCTATTTCGATGCCAGCCGCAACGGTTATTCGATCGGCATAATAGTCTTTGAGCGCAGCGAGAGTCGACAGATATTTTTTCCAGTTTGTGACATACCATTCCTGGTAACTGATCTCACGAAACACCTTGGTCGTAAAAAAATGGTCGGAAATACCAATCAAATCCATGCCGCCATCAATGGCCGCCTCGATTATTTCTTCGGGCAAAAAACTGCCATCACTAAAAACCGTATGATTATGAAGATTCTGTTTGTGCAAAATCTCAAGCCTTCTGACCTGATAGAATAGTTCTGGCTACATGATATCACGTTTGAGATTTCGGCAGGTAATCAGGCGACGAAGAATGAATTCTTCGCTGCTGTCTTTATCAGAAGCGACTTTTAGCTCGATCCACATCGATTCTTTTACTTTTTTTTCGGCGACAATATTAAATTCAAGGTGGCGAAACTGTAGCTTCAGATTCAAACCTTTGCCGAAAATATGCTTGTTTGCGCCGGAAATGCTATTGTTTTCATGGCGCTCTAAACCATCGGGCAAAAGATTGTAAATGACGGTACTGTTGCTGCCGTCTTCTCTGATAAACTGCCAACGGGCTGCAGTTTCTACAGCATTAACAGCCGGATCATCGATTTTTGTCGCCCGCAAAAGATCGTATTCGATCTGAGCCATGATGATCGCCGCAGTCTGCATATTGGTCAGGTGGGCCATGCCCTGCTTCGAGCCTTTCAAGCCACCGGCAAACATTCGCATGACAGCAGTCATGACCAGGCTTAGAATCAGTACGCCGACACAAATCTCAACCAGGGTTATGCCGGTAGATTTACGCAGCTTAAACGCCTTCATCGACCATCACCCCAGTCATTGAAATTTCTTTTTTATTAGTTTTGCTTTCGTTCCAGACAACGCTTACTTTGATCAGCTTGTAAGAATAGCGCCAATTAGCCGGCTTGATTTCTTCAACAGAAATGGTTCGCGAAAAAATATTTTCCATATCCAGGGTTAGAATATCCGGCCCGGCGGCAAGACTGACTTTCACTACCGATCTATTTGCTCCCGGCTTGAGAAAATTGTCGTCATAAGCCAGCGAATAGGAGTAATCGAGCAGGTTTGCCGCATGTTGCCTGGCAAGAATATCGTTACGATTATTTACCGTTCCGGAACTGCTTGCGGAAAACATCGTCGTAAGAGGAATCAGAACAACCGAAAGACAAATGATGGCAATCATGATCTCGACAAAAGAAAACGCGATTTTTCTTTTCATTCGATCAACTCCGGCTCTGAATCGATACCGAACATCAGCAAAGCTTTTTCAGACATGTTTTCGGCGGTTTTTCCCGGAAGAGCGGCCAATTCTTTTCGATATTTGACCTCAACCCCACGGGCAGCATTAGTTGCCAGACTGCCTTTGACCAGGCGCTGCATGGCAATGTTGCCCCTGATAACCGGCAGATTGGAATTAACTGTTCCCGGAAATCGCACCTGACCACAATCAGAACCGCTTCCGGCAGCAATAAGCGACACATTCAACTCACCGCCGACATCAACATCGATATTTCCATCCAGAGCGACCAGATGCAAAAGCTTGTCAGAACCACCGATAGTGCTTCGAAGTTCAATATTACCTTTCTCACAGACAATGCCACCATGGCTTGAAAGCTGCAAAGCCTGGTCAATAACCAGTTTATCTGAGGTTTGAATATGTAACCAGCCATTTATGTCAAGCTTGTTTTGCCTGAGAAAACCCTCCTGTTGCAGCCTGTTCAACAGCTTTTCGCCCTTTTTTAGCACCAGGGTTTTCAAAGCTCTTTCGCCGGGAACACCGATTTTTTCAAGCATTGTTTTCATTTCACCAAGATCGGAAACATCAGAGTAAATTGTCGAATATGGTGCGGGAATCTTGTCGGCGATACCTTTGCTGAACGCCTTGCCTTCAATAAAATCGTACAGAGGGTCAGAGCTGGGAATAATGCCGGATTTCATCGGTTTCGGATTCTTGTGGTTGGTGACAATATAACTTAACGCCCGATTATATGGAACTTCCATCAGGGTACTGGCATATTTGCTGTTATAGTCAGAGCGACTGATATTGCCAACGACGCTCTTAAAATAGCCTATATCAAAATCTTCACTGCCTCCGGAACATATATCTTCAAAGCGAGCCTGATTGTTAACATAGGGCAATGGCCCGAAAAAATCATTGCCTTCCTTGAAGGCCTTGGCGCAAAAGGTTCGGCTATAGACATTTCCGAAAACCAGGGTTGGCGAGCGCAGCATATCTGTGCCCATGAGGCGCATCAATGAATTGCGCTTCGACATGTCATCGTAGCCATCTTTGATCATTTCCCACCAGTAGCGCGAAGCATCGTCACTGATATCATTGCAAAGACCGGTTTCCCAGTTCAAAAGCGCCATATTGTCGATGAATCCAGTGGTGTAAAGACCGTCGCCACGTCCCTCGGCCAACAGATGAAAGCCTTCACCGTATTTTCCAACGATGTTCCAACCTCGGCAGGCTCCCAGAACAACCTTGCCGCCGCCGAGATAAATGAGCCCAATCGGCGATTCCATAATTTCAGAAAAGCGGGTGGGAAAGCTTGAACTGTTGACATTGCCATTATCAAAAACCCATGGTCGATAAGTTGAGCCCTTGAGGTTGCCGTACATGTCGGTATGAACCAGGTTGAATCGGTCTTCACCTTCTCCGCAAACAGCGTCTTTGATATAAAAAGAAAAGCGTGAAAGAATTGGAACTATATTGGCCGTCACCTTGATGTTAACGGCGTAAAGATAATCTTCACTGATCGTTCCTGAAGTTCCAGGTTGCTGATAGGTCAAGGTTACCGGAATAAAAATGCGGCCATTTTTTTCACGCGGATAGGATTTAATCAAATTTTTAAAACAGGACTGATCAAGGCGCCACTGGACGGAACAACTAAGATTGTTCAGCCCAGAGTTGCCCTCGATCAATTTTTTCAAAAGCTTCTGCAAATCGCCGGAAAATTGGATGGTTTCGATGACCTGGGTTTTCATCTGTTCAATCGGCAGAGCAAGCTGCTTATAAAGCTCAGATTCGCTGTTTTTGATTTCTATTTCTTTCAAATGGTGGGCAGCAAGAGTGGCCACCGCAAAAGAAAGTTCACGGGCCAGATAAGCCTTATTCAATTTTCCAGTGGTGAAGCGCCTTCCGGTCGAATACTTCAAAAATCCGCCAAAGAAAAGAAACAGAGCCATGATTACGGCTCCGACAATGAATATTGTGCTTCCTTTTCTCTTATTGGACCAATAACAGGTTTTCATTACATAGGGCTACCTGGTATACGGATCTACGGTCGACAAAGTCGGCAAAAACCTTTTAGTCGCGTTTTTTTCAGCTTCCGGATCGTCAAATTCCGTATATTCAGTGATCTTGACATAAGAACTGTGAACATAAACTCCCGTGCGCCCGACAACGTTAACCTTATACCAACTTCCTTTAACATCGGTTATTTCAACTGCGGTGCCATAAGGAACAGTTTGCAGAACCGAATAACTCATACCTGGCCCGGTTCTAACGTTCAAAGCACTGGCGGTTGTTTCGCCACGCGACGGCATTTTGTAGGCAAACAACGCTGTGCTCAGCAAACATAACAGAACACAGATCAATTTTTTTTTCATTCCTTGTTCTCCTCGATCAGGGCAAATCAAACTGAACCAAACCGAAGCGACCTTCCGGGGCTTTGCTGAAATCGCCGACACCGGCCCATATTTCAGTGCCATGACGATCGATAAAACGATTCATTGCAAATGGAATTTTAAAGTCTTTTTTGGACCTGATCTGACCATCGAAGCCGACCCGCGCAATCACCAGGCTTGCCTGATAATTTTGTGCAGTTGCATAAGTGATGACGCATTCCTGTTTTTCTTCATCAACCCACCAAAGCTCAGCATTGAAGTGTTCGCCCAGATCGAGCTCGCGCTCCATGGTCAACTTGCCTTCGGCATTGGCTGAAACCAGGAAGGAAGAACCACTTTCAGGCGCAAAGAAAAGTCGATAAACGATGTCAGCGTCAGGAGAAACTGCCATTCCTGACCATTCCCAGGGCATTTCTACTATCAAATTGCCCTTTTGATCGAAACAAAAAATACTACGAGCACCTTTATCAGCAACGAATAAAAGTCCAGAGCTGCTTATTTCAAGACGATAAGGCTGAACCAGCTTCTCTGAAGACACTTTTGCAAGCAGTTTGCCATCGCCGGCAAATTGTAAAAGCGAATTGCTCAATGCGTCGATCACCCAGAAAAACTCAGCTTTGCCGCTATTGTCAGCAACAACGGCAAGATCGTCGAGCAACATATCTTTGGGTTTATCAGTAAGCTTAAGCGCAGAAACAAACCCCTTTTCTCTGTCAGCGACGATTATTTTGCCGCCAACACTGTCGGCAACATAAACGAATTTCGAAGTAACCCTGAAAGACAGAGGCCCAAGTGGCAGTGGCTCTTCGATTCCAGGATTGTTGTTCTGGTTGATGAAAGCAACCTGCTCGGGTTTTTCACCGAAAGCCAGGGTTACTTCGGCTGACAAAGGCAAGCTGATGACGCTGAATAGAATTGCGAACAAGAAAATGATACTTTTTGCCATGGTTTTAATAATCCTCAGACCTTTCTCAATACGCGACAAACCGGACAATAGGTTGCAGAATGAAGGCTGGGCCGTCTTCTGGTTGATGAGTTGCTCATTGCCTGAACATTGTTTCCGCTGTTCATTATGATACCAATATGAGTGTCATTGTCCATTACGCCGTCACCAGTGCTGTCATAGGTTTTCCAGGTGATGACGTCACCAGCCTGATAGGGGGGAACATTTACTTCGCGCCAGCCAAGCGACTTGAGCTTGGGAATGGTGGCGAGAACGCCCAACTGAATTCCGGTATTGACGCCGGCAGCCATTAACGCAGTGGTTACAACTTGGGCACAGCCAAGACGACCACCATTGGTAGCTGCCGCATAGGGAAACGAGCCAGAAGCGCTGTATTTGCTTACCAGATTCTGAGCGGCCGCCACAACCTTCTGCTGAACGCTACCTTTAGCCGGAACAGTTACCAGAGGACTTCCACCGGAATTTGATCCGGTACTTCCGCCCGGACTGGTAGAAACATACCACGAATGGATGTAGCGTACCTGGCCATTGTGCATGATTTTATACCAGTTGCCTTCTTTACCAATAATTCTGACCTTATTGTTGTTGTAAAGGCTGTCGACAATGGTTCCCCAGGGACCGGTGCGAACATTAAGCGAAGTGTTGACCCGCACGTAACCATAATCGGGCAAGTCTTCATCGGACTGCACAGAACCGCTTTCGTCGGCTTTTGCCGAACTCGCGCCCGACACGCTGCCAACATTGTCTGAAGCATCGTGACCACTCAAGGTTTCGTTAAAGTTCATTGCCCAAAGAGAGCAGGAAAACAAAACTACCAATAGCGTTGCCAGAGTCTTTCTCATGAATTCTCTCCTTTATTTTTTTACACCCAAAAAGTATACCGTTTTAAATTTTAAAAAGTTTTTTATCTGGGATTAATTGTTGGTTTTAAATTTGCATCAAAAAGTTCGCCTCTTTCAACCGGATCTAGAGGTTGGGCACTGTCGTCGGCGAAATCTGTCGAAAAGCTCATTCCGGCTTCGATCAACACACTTGTGGTTCCGTTATTGCGCCGAAAGCCAACCTTTCCTTCGTCAACGGTGACCCGCGTCTTTTCAGCAGAAGCGTCAATTCGCAAAACTGTTCCCAGGACCGTTGCCACTCCATGCTGAGTTTTGATTTTCAACTCTTTGTTCTGCGGAGTGATTTTATAAACAGCGGTACCCGACATCTGTTGCAGTTCTTTTTCCTGGTAGTTTTTAATTTCAAGAAAGCTGTTTTCGCTCAGGGCAATAAGACTTTTATCTTTAATCAGCTCGAGCGTAACCTTTGCGGCTTCACCAGTCTTAACCGAATCGCCGGAACAAAGTTTCTGACCATTCTGGGCGTCGGTAAAATCAACAGCGGGAGCTACCATGACCTGAACCGGGCCATTTTTTTCGGCAACGGCAGCAACTTCTTCTTTCTGAGCGCCACAGCCACAAAGCAAAACAACTGACAATAAGCATGCATAAATAATTCTCTTCATATATAAATTCCTTTCTCTAGAAAACCTCATCGACTCCTGGAGGATGCGGAGGTTCAATACCCGATGGCGTATGGCCTGGAACCTGGACGTAATTCATGTGGCTATAGCCGGTAATTCCGTTGTAGG
>CAZTHA010000176.1:0-8768 GCA_964613435.1 uncultured bacterium
GAAGCTGTCCTGAATGTGGCGAACCCCTTGAACACGAAGGCGGTTGTGTAATATGTAAAAGTTGCGGTTTTTCCCGATGCGGTTGAGGGGCATAAATTAAAGTGGTGTTTTATTGAAAATAATTAATGCCAGCCCTTGACACATATCAGTACACTCAGTAGGATTATTGTATAATGTTGTATAATAGCTTGATTTATCAAGTCTTGGCGCGATAAGGAGTATAAGAGTATGAATAACAGAACCGCGCGAATCAGCCTGCTGGCACTATGTTTTTTATTGTCTGGTGTTTTGGCATGGGCTGTTGAAGCACCCCTTCTACGGGTCACATTCCTGGATGTCCATCAGGGCGATTGTACGATTATTCGCTCTGCTGAAAAAACCATCATGATCGATGCCGGCGATGACAATCGCGATGCCGCCAAGCGCTATATCATTCCCTACCTGAAAAAAGAGGGAATCAAGCACATTGACCTAGCGATCATTTCCCATCCTCACCGCGACCATTTCGGTGGCTTCATCGACCTTCTTTCGGCAGTTTCTTTCGGAGAATTCTATTATTCTACCGATGAAGCCGCCGGAGCCGAAGAAACCAGCAAAGCCGGCAATGATGCAGTTATTTATACCAACATGCTTGATATTATCAAGGAAAAGAATATTCCCTATATCAAGGCAAAGCCGGGTGACAAATTAGATTTCGGCAAGGGAATCAAGACTGAAGTTCTATATTGCGCCGCTGGTGCCAAAGTCGACCCAAATACAGATCCGACCAAGGTAAACCAGAACGAAAACTCGATTATCATGAAAGTTACCGTCGGTAAAATTTCTTATCTTTTTACCGGTGATGCTGAAAAGAATGCAGAGAACGCAGTTATCCAGAATCATCCCAATAAATTGAAGTCTACCGTCCTCAAGAGCGGCCATCATGGCAGTAAAACTTCTTCAAGTCATGCTTTTCTTGATCTGGTCCAATCTGAATATACAGCTATCAGCGCCGGCGAGGGCAACTCCTTCGGCCACCCCACCCAGGAAATCCTTGATCGCTACGACTATCTTGGCATAAAAGTTTTTAGAACCGACAAAGACGGCAACATTGAAAGCTTTACCGACGGCAAGACCATCGAATTTGTAACCAACAACAGCCCGATTGAATTCGCCAGCAAACCCAAAGTAATTTCAATTACTCCGAATTCGGCTACAATCCAGTGGACAACCAATCGCGAATCGACAACCGAAATAAGCTATGGCCCAACAAGCTACTCCACTACCAAGTCGACTGAACACGGCGTAAAAGTACATACGGTTACTTTGACCGGGCTCAAACCAGAAACCAGCTATAAATTCAAAGCGGTTTCAAAAGACCCGCGCGAACCCTCCAAGCACATCGTTTTTGAAGGTGAAGTGACGACACCCGCAGGCAGCGGCGCTCCTCTTCCCAAAATTGAATCGGTTACAACCAACTACACTGACATCTACATGAAGCATCCCTTCAAGGTTCGAATCCCGGTAATCAATCCGGCGACCGAAATAGCCAAGGGATTCAGCGTTGAGCTTTATCACTCAGCCATGGATTCAGCCAATCTGATCGATAAGGTTGCCCTCGGAAACATTCCCGCAAAATCATCGGTCGATGCACTTATTCCGACGGAAATTGACTGGATCGGCAACGTTGAACTCATCGCAGTTCTGAAAGATGGCAAGACGATTGTCGACACCGTTTCAATCAATATTGAAGTAAAAACCAAACTGTTTCTTGTCGACTGTTCGCACGGCAATATCGATTATTACAAAGGAAAATTTGCCGGACTGAAGCTTGATATTTACAAAAAGAGCGGCTTCCAGATGGGCAGTATCTACAAGGGAATCACCTACGATAAAATCAAGGATGCTTTTGTCGTTTGTATCCCCCATCCTTCAAAAGATTTTACCAAAGAAGAGCTTGAAGCCCTGAAAAAGTTCAATGCTCAGGGCGGATCGATCCTGCTTTACGGAATGGCTGACTATCGCAATCTTTCGAATCCTGACATGCTCAATGATGTCCTGGAAGTCGTCGGAAGTAAGATTCGTTTCAATGATGATCAGGTCTGTGACCCGACCAACAATATCGGTGCTCCCTGGCGCTTTTTCATTACGAAATTTCCCACAGAGGAAATTACCGGTAAAATGGAACATAAACTTCTTACCAAAAGCTCCTGTTCTCTGGTTGACAGCAAATATAAGGGTCTTAAGGGCTCGGCAAGCATTAAAATACTTGCTGTCGGAGATGCTGACACCTACAACAATGAACAGGACAACATGAACGACGGTTACATCTACGCCAGCCACACCCCACTTCTGCCGGTTCCCCTGGCTGCAGCTGAAGACCTTGGCAAGGGCCGTATCGCCTGTATTGGCGACCAATTCTATCTTGACAACTATTACAGCAATCCCGCCGGACTCAGCACAGTTGAATTCAACCGCAATATCGTTTCCTGGTTGGCTCTCTCCAAAGAAAAGACCCTGAAAGAATTGTTCATGTTTGCCGCTTCACTAGATGAAGAAGCAGATCCGGAAATCAGAGCTGAAAGATTTGATTATGTTTCCAAAGAGATTCTTGAGCAGGCAAAAAAGCGCATGAATGAAGATGACGCTGCCGTTCAAAATATAAATGAACTTCTTGATGAGCATAAGAGCGAATCAGTTGATGAAATCAAAGTTATGTTCAATCAGATGATCAACTTTGAAAGATTGCACAGCGACAGATAAACTGCCTTAAGAAAAAAGACTGGCTTTAATAATGAAGCCAGTCTTTTTTTGTTTCTTACTTTGTCTCTTGCTTGCTTGTCTTGTGTTGCCTCTTTGTCCTCTTTGTCTCTTTTGTCTCGTTGTCTCGTTTGCCCGTTTGGTTTTGTTCTTTGCCTTTGGCTCTTTCAAATGTTTTTATTGTAAATTCAATGGGGATTTCAAATAGATTGACTGAACCCGTACATGGGCAAAAAGAAAACAGGCATTTTGCTCAAAACCCTTACAGAGCTTAACTCTTGCTTTTACCCTTGCCGTCTTTCCCGGTTTTTTTGGCGCTCTTCTTTTTCGTATCTACGGGTTTTTCTTCTTCATCGTCTTCATCAGCAGCTTCAGAAGCATCAACTTCTTCGCCCTCCTCAACCTGCTCTTCATCTTCTTCATAAACGATTTCTTCCTGAACCACTCCGTGGCTTTCAAGTATGAAGTGTGCCAGCATGCGATTGAGTTCATCGGCAACCATGCTGAGGTGCTTGGTGATTTTAGCCATGTTCTGAATTGAATCGCGTTGCGATTTAAGCGAGTCGAGAACCCCGTCGACTTCTCTGGTGGTGGTTTTTGTGGTAATCGAAAGGTTTTCAATCGAAAGACTGATCGCTTCAATATTTTTACTCTGTTCTACCGAAGACTTGCTGATATCCTGAACCTGAACATTAACACTTTCAGAAGCCATACCGATTTCATCGAGATAAGCGCCACCCTGATTGATAATCTTAACGCCTTCCTGAACTTTTTCGCGGCCAAGACCCATTTCTTCGACCGCCTTATTGGTTTTGTGCTGAATTTCTCCAATAAGGGCACCGATTTCCTCGGCGGCCTTGGCACTTTGCTCAGCCAGTTTCTTTACGTTTGCGGCGACGACGACAAAGCCCCGGCCCTGTTCGCCGGCTCTGGCGGCCTCGATCGAGGCATTGAGAGCAAGCAGGTTTGTTTGTCTGGAAATGGCAGTAATGGTCAGAACGATTTTTCCAATCTTGCGCGACTGATTTTTAAGTTCTTCCAGAACTCTCGAAGAGTCACCGACCGCGCGTTCTATTTCTTTGATTGTCGTTGATGCTTCGCGCACCGATTCCATACCCTGAGTAGCCTTCAACCGGTTCTGTACCGATTCTTCATAAGCGCGGTTCGACCTTTTGGCAATCAGCTGAGAGTTTGCAGAGATTTCTTCGATAGCCGCGGCGGTTGATTCAAGAGTCGTCGCCGAATCTTTTGAAGCTTTGGTGATTCTCTGGGTATTGCCGAAAATATTCTGAATCGATTCATTGGATTGAATGGTCAATGAAGAGATGTTATTGGCCATATTCGAAAGACGATTGATAACGTCCTGAATCTGGAGCAAAAGGCGTTGAATATAGCTGATAAAGCGATTGAAACGTTCAGAAACCTCGGTTAACTCATCTTTACCCACAATGGCCAAACGTTTGGTCAAATCGCCGCGCCCGCGAGAAATTTCTTCCAGGCCCTGGGAAACGCCTCTGATCTGGTTAACCACGCCGTTGATAACCACCATGGTAATACCGGTCATAACCACCAAACCAAAAATGATCAGAAACAAGGAAAATTTCTGGGCATTATTCAGAGCCCCCATCATACCTTGAGTGTCAACCATTGAAAGAAGAACCCAATTGGTATTTTGTATGGGTGAAGCGGCGATAAAAATATTGGCCTTTTCGCCAAGGAGAAATTTCTGGAAGCCTGATTTGCTGTTGATAATCTTATCGGCGTGGTCCTGCAACTCTGGCTCAGAAGAATTCAAAAAAATGTTTCTCTGCGGGTCGAGAATATTGTCTGCATCAGAATGGGCCAGGTAGAAACCATTTTGTGTTGGGTCGTTGGAAACGATAGCGGTTTTACCACTAACCGAAGTCAATGACCCGGGGATATTTTCAAAAAGTCTTTCAAGACTGACCCCCACCAAAACTATACCGATGATTTTTTTCAAATGGGTTACCGGTTTGCAGATATAAAAAACTCTTTCACGAAAATCATCACCGGCGTCTCTGAAGATAACAGGAGTCTTGTAAACCCCTTCATTCTCAAAAGTATCTTCCATTTTAACGTTAACGAACTTTTCATAGGGAACATCACTTAGTGGCAGATCTTTGCCATTATTCCCCATTCTGAAGATAGTTTTACCATCGTCGGTAAGTATGGCGATCTCGATGATGTCTGAGTTGAGCGATTCCTCATTTTTTACCAGCAGGGCGCTGACAGGCGCTTTCAAAACCTGCTTCCACTGCTCGATCAATTGCACCTGATCCGGGGCCTGATCCAGCCAGGAAAGATATTGAACCATTGAGTTCAGTCTTCCCAGGTATTCGGAAGTTCTTTCATAGGCTGAAATGGCAATTGAAACCTTGCTCGCCTCTGAATTAACAATCGATATTATCTGCAAGGGAATTTGACTTTTTACCGCACCACGGATTTTTTCGGATGTAAAGAAAGTCAATCCGAGCAATATTAAAGAAACAGCGACCATCGTGATGAACAGTCGGGTTTTTATCTTCAGATTAGAAAAGAATTCCAAGTTGTTTCGCTCCAGACTTTATTTTGCGGGAATCAGAACGATGTCGCCGACTTTAATAATGTGATTTTTCTTAAAAGAATTCAAACGCATGAGCTGGGTTAAAGAAACACGATATTTAGATGCGATGCCAGACAGAGTATCGCCACGAACCACTTTGTAACGTCGGGCTTTCTTTTTCTCATTTTCAAACTTCTTTTTGCGCGCTTCGGCAGCTTTGGCCAGGCGATTTTTTCGATCTTCGGCCTGCTTGATATAGGACAAATAGGTCGTATCTATTCCTTCTTCAATGTTGCCAAGCAGAAAATCACGCAGACCAAGATAAACGGCCTGAGCTAATTTAGTCCGGTAGGTATAGTTCTTCAGAACGTTTGCATCACTGATATTCGATGTATAACCAAATTCAAGCAACACTGAAGGCATGGCCATCGAATGGAGCACCTTGAAACCGGCCCTTTTAACGCCTCTGGATGGAAGCGAAGCTACAGCCGCTCCTAATCTGGATTCGACTTTTTCGGCAAGTTGCCGACTTTTGAACATTATCGAAGCCTGCTTTTCGACGATATCTTTCTTGACAATGTTGGTTGCCGGCTGCGCCTGAACGGTGCCGGCAAAATCAACCATGTTTTCCATTTCAGCAACAAGCCTTTCAGCCTCGCCAACGGCACCTTTGGGCGACTCATAATAAACCTCGATGCCGCGAATCGATTTTTTTCGGTTGTAATTCACATGAAGGCTGACAAAAGCGTCTGCACCAAGATGCTCGGCAATTTCTCTTCTTCTTTCGAGAGGAATGATGTAATCGCCGCTTCGAGTTAGAATCGCCTTAAATCTGGGATCTCGATCAAAGTAGGCTTTGACGAGCTTGCCCATATTGAGAACGTAATTTTTTTCGATAATTCCGTTGTTTCTTGTCCCGGGATCTTCACCGCCATGGCCTGGATCAAGAACGACAATTTTGATGTTTTCGGCCTTGAGCTTTTTGACCGCGGTAAGCTCGGCATTTCTTTTTTGTTGAATGGTTGCCTGGGGCTCTTTCAAGAAGATGACAATTCGATCACCCTTGCGCTCATTCTTGGGTAATACGAATGTTTTGGCTTCAACACCAGCTGGCACCCGGAAAAAAACGCGCACCAGCCCTTTATTCTTCTGCTGAACCGTCAAAACCTCAAGAAATGGGTTGTTTAGCGGATATCTCTGTCGTCCTGGGCGAAAGGTGCAATCATCAATATCAAAAAAAAGTGTGCCGTCCCTGAGCCTTGATACCGGAGAAACCCTTGGCGCGGCGGAAATATCGACGACGACCTGAGCCTCTTCAGGACTCTGCCAGAAGCGAATATCGGTAATTCTCCCTGACTCAGAGCCAAAACAGGGCACAAAGGTCAGCAGAAAAAAGAAAAAAAACAGTTTCGAAAAAATGTTCAAGTTTCGTTGATATAAAACAATATTCATAACATTAATGTGCAAAGCAACTCTCTTAAAAAATCATTTTGCATGGATTATATCAGGTTTAACCATATCTTCAAAGTCTAACCGAGATACTTTTTTTATTTTTTCAATCTGACAATTCTTTTTCAGTGCAATGGCCAGTTTTTGAAGATATTCCTGCCGGGATATTTCAATTGCGCCCAATCTGCGGGTATGTGGTGTAATGACCTGGGAATCGAAAAGCACGTATCCCTTATTCTGAAGATAGTTTAAAAAAAATCGCAAACAAAGGTTTGAGGCATTGGTAACCGAATGAAACATTGATTCGGCAGCAAAAAAACCGCCTATGGCAACACCATATAGACCGCCAGCGAGTTGGTTT
This sequence comes from uncultured bacterium, assembly GCA_964613435.1. Taxonomy (GTDB): domain Bacteria; phylum Muiribacteriota; class Ozemobacteria; order Ozemobacterales; family Ozemobacteraceae; genus DYKG01. The sequence goes on from CAZTHA010000176.1 coordinate 7,113, forward strand.
TCAAGCCAAACTTCGCAGCTATGGGCAATTCCAAGCTCATGCAAGTTCTGATAAGCAGCTATGAATTCAGCTGAAATCCAAGTCTGTTCACGCCCGGGCGCGGGGGCCGCACAACCTTTTATCACCTCGGCAAAAGACTGATCTATGGAAAAAGAGAACCTGCCATTTCGATAAAGCCTTTCAAGCCTGCGCGACAAGCGAAAAGAATCTATATCGAAAACAGCTCGGGGATCCGGCGACCACCAGGTTATCGGATGAACGGTCCAGGGAAAGATCCCAGAACGGTAAGCCTGGACAAGAGTTTCCGGCGCGAGATTCCCACCGATAGCGAGAAGCCCGTCAGAATCGGCGTAATATGCGGGGGGAAATTTGATTTTCTTTCCGGGTGTAGAGTTATACATCTTGATTGAATAAAAACATATCTTACAATTATTCTCAAATCCAAACTTTTGCATGTGAATATTAACACAAACATTGAAAATTCGACATTATTATGTTAGCCTTTAAGCCATTTAAAATTGCCATTTTGAGAATTCAGGAGTACTTGAAATGCTTTCAACCAGTACCTTCAACGGTGGACTTCACCCACCAGAGCTAAAAAACACCGCCAATAAAAGCATTGTCGACTTGCCGATTCCAGACAAGGTCATTTTGCATGTTTCTCAGCATATTGGCGCACCGGCCAAACCGCTGTTCAAAATTACCGACAAGGTTGAGTGCGGCCAGGTCATTGCCGAACCGGGCGGATTCGTTTCAGCTCGTATTCACGCAACCGTTTCTGGAAAAATAATCGGTGTGGGGAATTTTATGCACCCGTTTGGCGTACCTTCCCCGGCAATCGTTATTGAAAGAAATCCTGAATCACCCGAACCGGAATACCCGGAAGAAAATGGCTTCAATCTAAGCAATGAAGAAATTAAAACCCGCATTCTGAATTCCGGGCTCGTTGGCCTTGGCGGAGCGACCTTTCCCACCCATGTCAAACTTTCTCCGCCTGAAAACAAGCCTATCGACACGGTCATCCTCAATGGGGTTGAATGTGAACCGGCGCTAACTTCAGATCATCGCCTGATGCTTGAAGAACCCGAAAAAATAGTGGCCGGGCTTAAAATGATCATGAAATTGCTCAATGCCAAAAAGGGCATAATCGGTATTGAAAATAACAAACCCGATGCCATCGAACTAATGAGCAAAAAGGTTGAAGGCGAAGCAAACATAGAAGTTCAGCCCCTTCAGGTTAAGTATCCCCAGGGCGGCGAAAAACAGCTGATAGTCGCCTGCATCGACAAGGAAGTCCCTTCAGGTGGCCTTCCGATGGACGTTGGCGTCGTAGTTCAGAACGTAGCTACCGCAGCAGCAGTTGCCGACGCAGTTAACCGAAACCGACCTCTCCTTGAAAGGGTAGTCACCCTCGCCGGAAATTGTGTGAAAAATCCTGGCAATTATCGCGTTAGAATCGGCACCACCGTAGAAGAATTCATAAAAATGACCGGTGGTCTCAAAGAAGGCGTAGATCCAGTAAAAGTCATTATGGGCGGGCCAATGATGGGCTTTGCCCTTTTCGACCTTAACATACCCATAATCAAGGGCACGAGCGGCATCCTGGTCTGGGACAAAGACGAAGCAGCCGTATATCAGGAAACGGCCTGCATTCGT
>CAZTHA010000177.1:0-8742 GCA_964613435.1 uncultured bacterium
GTTCATACTGATCGGGTAGGGTATTTTTTGAATTAACTGTAAAAGCAAAAGGGCTTTGCAAAAGCCCAAGCCCTTTGAAAAATATGTGGCAATTTCAGTCGACGCGCGCCTTGATGATCTCTACCTTATCAAGCATTGGCAAGCCATTTTCATCGATGCTTACCATGCCGCGAAGGTGCAAAATGGTTCCTTTCGGATACAATTTCGGCAGGCGGCCAAGCTTCAATGCGCCGGTCGGATCGGCCAGCAGATACATTCTTTCACCTCTGACTCCGTAACCTTTGGCAAGGACGCCGAGAAGGCTGACATATCGCCCCCTGGCATTAACCGGGTCGAAAACGATCTGGGCTACCGAAACCATTTCTTCGATCTGCGTCAAAATCGTTTTGATTTCATGGACTTCAAGATAGGGCTGAAAGTCTTTTACTCTGACCGTAGCCAGAATTGTCAGCGGCTGACCTAATGAATTTCTGGATCTGGGATCAAAATTCTGGGGCAACTTTCCGGTACAATATACTGCGTTGTCATATTCGTCGGCGATGACCCAGTCGGACCTGGTAACTGGAGGGTAACCTGGCGCTTTGCTCCAGCCATAATAGTCGCCCTTAACGGTAACGAACTGGTCTGCAAAGCTCTCTGGACGGGTGCAAATATCTACCAACGGCGTAAAAAGATCGGCTGCAAAAGCTGCCGGCAAAGACAGGATCATGCAGAATACTATTGCGAGAAAAATTTTAATCTTTTGCATCTTCAAAATCTCCAAAGTCTTTGTATTTTTTCTTGATTTCCTGAGCAAGACTCTCAAGATCGCCAACATGCTTTTTACCGAGTTTTCTAATGATATCGATAGAAAAATGCTGGTCCCCAAACATCAGGCCGGCATGTTTTTCTATGAATTGCAGGTCTTCGAGGACTTCCTCAGGGTTGGCGACCCCGGCCACAGGGGTTCCGGTGGCGATAAAATGTTTCGAAGCCTCGACAAATACCATTAAATCATCGAGATAGCCAATATTGGGAACATCGTCGGGAATGAGGTCGCAATCATCTTTTAGATATGCAAAAGTTCCGGCAACGATTTCTTTGCGCTCAGGCGTCAGATGTGAATAACCCGCATACCTGATAAATCTGGTAATATAGCTTTTCAACTTGGTTTCAATCAGTTCTTTAAGATTGGAGCTTTTCAAGTTTCACCTCTCCTGATAATCAATGATAAAAGCAAATTACCATATTTTTAACCTTCTTGGAAACAATTTATCCTTCTACACACCACGCAATTTTCTTTATGTATTTGGCAGCGCTTTGCCTGGATCGAAAGGATCAAAGTTGAAGCTGGCCAAAAAACTCATCAGAATTGACTTTTTCTTCTTTTCTGGGATATTCTGACAAATAAAATCGTGGCAAAGCGATTGCAAAATGTGTTAGATTACCTTCAATTCATAAAGAAGAAGGAATTAAATGGCAACCCCTCAATTACCCCTCCAAGACCAACTCCGCGGGTTTTCCAGAGCTCTTTTTTCGACCTGGCTCTACCATCGTCGCTTCAACATTCTTTTCGATGCCGGAGAAGGAGTGGCAACATCCTTATATAACCGTGTTTTTGGCATTCGCCGGATTTTTTTATCCCACGGGCATGCCGATCATATCGCCGGTCTGGTTAATTTGCTCAATATTCGCAACCTTGGTGCTGGCGATCAAACCGCGGCGTTGAAAATATATTTCCCGAAAAACAATCGTTTGATTGAACTTTTGCGTGAGTATCTGGGCCGCACACAGAATGACCTTTCCTTTCCCCTTGAATGGATAGAAATCGACGCTGGAGATGAAATCAAACTTGAAGACCAAAAGGGCCGAATTTTCATTCGCACTTTTCGGACAAAACATTCAAACCGGCAATTGAGCTTGGGCTTTAACATTGTCGAGATTCGCCGAAAACTGAAAGAAAAATATCAGGGCCTATGTCAGAAAGAATTGAATGAAATAATCTGGACCCAGGGCAAAAATGAAATTGCCGAAGAGGTTGAAAAAATTATTTTTACCTACGGGGGCGATTCTCGACCGATTAATCCTGATGATGTTAGAAATAGCATGTACCTTTGCCATGAATGCACATACCTGAGTATTGAAGACGATGAGCGCAATTTTCAGCAGCATTCCTATCTTGAAGAAGTCTTATTGATGGCCCGTGCGGCCCAAGTAGAAAATCTTCTTCTTTTTCATACTTCTTTGCGCTATAGTCTGGAAATGCTGAAAGATCAAGTGTGCGCTTCCATCGATCGAGTTAAACCCGGATGCCGGGTTATGGTCCTTTACGGAGATCAGATCATCGATCCGTTCGCAAAAGATAGCTTTCGCAATTATAGAAAAAAATCCAGGGAAAAGGAATCGATAGAGCAAGTCGAACAAGGAGATTTTTAGCAAAATGGCTGGAAACGCAAAAATCCTGGTAGTTGATGATGAACACAGCGTGAGATGGGCTTTTGAGAAAGCCCTGCAGAAAGCAGGGTATGAAGTGATGCTTGCCGAAAACGGCATCAAGGGCCTGAGTCTTTTTGAAAGTTTTAAACCGGACATTACTCTTGTTGACATTCGTATGCCTGAAATGGATGGTTTGCAAATGCTCAAGCGGGTCAGAGAAATCGACTCTGAGGCCCAGGTTATCGTAATGACCGCCTATACCGATATGGAAACCACGATTACCGCCATGAAACTAGGCGCTTATGATTTTTTGAGCAAACCGTTCAACATCGATGAGTGCCTCTTGCTTATTTCTCGGGGCCTCAACTCGAAAAAATCTCGCGTTGAGGCTGAAATTGCCACTCAGGCGCCTAAATCCAGCGCATTGAAAGGCAATAGTCCGGCAATGCAGGAAGTTTATAAACTTATCGGCAAGGTCTCTGAAGAAGACGTAACCGTATTGATTACCGGTGAGTCTGGTTCCGGGAAAGAACTCGTCGCCCAGGCAATTCATTATAACTCTGGAAGAGCGGCCCAACCGTTTTGGGCAATAAACTGTACCGCCATCAATGAAAGCCTTATGGAATCAGAGCTTTTTGGCTATGAAAAGGGAGCTTTTACCGGCGCGAACAATTCAAAGCCTGGTATGTTCGAACTTGCCCAGGGCGGCACGATTTTTCTCGATGAAATTGGTGATATGAACCTTGAAATGCAAGCCAAACTCTTGCGCGTGCTCGAAGAGAGAGAAATCGTCAGGGTGGGCGGTAATAAAAGAATAAAGGTCGATGTTAGGCTGGTTGCCGCGACGAATAAAGATTTGCGGCGCTCTATCGTTGAAAACCGCTTCAGAGAAGATCTCTATCATCGAATTAAAGTTATTGAAATCAAGTTGCCGCCATTGCGCGAAAGGCCTGAGGATATTTCACTTCTCGCCAGATATTTCTGCTCTTTGCTTGCTGCCCAACGTAAAGGCGCACCGAAAAGCATATCGGAAGAGGCGATTGCTGTGCTGTCTGCATATTCCTGGCCCGGAAACGTCAGAGAACTTCGTAATGCCATCGAGCAATCGTACACTCTCAGCCGTGACCAGGTAATTCTTCCAGAACATTTGCCAGCAGAGATTCGCCTGAAATCTGACCATGAAATCACTTTGCCTGAGACCGCCGCAATCACGGAAAATCATCCGCCAAAAGTGCCTCAAGAGACGCAAGCAAAGGAAGAGGATCTGCCTGAAACTTCAGAACCGGCAAAAATTGGTGAAATAGAAACCGATTTTGAAATAGAACGGGCGATAAAATCCATCGTTTCAGTTTCCCTGCAAACAGCAACCAGCGGTTCAGCCTATTCTGAAGTTATGGAAAAAATTGAACGTGAATTGCTCTATCAAAGCCTTGAAAAACATAAATGGAATCAGGTTCAAACCGCAACCTACCTTGGAATTACCAGAAATACTCTAAGGTCAAAGATAGAAAAATACGGCCTTTGATGAATTAGCGCAATTTCCTGTTTGACTGTAGGCAATTGCTGTGTTAGGATTCTTTGGAAGCTTGAGTTGATCAACGTTTTGCGACAACACATCTGTTGAGGCGCTTTCTGGAGGTATTACATGCCGATTTATGAATTTCAGTGCCGCAGCTGCGGAAAAAACTTTGAAAAACTCTGTTCACTTAGAGATAATCTTGCCGATGTTCAATGCGTACATTGCTCAGAAAAGAACGTCGTTAAGAAAATGTCATCGTTTGCAACCTCTGGAAATCGTACAAGTTTCGATTTCAATGAAAACACCAGTTCATCTTCATGCTCCAGTTGTTCTTCAGGGAGCTGCTCGACCTGCAATCATTAATTTTATGAAATAATCCGGCCGTTCAGGCCGGTTAAATATTTTCGGAAAGGATGTTGTATGGCAATAAAAACCATCATCATGGGCGCTGCCGGGCGCGATTTTCACAATTTTAACATGGTATACAGGAATAATTCTGTTTACGACGTAGTAGCATTCACTGCAACTCAGATTCCTGATATCGAAGGCCGGGTTTATCCAAAAGAACTGGCTGGAAAAGGTTATCCAAAGGGAATCCCGATAGAACCCGAAGAAAAACTCCTTGATCTGATCAAAAAGTACAAGGTTGAAGAAGTGGTTTTTTCCTACAGCGATGTTCCCCATGAATATATCATGCATCATGCCAGCAGAATCATAGCTGCAGGCGCTTCTTTCAAACTTCTTGGATACGAGCCCACTGCAATTAAATGTTCAAAACCGGTTATCTCTATTTGTGCGGTCAGAACTGGCTGCGGCAAATCGCAGACAACACGTGCCGTTGTCAAAGCCCTTAAAGCTCAGGGTCTTAAAGTGGTTTCAATTCGCCATCCGATGCCCTATGGTGATCTCAAAAAACAGGTTTGCCAAAGATTCGCAACTTACAAGGATCTTGACAAGCATAAATGTACCATTGAAGAACGCGAAGAATACGAACCCCATATCGATATGGGCGCAGTAATTTATTCAGGCGTCGACTATGAAGAAATCGCCCGACAGGCTTCCGCAGAAGCTGATGTAATTGTCTGGGATGGCGGCAACAACGACCTGCCTTTCTTCCAGTCTGATCTCAAAATTGTTGTGGCTGACCCGCATCGTCCTGGTCACGAAAGAGCCTATCACCCGGGCGAAGCCAACATCTATACCGCTGATGTAGTTGTAATCAACAAAATTGACAGTGCTTACCCAGAAGATGTGAATTTCATTCGTGAAAGCGTAATGGAAATGAATCCAAAAGCTTTGTTAATCGATGCCGCCAGCCCAATCTTCGTTGACGGCGGCGAAAAAATTCGCGGTAAAAAAGTTGTCGTCATTGAAGACGGACCAACCCTTACCCATGGTGAAATGACCATTGGCGCCGGTATCGTGGCTGCCCAGAAATATGGCGCCGGAGAAATTGTTGATCCAAAACCCTATTTCAAAGGCACAATTCTTGCCGCTCTCGAAAAATATCCCCACATTGGCGACCTGATTCCGGCTCTTGGATATGGCAAAAAACAAACTGCCGATCTTGAAGCCACTATCAACGCCTGCAAATGTGATCTGGTTATCTCTGCCACTCCTATTGACATCACCAGAGTTGTAAAGGTTAAAAAACCGGTTCTTAGAGTCGGTTATGAACTACAGGAAATTGGCAAGCCCTCGATGGCTGACATCGTTAACGAATTCGTGAAAAAGATGCCGAAAAAAGCCAAAAAAGCAAAAAAATAACCAATCTTAAAAAAATGGCTGTCCCATACATGGGATGGCCTTTTTTTTTGCCTGTTTTCCTTGACATAAAAAAGCTGAAAAGCTGTTCCAGCCATGCAAATATTTAGTAAAATGAACGTTTATCCCAGGAAGCTTTCGGTTGAAGAAAAAAACTTCCAGGTTTCTTCAGATAAAAGAAAACGTTTCTAAAAAATCGATTAAAGGGGCCTTCCGCAGCTGGTACAATAATATTCTTTAACCGAATTGGCTGCGGAACAGTTCGGACAAATCTTTGTCGGTCCAGATAGAGCCGGCGATTCCGGTTGAACATTTACCGGTTGGGTTGGTTCGCTGCCAATATTTTCATAATCGGGCAGGGCACCTGTGTCATCGCCACCAATGCTGTCGTAATCGGGGAACCCTCCGGCTGAGCCAGTTGTACCGATATTGTCATAATCGGGAAAACCACCTGAAGCTGCTGGAGCCAGGCCAATGCGTGAAGTGACCGTCGGAGCAGATCCTTCCATGAATTCTGGGGCCTCAGGAAATCGAGCCCTGGCCAATTCGGTAATTTTTCTGGCTTCATCGTGGTTATCTAATTTGCGATAGTTGGTTATTAGCGCGAAATAATAATCAGGCACATCAGGTGCTGCCTTGATCATGCGCTCATAAATTTTTAGCGACTGCTGGTTGTAGGTCTGGCGTTTCATGAAAGAATCGGCAAGAAAGGCCAGCGCTTCAGTATCGCCAGGATTCTGCGCGATGTATTTGAGAATGAAATCCTGGGCCAGCTTGTGATCTGCCTGTTGACGAATATACGTGCCTGCGAGGTATTCAACGACGTCTTTTCTGGATTCATCAATTTTATATAAGTTTTGAACATGCTCCAGGCCCATTGGCGAGCTGTCTTCGAGGATTAAACGAGCTTCACCGATAAGGCGACGTGCCTGTGGATTCTTGGCATCGCGCTTTAACAAATTAGAAATGATCTCAAAACACCTTTGGGCATCACCCTTGCGCAAAAGTCCCTCGGCAAGCATTACCGCAACCTGTTTGTTATTCGGGGTATCTTCTTTGGCAAAGCGCTCTTCAAGAAATGCAATATTTGCTTCGTAGGCTCCGGTTTCACGAATCTTTTCGATTCGCCGCAGAATGCTGTTTTGCCTCATGCCGGCCAAAATAGACTTTACGCCCTTGATTATTGGGAAAAGCATTATCAGGCCGACGATATAGAGGCCGACCTGGTATTTGTAAAGGTAAATAGCCCAGATGGTGGAACTGACATCTTCTCTGAAACTGCTGTTGGTAAGATTCTGCAGATGCCCCAGGGCTTGATCTTTGTCGCCCTGATTATATGCCACCATTCCCATGATGTAGTTGTAAAGATTCTTCTGATCATCATCGTCTTCAAATTCCATGCCGTAATTTTTGGCTTCTTCAAACTTTCCGAGTCTTAAGCAAATTTCGGCCAGTGTCGGAACAATTTCTTTTTTTCTTTCAGGGAAAGTTTCTTCTATCTGAGTTCCCTTTGCAAAGGCGTCTTCATATTCTTTGGCGTCAAAGGCACTTAAAAATTCAGCGCGGGCAGCGGCATAGTTTTCCTGGCGCTGTTTGAAATTCTCTGAAGCAACCTTGATTTCTTCAATCTTTTTTTTCAAATCCGCATTTTGGGGATTGAGCTCAAGAGCCTGCTGATAATTAAGTATTGCTAATTCAAAATTTTGCGCTTTTTCATTCTTCTGCGCTTCGGTTATGCAATAACGGTATTTCTTCGCTTTTTCAAGTTTTTGTCTTTTTTCAAGAATGATCTGTGCATTCTTTTCAGCCTGCTCATTGTGAATTTTTTCAACTGCGTTGCTGACAACCGCGTATAAATTTGCGATTTTTTCATCCTCCGGAAACTGCATCGAGGCCTCTTCGAGAACCGACAAGGCCTCTTCGTGCTTTCCGGCTTGCCGCAACTGATTCGCCTGATTGAGAACCTTATCCACTCCAGCTATGTGCTGAATTTTATCGACCATTTCCTGAATTTCGGACGTATTTGAGGTCTTTTCGGCCTGAGCCAGCAGTTCAAGGGCTTTGTCGTAATCTCCTTTTTCTGTTTCTGCTTTGGCCGCTTCAATTAATTGTCGTGCATTGGCCTCTGATTTGGCTTTGATTTCGCGCTTGAGGCTGTAAAGCTCGTCGTTGGTCTGGCGAATCATCGAAGCATATTTTAAAAACTTTTCGGTGTTCGGAAAATCGCCTTTTTGATAATAACATTTGGCAACAATCACCATTAGCTGTTGCAGGCTTTTATCATCACCCTGCTCAAGAATGCGTTTGTTTTCTTTGGCGACAAATTCCCCTTCGCCGATGATTTTTTCGAATTCGCGATCTCCCCACCAGTTCTCAAACAGTGACTGCCAGATTTTGGTAGCGGCAGGGTAGGCTTTGCAGGCCTTGTGCAAAAAATCAGTCATTTCAGCGCTTTTTCCCGTTGCCTTTGCCTGTTTGGCCAGCGAAATGTAGACTGAACCCAGTGCCTTCTGGCAGTCAAGGTCTTCAGAGTTCAAGCTGTGTGCCTTACTTAAAAACTTCTCTGCTTCGACTTCGTTTTTTTGTTTTAAAAATGATTTGCCGACCAGATAATAAGCCTCCCAATTTTCGGGGTCGACCTGCAATGCCTGCTTTAATAGCGCTCGAGCCTGATCATAGTGGAAAAGATTCAGATGATCCTTAGCTTTTTTTATGAGTGGCGCAGCATGCTCTGGTTGAGCAAAAATTATGGCCTGGGAAAATAATAACAGGAAAAAAAGGCTCGAAAAAATTACTTTTTTATTCATAACAATATCTGACAATCTCGATTTTTCGATAATTTTCTTTATTCAGAATAACCTCTTTCATGGCCTAAGTAAACAAAAAAGTAAGCCTATAGTTTAATTCTCGACCGTTTAAAGCAAATAATCGTTGACTTGCCGTGCATGCTTGAATATAATACGTGTCTACTTTGGTCGACCTTAGCAAGGGAGTGTCTGTTAAATGAAGAGTAAATATAGTGTTAAAGTCATTGTAGTATTGGC
>CAZTHA010000178.1:0-8740 GCA_964613435.1 uncultured bacterium
ATCTGCATGAACTATTGAAACAAACATCACAAAAGGCTGAGAGGCGCTTTATGAGTGCGCAATATGTCTGCTTCGACGAGAACGACAATTTTGCCACATTTACTAACGCCGGCGGTTTTCCGCCTTTTCTGATAGACTCGAAAACCGGCAGCGCAAAGGAAATTAGCGGCGCCGGTCCATTTCTTGGCGCATTGAAAAGACCAAGATTCAATGAACAGCCATTCAAAGTCGAACCTGGCCAGGCGCTAATTCTTTACACCGATGGCTTACTTGAATCATTCAATTGTGGTGACAGAAAAGAAGGCTTCGATCGATTCAGGAATCTGGCGATCAAAGCCTTCGATGTGGACCCGGAAATCTACTGTAGCAAAATTCTTGATGGCTGCCGTAGTTTGAACGGCTCACAGTTCAACGACGACAGAACTGTTGTGGTCATGCTCAGAACCGACAATTAAATCAATGTTTTTTTCGAATACTTATCAGGAATCCAAGTCCGAGCATAAAGAACGAGCCCGCCATCAATATTGCTGCCCATGCGGTTTTTGACATACCAGAGCCGTAATTGACCGCCTGTTTTCCAATTTCAAGAAACTGCTTGCCGGAAAAGTAAACAATGATCATGCTCAAACCCAGCCCACTGAAAAGATTTCCGCGAGTAATCAGAGTCAGCACCATCCCGGTCACCACCAGAACAAAGTTCAATGTCACCGGCACGACCTCGGCCTGGGTGGTAGCCATTACAACAATCAATGAAAATGCCAGTAGTCCGCCATCGTAATTGTTGAGGCCAACGCTTTCTTCTATGGCTTTTCGCCACATTGCCTGCACGAAAAAGCCGGCCATGACCAACCATGGCAGAACCAGGGTGATTGCCGGAGTTGATTTGGCCAACGAAAGAGAAGAATCGGCCATAACGTTCAAAATCAGCTGTATTGGCATCATAACCATGGGAAAGATCATCAGATAACGCCAGAAAGTGGTTTCATTGCCGACCAGATGATGCTCTTTTTCTTCAGAAAGAGTGCTTTTACGCCAGTTTTCGATGACCAGAGGCAAATGAATCAGACCGGCGGCACACCAGACAAAATAGATGATCGAAGTGGCATCAAAATAACCACTGGCAGCCTTTCCTACCGAATCGACAATGTTATAGGCAAGTTTCGGACCGATCCAGATCAGTGCAAAAGCCCCACCGACATAAAAGATGCGCCAATGATATATCGTCAGGTTAAGAACTTTGATTACCGCGGCGAACTTGATCAAACCAAGGACAAAGTAAACCATGGTGGCCATGTTGCCATAAAAGGCCGACAGACCTGAAATTCGCACCTGATAGAAGGTTACGTCGCCAAGAAACAGCAGAACAAAAAGAAGAAGAATTTTTCCGTGGCCGGCTTGAATCTGATTTTTCAGCAGATATAAGGCCATGACAACCATGATTATTTCGTAAACATTCTGAACGGCAAAAAATGCCAGAAGTCCGTGAACACCGAGATTGCTGGCCTGGGCATCGGAACTTACCAGATGCAGACCCAACAACATTAACAGAACACTGAGAAGATACAGGGGATTGTTGTCACGAAACCAGCGGCCAAAGCCGTCGTCATCATCGTTACCAGATTCAGGAGGAAGACCATTACTGTCAGTCTCTTCAATAGGAGCCCTGACTGCGAGATCCTGATCAATCGTGTTAGACGCGATTGAATCAATGACAGGATCCTGAGTGCACTCGTTCATTTCAACCGGTTTGTTTATGGGTTCCTGCATATTTTCCTCCTGTTTTTCAGCTCTGCGGCGCTAGGTGAAATTTAATCACTGCAAAATGAATGCCATCTTTAAAAACGGCTTTAAAACAGGAATAAGGCTATTACACCGCGACAAAACAGACCATCTGCTGCCAGTATTGTCGCACTTTTAAGTATTCGAAGCGCTAACCTTTGCCTGCAAACTTGACTTGCAGTATACTTGTCTAAGCTTGTAACCCTCAGGAGTTTTGAAAGTGACCTGTCTCGATGATCGACAGAATTAAGGCCGGCTGGAAACAGCTGAAAAGCAAGATCTGGCAACAGGACGCCTCGATCAGTCGTCGCTGGCCACTTGCTTTCTGGGCTGGAGCGGTTTTCTGTTTTTTCGTATTTCCGCTATTTTTGATCGATGTCGGTCTGGACAGCTATTTGAGCACCAGAAAAAACCTGCAGAAGAAAGAAATCTTCAGGCAGCTCAATCAACGTCTGGATATGTTGCTACAATACAGCAACAGTCGCCATTATTATCATGCTCTTCTCAAGAAAACCGTCGAATTCGCCAACCAGAGCCAGGACCCTCTGGCCTATCTCAACCGTGCTTTACCCCACCTGAAGAAGCGAAATCCGGGAATCTTCCGCTTCATCGTCTGGGACAAAAACGGCAAGACCATTGACCGGCTCAGCGACGAAAAAAGCTACAAATATATCGTCAGAACCATTCACGAAGTTTTTGTCAAAGCAACTGAAGATGCTGAAAAAAACTACCCGGGCAATCCTTCCCAGATCAGTCTGGTTGACAAGCGCATCAATCTTTTGCGTTCTTATCTTGGCGCCTTTTTCATACCGGAAAGATTGAACCTGCCCTTTTTGCGCGGCATTCTCGGTGAATGTATCCTTGCCTCGTCAAAACCCGAAAAATCCCATTTCTGGTATCAGATCAAAGATAGTTTTGGAATCTTTGCCAACATCCACGTCGACGCAATAGAATCAAATACATATTTAAAGAAAATGGTTTTCGGGCTCAACCGGAACCCCCAACAAAAAATTCGCTGCGGGATCGCCGAGCTAATAAAAGATCGACGTCTTTTCACCGACAAAAAATTACCCTATCGGCGCGAACTGCTCATCGAACTTGGCAAATTCATGCACACCTCGGAAAGCGAAGTTGAAACCGCAAATCAGCTGATAGTTATAAAGCCTGTAACTCCGTTCGTTCTTGGCTTCGCTGCCCTACCAGTCAAGAATCGTCTGCTGAACATCGACCTGGCCCGCGGCAAAATTCTCGCCGGTACGATCTTTATTTTTGCCATGATTGGTTCGGCATTAGGCTATTTTCTTTTCTTTTCAAAGTTTTTCTCGATCAGATACAAACTGGCACTACTGTTTCTTTATGCTAATGGCTTGCCCCTATTGATTCTTGGCTTTCTAGGTTTCGAATACCTGCAGCAGGTAAAATCACAGTTGTTGGATAAGGCACAACAACAGATCCGCAACCTCATGACCGACATGGATACACGTTTTGAAATCATTGTCGACCGCTATCAGCGGGAGGTTAATCAACATTGTGACTGGCTCAATCTATTATATGAAAAGAAGCAGATCGCCCCGCAGCATTTTTCCCAATTTGAAAAAGAAATTCTCAAGCTTTCGCCAAATGATTTAATTCTTGCCGATGCTGAAGGAAAGTTCAGAATCTTCCGCTGCTCGGGTAAGCGCGCTGACAAATTTATCGCCAACATGGGCGTAAATATTCTCAGATATGCCAACAGCAACAAGGTTTTACCTTTCAAATTTTTCAACGATGAGAGCTTGAACGACCGTGGCGGCGAAACCAGAGCCCAGGCTCTGATGTCGAATTCAGCAATGGTTTTCGATGAAGTTCTGCAAAGATTAAAAAAGATCGGCCCACAACAGATGGCTGCCGAAGAAAGATTCTATTACTGGAACTTTATCGGCAACCGTATGGAGCGGAAGTTTGATTACCTTGCCATGATTTCATGGCCCCAGGACTACCTGCAGGAGAAATACCTGCAGGAACATCTTGCCGGATTCAATCAGAATGACCTGGGAATCAAATTTTTCGCAATGATCGAGACCAATGGAATTACCTACCCAAGCGACAAGATCCCATCAGCGATAGAGAAACTATTTCGCCGCGTATTCAACCTTAAAGTTGTCAGAGACGACGCAATTTCAATAGACGATAGAAATTTTGTTGCTTATGGCTCCGTAGGGAAACAGATGAATCGCGTGGCTCTGGTTGGAGTTTTCCCCTTCAGCTCTATTAACGACCACATAAGCGGCTTAAGAATGCGGCTGATCATTTTCGCCTGCCTTAGTCTTATTTTAACCACTGGCATCGGCGTCCTTCTGGCCCGACAGTTTCTTGAACCGGTTAAGGAGTTACAGCAGGGAGTTAAGGCAATCGGCGAACAGAATTTTCGTTACCGTATTCCGATCAACAGCGCAGATGAGTTCGGACACCTTGGTTCGGTTTTCAATCAGGCGATTGAAAGTCTTGAAGACCTTGAAGTTGCCAAAATAGTCCAGGATAACCTTTTCCCACTCGACCCTCTGCGACAGAATTGCCTTGAAGTTTTTGGCAAAAGCGTCAGCATGACACGTCTTGGTGGAGACTACTACGATTATTTCAGCATCGACAATAGCTACGCTGGAATTCTCATGGGTGATGTGGCGGGGCATGGCGTTCCGGCAGCCCTGTTAATGGCGATGGCCAAGGCCTCTGTACTTCTGGCTAACGAAGAACTGCGTCACAGCCCAGCCGCTCTTCTTAGCTCTCTGCACCAGGTTATCTTTCGCGTCAAAAGCAGTAAGATCAAACGAATGATGACCTGCCAATATTTTTCGATAAATACCAATGAAGGCACCTTCAAATTTTCCAATGCCGGGCATTGTTTTCCGGTCATCATCAGGGATCATGGGCAAAGCCTTGAGCAAATAAGCCTGGTAGGAACTCCGCTGGGTATAACGAAAAAAGCTCGTTACAAAGATGAAGAATACCGACTCGAAGATGGCGACGTAGTTGTTCTCTACACTGACGGAATAATTGAGACCAAAAATGCAAATGGTCAAGAGATGGGCTTCGATCGCTTTGAGAAGCTATTGTTAAGTTCTTTCAATCATGATCTTGAAGCTTTCTACAACGCAATTTTTTCAGGGTATCTACAGTGGAGTCCCAGTGCCGAAGACGACATTACCATGGTGTTATTCAAATTCATCAAAAACGGTGAGCGCTCATGAACACCGATAATAGACGACAAAGATATCTTTTTTTCGCGATGTTCATCTTCTGTTTCATTGCTATTCCCGGAATTCTCATGCTCTATGGTATCTCTTATCTTAGAAATCAGGAACAGGAGAATATTGCAGGCAGCTTTCAGAACAAGATCTCTCAACTTCAAAAATTGATGCAGCCTTTTTCTGATGGGCAGAATTTTTGGTGTACCCACCTCAACGCTGAGCTAAATGAGAATCTTTCCGGCAAGAATAAAAGCGAAAGTGCAAAAAGAATAGTTGAGCGTCTCGCTTTTCTCAAAAAGACGCTTAAATTTGAGCATATTGTTTTCGCGCCTGGAAAAGGAATCATTGAAGCTACCGTCGATTTGAAGCCAAAAAAAGCTTTGCTCACCACTCTGCAAGTTTTTCAGAAGAGATTGCGGCAAAGAAAAACCTACCGGGCCTACCCCACGGCGGAAGAGGAAGAGGCAATCGGCCAAATTTTTGGCCCGCAGATTAACCTGAAACATTTGCCCAAAAGTCACGAAAGCCATCAATTTCTGGTCTGGCCAGACAGCACCTTCAAAAAACCCCTTCTATGGTGCAAATGCGTCGATGAGATACTAGTAGTTATTATGATAGATTATGCCCATCTCGATGCCTATGATGGGATCAAAAGTTTCCTGGCAAGGTTTTCTCTTGAATCGGAGAGAAAGATAAAATTTGCCATTATCGACCGAAACAGCAAGCTTGATTTTGTTGAACCAGATAGTTTGGCCGAGCAGCAATTCGCAAAAATTTCGCTCAAGGACTGGCAAAACAACTCTGAGACTGTCTCCACCGAAGATTTCAAAGCTTTCCCTAAGTTCATTCGCCCGAATTTAAGCATCATCGCCTACTTCAATCGTAAAATCAGCATCCCCCATTTCAACTACCATCACCTGGGAGCCATAATAGCCTTTTTGCTGATAAGTCTGATTCTTTTGAACTATGCTTTTAAAGTATTCGTTAAAAATGTTCCGGATAGCCTTTCGCTAAAGTGGAAGCTTCGCTTTCTCTTTTTCTTCGCCAACGGCTTACCCCTGTTGGTGCTGTTTTTTCTTGGCACCGATTATCTAAACCAGAAGCGGGACACACTTCTTCAGGAAATTCTGGCTAAAGGAACCGCCTTTATTCAAAGCTTCGACGAGTCGTTTGAATCTGAATATGCCAAAATCCTGGTTAACAAACGCAGAGCAGAAACGAAGCTTCTGCAACGCCTCAAAACCGAGGAGATAAGCGAAGCAATTTTGCAAGAATTCGTCGCCGACATTGGCGCTTATGAGAAAAAGATTCTTCTGGTAGCGAGTCGAAGTGAAACCCTTGCCACAGAACACGGCCTTTACGACCCGAAAAAGGGGCTTATTCCCGAAAATTACCGCAATCGCAAAGATTCAAGCCGC
This sequence comes from uncultured bacterium, assembly GCA_964613435.1. Classification (GTDB taxonomy): domain Bacteria; phylum Muiribacteriota; class Ozemobacteria; order Ozemobacterales; family Ozemobacteraceae; genus DYKG01. The sequence goes on from CAZTHA010000178.1 coordinate 6,425, forward strand.
GCCCAACTCGATTTCACCAGAAAGGTCGGCCATTACTTTGTCGACTCGATCAATGGCACCAAAATTTCCGACAAAATTGCTACCGAAATAGAAATTCTCGTCGAATCGATTACGCAAAAGCCTGTAGTAAATTTCATCTACGATATGATGCAGAAACGCGGGAATTTTTCCCAGTGGGGATTCGGACGAAACGTTCATCCGGCAATTCTCGACACCTTTTCGTTGGGCGGCGACACTGAAGACTACTTCTTTCTGGCCATGTTCAGAAAAGAAAAGTTTCAGCTCAGTTTTATGAACAAGGCCATTCCCGTGGTCAATCGCAACAATCTCGGATTGAAAATCATCGCCTTCAAAGACTTTGAAGCTACTGTCCCGACCTACACCTACCAGATACCGGATCTGAAGAAATTCGCCGCCACCTTAACCTCATTTCCCGGTGATGAAATAAAGTTCGTCAACTTCATGAACGAAGAGCATCTGGCCATGGGTTTTAAAGGCAACTCTTTAACCGAATATTCGTTAATTGGCCTCTATCCTGTTTCGCGCATCGCTAATTTGATCGCCCGACAAAAAAAACAGCTCAGCGTTTTCGCTCTGCTCAGCATTCTGGTTACCCTTGCACTTTCACAAATTCTCGCACACAGCTTTTTAACCCCCCTTGGACTGCTGAGCATTGGAGCGAAAGCCATTGAAGAAAAGCATTTCAGCCATCGTCTTCCCGAGATGAGCCATGACGAATTCGGCAAGATGGGAGAAATTTTCAATGACGTAATGGTCGATCTTGACGAGTTGTCCGTTGCCAGTGCCATCCAGGAGCAGCTTTTGCCTCAGGCAACTATCGACACCGGAAAATACAGTCTTTTTGGTCGCAGCATTTCGATGGGAGAACTGGGTGGCGATTATTTCGATTTTATCGAATTGCCCGAACGTCACTTCAGCGTTATGCTTGGCGATGTAGCCGGTCATGGGGTTGGCGCCGCTCTGATAATGGCCATGGCAAAAGCAGGAATCATCCAGTCAGATCATCTGCTAAACCAGCCTCTTGAACTAATCAATCGCCTGCATGGCCTGATTTATAATTCCAAAACCAAAAAGCAAAAGAAGATCATGACTTTTCAGTATTTATATCTCGACAGCGATTGCGGCAAGGCCATATATGCCAATGCCGGAGCCTGTTCTCCAATGATTATCCGCAAAAGTCAGAACCGGGTCGAAGAACTTAAGCTTGCTGGAGCAGCACTAGGGGCTTTCCGTAAAGCCAATTTTTCTCAGATCGAAGTTAGTTTCGAGCCAGGTGATGCGATTGTATTCTACACGGATGGCATCGTTGAAGCCCGTAATGACGCCGGTGAAGAACTGGGTTATGAAGAACTGAAAAACCTTCTTCTGCAAAGCTGGGACATCGATGCCGAAAATTTCTATCAGAACATTTATCGAAGCTATCTTGAACATCTTGGCTCGCAAAGCGCTCAAGACGATTTAACCATAATAGTCCTGGTCTTTGTCGACCGAAATGAAAAATTAGACAATGAGCCTTAAATCGAGCATAAAAGAACAGGCAGAGAGCATACTTCAAAAATCAATTTTACTTTTTTGCTTATTTCTTTTTCCGATTTTCATTATTTTTTCATCTCTTACCAGGTTGTATCAACTGAAAGTCGACAATCTCAGACAGCAAAAATCATTGCGCCTGACTCAAAATCTGGAAATTCTTGATTCGGTTAGTTCAAATCGCCAGTATTTTCACCAATTGTTCAAACGAATTTTCAGTCTTGCTCAACAACAAAAGCAAAATGTCAATTTTCTAAAGTTGAACAAAAACAATCTTCAGAAAAAATACCCCGGTTGTTTTGAATTTATCGTCTGGAATCGAGATGGTCAGATTGTCAAAGAGTTAACCGATGAAAAGGGTTATAAATTCATTTTGAGCAAACTCTTCACGACCCTTAAAGAGGTTAAGGAAGAAATCGCTCAGGATATGAACTTCAGGATTCCTGAGTTAACGGCTTACAGCAAAAACAAAAATCTGATCAGTAAATATCTCGGACGCTTTTTCATTCCCGAGCATCTCAAACTACCCTATTTGAATGGGGCGGATGCCGGTCCGGCCAAGGTTGACTTTTCACCCACCAGATCTGACTACTGGTATCACATTGGTTTGGAAATTTCTTTTCTCGTTTTCTTCAACAGACAAATACTCGATGGTTTTGATGGTCTGAAGAAAACCATCGCCTCGATAAATCTCCAGAACAATGACATTGTTACCGGTTACACACGCTCTTCAGACATTTATAACCTCAAATTCCGAGAGGATAT
>CAZTHA010000179.1:0-8657 GCA_964613435.1 uncultured bacterium
ATCGTTTGAACAGTTCTTATGCCGATAAAGAAGCCATTCTGATCGAAATGGGACAGGTTTACGCGAAGATGGGCCGCTTCGACGAAGCAAAATCCTCCTGGAATCAAGTTCTTGAAAGTGACCCGGAAAGCGCCGCCGCTCTGTTCAGCCTTGGACAACTACAAATGGAAACCGGCGACCAGAACGGTGCTCAGCAGTATTTTGAAAAAGCCGTTCATCTCGAACCGGGCAATGCAAAATTTCGCTATTTTGCCGGGCTCAACCTTATTCAAAGCGGCCTGAAAGATCAGGCTCATTCATTCTGGATGGCTTCAAAAGGCCTGTTGAACAGCGAAGACCCTTATGCCCGAAGAATTAGCAATGCACTCGGCGAAGCAACTCATCAACCGCAACCTTTAGAAACTTCTCTGCCGCTGGTCCACGTTCCCAATTCGGTCATCGAAGAAGCTCCTGCCGATTCCGATTACCAGAAAGCCCTCGAATATGCAAGAAATGGCTATTTCAACGAGGCCATCAGCGGTTTTAGAACGGTAATAAGCCGAGACCCCAGCAATTTCAACGCTCTGATGAATCTGGGCAAGGTTTATTCTGTTTCAGGCCAGCCGGCAGAAGCATGCGCATTATATCTAAAAGCCCTGAAACTGGCACCACAAAACATTCATGCCCTCAAATCTCTTGCAAATGCCTATTCTGAAATCGGCATGCATCGTTTTGCGGCAGAAATAACCAGCCAGGCGCAAGTAAGCCACCCGGGCAACATTGAAGGCTTTCCCAATTACAAATCCAGCAGTTCGGCAATTAAAAACAGCCCACGTGCTTATCGACCCCTGATCCAGGCATTTTTGCATGAAAAACTGATTCAGGAAGCCCAGGCGATGATTCAATCAGGAATTGACGAGCAAAATCAGTCGGCCGAAATGCTTCTGCTTCAGGGCGAAATTCAAAAAGAGCTTGGGCAATATGAATCCGCTCTCGAATCCTATCGAAAAGCGCTTGAACTCGAACCCCAAAGTCCTATGCCTTACCTCAAGACCGGTGACCTGCTCATCGCTGCCGGCCAGTTTACCAACGCCGCCGGCGAATATGACAAGGCCCTGAAAGCAGGCTTCATCGACCCAGACACGATGTTCATCATCGTTGACCGCTATAAGCAACTTGGCCGTGAAGCTGAAGCCCAAAGGGTTCTCGGTCGCCTCAAGGGCATGAATCTCAACCAGAGCCAGCTGGCCAAGCTGGAAGCCCATCTTGGCAGCCAGATTATCATCAAGGAGAACAACCAATGACGCCTAAAGAATCAACTCTTTCCAGCCTCGATAATTCAATTGAAGAACTGAAAAAGTCTATCGACAGTGTTAATGACCCAGCATTGAAAAAAGACCTGGAGAAAACGCTCAACAGCCTGATCAAAGCCCGCGGAAAAATGAACCCGTGCAAACCGATCGGCAGCATCTACATGGTCATCATTCCTTTCGTTATCATCTTTGTATTGATCGGCGGCTACTATTTCGCCAGAAAGGAACGACAGCAAAACTGATGCGAACCTATGTTTTCGGACCGGTGCCATCGCGACGCCTGGGAATTTCTCTGGGTGTCGATCTGACCCCGACCAAAACCTGCTCTTTCGATTGTTTATACTGTCAGTTGTCCAGAACCAGATTCCATACGGCGAAGCGCGATCGATTCTGTCCTCCCGAGGACGTTATCAAAGAATTGCACGATGTTCTCGAAGAAATCGCGACACCGGATTGGATTACTTTTTCAGGAACTGGAGAGCCGACTTTAAATATCGATCTGGGCTTTATAATCAGTGAACTGAAAAAATTCTGCCCGGCTCCGGTCTGTGTTATAACCAACTCTTCGCTACTGCATCTACCCGAAGTTCGAAATGAACTTATGCTCGCTGACCGCATCTTACCGACTCTGACTTCAGTTGACCCTGAAACTTTCAAGCGAATTCACCGACCGGCAGAAGGCATTGAGCTCGAACAGATTCTCTCGGGCTTAAAAGAGTTCAGCGCAATTTTTCCAGGCAGCATCGAGCTGGAGATATTTGTCATTCCCGGCATGAATGATTCCAGCGAAGAAATAGAAGGAATTAGAAATTTTGTTTTGGAATTGGCTAAGGTCGATTCTGTTTACCTGAATACAGCCGTCAGAATGCCTCTCGAAAATGAAGTAACTACGGCCGACCACCAGAAACTTGAGAGCTTTCGCGAGCAATTGAACCTGAGAATACCTATAACCACGGCATTTGAGCGCAATATTGTTCCTGCTCGACCGGCACGCTGGAATCGGGCAAACGCTGAAAACGAGATTCTTAAATTGCTGCTACGCCACCCCTGCAACGGTGAACAACTCAAACAGATGCTCGATATCGAACCGGTTCGGCTGCTTCAACTTCTTGGTCAGCTTGAGCATCAGAACAAGATCAGGCTCCAGAAAAACGGCGAATGGAAACTGGTCGAAGATTGATCACAGCAAAGCTTCGAGTTCGATCGACTCGTCGTTGGCGCAGATATTTCTGATAACTTTCCGATGCCCCTCGGCGGAAATCTGTATTTCATAGTAACCTGGTAAAACTTTTTCCAAAAGGATTTCACCGGAATCAGTCGAATATTCGCTGCCGTTGTCCAGGCGAACCTTGAATTTTTCAAGTTTTTTTCCGTCTGATTTCTTCTTGGCGCGAATTGCTACAGTACTGCGTATCGGGCGCAGACGTATCCGCAGGTGGTTCTTCTGCATCCTGTCACGCTTGAGCAACAATGGATAATATCCTGGTGCCGAAGCGAGAATTTCCAGATAACGATCTTTAATGCTGCTGACCAGAACTTCACCGTTAGCATCAACTGCAAAAGCATTCGAATTAACGGCAACATAGGCCTCGGTAATTGGCTTGTGAAAACCTGCATCTTCTATGGTAATTCTAAGATCCTGGGCTTGTTCTTCAAGTTCGAGGATCTGACAAATTCGATTTAAAACCTTATAATCAGACAATTCATAACTTCTGGCCTGTTCAGAAAAAACAGAAAAGCTACTGCCCAGGTTTGAATAAAAACGGTTTCGGCCCATACCGACCAACTTTGCCATTTGCCCGGTCATTTTGGCCGACGGCGCATTCATTCGCAAAATTTGCCAGGTACGATAAAGATAGTGAAGCAACTCATGGTTTCGTAAGGCTTGATCCGGCCTGAACTCAGTATTTGGAAACCCACTCATGATTCTGAAACCGGTCACGGCCGAAATTGCAAGCTGACCATCATGGTTGAGGTCGGTAAATTCAACCGCGGTCACACTAAGGTCGGGCATAGCCTGTCTGAGTATTTTCTCAATGACCAATGCCAGTTCATATCGACTGATATTAACGACATGACTGAATCTGAAGGCTGAAAAGGTAATTGCTGAAACGAGCAACAATAACAGCAGACCTGCTTTGGAAAAGTTTTTCTTCAGCCTGGCAATCACGCCTTACCCCCCAAAAACCACCAGGTTTTCTGCCGCTGCTCCATCTTGCCGCCAATCTCGGTGGCAATGGTTTTTAAGGCTTCGAGTGGATTGGCAGCGTCAAGATCGATGGTCAAGTTTTCGGGTATCTGGCCGGAAAAGCGAATATCAATTTCACCTCTGTCGGCAAGTTCCTGAATTATCGGCATTGCCGGCGAATCCTTCAAACTTATGCTCACTGGCGCAAAGCGATCTTCATCTGGGTCCAAAAGGCCTTCCGAATTCCGCCCTGTTTTTTTCTCCGCGCTGCTGCGTTCTGAAAGGTTAATCACCACACCCTGCCGCCAACGCCGGACCGATTTCAGCATCGCGTCTTCGGGAAAAAGCCGCATGCCGGTTACTTTCATTTCTCCTTTGTGGGCAAAAATGTAACCAAGGCGCAGCTGAGGCCCGGAAAAAACTCTTTCAGTAATGGATCTGGACATGGTCAGTCCAGGAAAATCAAAGCGCAAAGCAGCGTTGTCCGCTTCCATTTCAATTATCGGGTCAACGATTTTATCCATTTCGAGAAATATTTCTGTTTGCGCAGAACCCGTTTGAATCTTTATTCCAGTTATTTTTGGCTGAAGGCTAAAACCATTTAGAACAGCAAAGATCACAATCATAATAAAAGCCACAATCAATCTATTCTTTTTCATCGGCTCACCGCATAAAAATCTCTTCTATCAACGATAGAAGATTGAATCTGGTTAAATCGGAAAACGCTTTCTTCTCTAATCTTCGAAATTGCTTCATTCGCCCGGTTAATTCGGCTAAAGCCTTGATTCTACCCTCTACCAGTGCAGAATGGAGGTTTGTTTCCCTGACAAGGATGCTCTCGGACAACGCGCAGCGATTGTAACGAACAGCTGCCAAAAGGGCTTGATTGAATTCATCGACGGTGATCTCTTCATAGGGCGAAAAACTCTCTTTAGTTCTTAGCATTATTCCATCATAGGCAAGCAGTTTACTGCATTCAGAGTAAACCTGGTGATCGAGAGGAACGTCGGCGAAAATCTGATTTCTGGCATAAACAGGCTTTTGCAGAGACAACATTACCACCGTCAGAATAATCGTGAAAAGGAAAATGAAAATAGCGACTGCAGTGATTTCTTTTGGGCCTGGTTTTGCGAGATGGCTTTCTGATCGCAATCTTAGCCCGCATTTTCCGCAAAATCTGGCTTTTGCGAAATTGTCTGCGCCACATCCGGCGCAACAACTTTGCACCTGCAAAGATTTAAAGAATTTGTCTGCCAAGGTTGTTATTTTCATTTTACCATTATTATCGGCTTTATAGAGGTCGGAATGAAGTATAAATGCAATGAAATTTGCTCTGGAAGCAATCTTACAGAAACATAATCGCCAAACTTAATGTACAGTGCAAAATTGTCGACTTTTAACAGGTATTGTGCTAAGATTTTTGCAATTAATCATATTTGAGAGTTGGAAGGGTACCCTGTTTCATGACGCCTGTAAGAAAAATTATTTTTCTTTTAACCGATATTATCTGCATTTCTTTTTCACTGGTCGCAGCTATCTGGTTGAAGTTTGACAAACTTGAGCCCGGGCATATTCATTATCTGTTGATGATGATTCCGATATTGATTCCTATCTGTGTCATCAGCTTCTGGGCTATGGGCCTGTACAACCGAACTCTGCGTTTCACCTCGATTCCGGATATGGTTGCGGTTTTCACTGCCGTAACCGGATGCTCGATGCTCAAGCTGACCTCGGTCTACTTTCTTGAAAGCTTTCCTTCATTGAGTGCGGTCTTTATCATTGACTGGATGCTGAGTCTCATCTTGATCGGCTCAAGCCGAATTGCCCCGAGAATATTGTTGAATATGGCCGAGCTTTCTCCGGTGAGAAACTGGCTGTTCGCCAGATCGCACGAAGCACCCAAACGCGTTCTTATCGTTGGCGCAGGTCAGGGCGGCGAAAGCGTTCTGCGTGAAATCAAGCGCAATTTGAACCTGCCGATCAACGTCGTCGGACTCGTCGATGATGACAGTAAAAAAGCCGGCCAGATAATCCATGGGTGTCCGGTGCTGGGCAAATGTGAAAACATTGCCAGCATTGTCAGTGAAAATCGCATCGATGAAATTATCATTGCCATTCCCTCGGCCTCAGGAAATGAGCTTCGCCGTATCGTCAAGCTTTGTCAGGATTCCCGGGTAAGATTCAAGACCCTTCCAGGTCTTCAAGACCTTATCGGTGGCAAGCTCGTCGGCCTGCAATTACGCGATATCGCCATCGAAGATTTGTTACGTCGCCCACCGGCACAGATAAATCTCGCTGAAATCGCCGCTTACATCACCGGCAAAACAGTTCTGGTAACCGGTGCCGGCGGAAGTATCGGCAGCGAAATCTGCAAGCAGATACTTCCATTCCAACCAAGCATTCTTCTTCTTCTTGGGCATGGTGAAAACAGCATTTATACTAGCCAACAACATCTTCTGCAAAACAAAGAACTTGGCAACACCCTTTTGATTCCGATTATCGCCGATATCCAGGACAAAGCGAAACTGGCACAGATTTTCAAAGCCCATGCCCCGGAAATCGTTTTTCATGCCGCTGCTCACAAACATGTGCCAATGATGGAAATCAATCCCGAAGAAGCGATTAAAAACAACGTCGTCGGGACTCGCAATCTGGTTGAAGCTGCTCACAACAACAAGGTTGAGCGCTTTGTCATGATTTCGACCGACAAAGCAGTCAATCCGACTTCGGTCATGGGTGCCACCAAACGAGTTGCTGAAAAAATCCTTAAGGGATACGCCAGACGCAGCTCAACCAGGTTTGTTGCGGTAAGATTCGGCAATGTTCTTGGCAGTCGCGGCAGTGTTATACCCTTGTTCAAAAGACAGATCGAACAGGGAGGGCCAATTACAATTACCCATCCCAAGATGATTCGCTACTTCATGACCATTCCAGAAGCAAGCAAACTTGTGATACAGGCTGGGGCCTATGGAAAAGGCGGCGAAGTTTTCATCCTCGACATGGGTGATCCGGTACGAATTGTCGATCTTGCCGAGGATTTGATCAGACTTTCAGGGCTTGAAGTCGGCAAAGACATCGAAATCAGATTTACCGGTATTCGTCCTGGTGAAAAACTCTATGAAGAGTTGCTTACCGCCTCCGAGGGGGTTACCGCTACCAGAAACCGCAAAATCTATATCGCAAAACCCGAAGAAGTTGATGAAACACAACTTTGCGCACAGGTTGCCAAGCTGGAAACCTCTGCAAGAGAAGGAAAGCACCATCGGGTGATAAAATACCTGCAGGAAATCGTCCCCTCATTCTCGCCAAATCGCGATATGATTCACAGCGACAAGATCGAGCGTGACAATCACGAAAACTTCAACGAACAGCCGAAGCTTCGGGTCATTCAGAGCTGAGTTTTTTTTCAAGCCCTTAATTTTGGGCTTTAGCTTTGCGCCAGCCGAATCAACAATAAAAAAAGCCTATTCAGGCTTTTTTTCGTCTACCGAGGAAATAGGTGGAAACGGCTGAGAAGAAGGTTTTTCCGGTTCGGCATGAGCAGGGATAACCGGCGGATAAGGCTGGCTTTCACTCTTGATCTCTTTTGCAGCCATAGGCGGATAGGGTTGGCTTTCAAGGTCGCCGTTGATTCCATCAGCAGGATCTCGGGCATCCATTTCATCGTCTTTAAGAACCATATCATCGCTGCCATCAACCTTTTCAAAATACTGAAAAAGCTTTTTATCGAAGGCACGCAGGAAAGCTTCGACACAAACCGGATCGAACTGTTTGCCAGAAAACTTCTGCAATTCACCAATGGCAGTCTTGACGGTGAGTCCTTTACGGTAAGGCCTATTCGTGGTCATTGCATCAAAAGCATCGGCAACGCAGATAATTCTGCCGTCGAGCGGAATGTTTTCGCCGGTGAGATGATCGGGATACCCGCGACCATCATAGTATTCGTGGTGGTGCAGAACACCTGGAATCTTGTCGGCGAGGAAGTCAACCGGGCGCAGAATTTTGGCGCCGATCGCCGGATGCTTTTTGATTATAGCGTATTCCTCGTCGGTTAGACGGCCAGGCTTCCTGATAATGCTGTCTTTAATACCAATTTTACCGACATCGTGCAAAAGACCTGCATAGCGAACATTTTCAATTTCTTTGCGAGTCATGTTCAGTTCTTCAGCGATAGCGACCGAATAAAGGGTTACCCGACGGGAATGCCCTTGGGTATAGGGGTCTTTGGCATCTATCGCTGTGGCGAGAACCTCGATGGTTGAGAGATATACCTTTTGAATATTTTCATACAGCCGGGCGTTTTCGATTGCCGAAACTGCCTGATTAGCCATATTTTCGAGCATTTCAACATCATGGTCGTTGAAGGGGATATCTCCGGTTCGATTAAGAACCTGCAAAACGCCGATGACCTTATCCTTGAGTCGCATTGGCACACAAATCATCGATCTGGTGACAAAGCCTGATTTTTTATCAGCGCCTTTAAAAAAGCGGGGATCTTTTTCGGTATCGGGAACGATTACCGTCTTGTTGTTCTGAGCACACCAGCCAGCCAGACCGGTTCCCAGGGGGAGTCGGATTTCCTGGAGCTTGGCTCCGACATTAGGATCACCCTGAACAATGTGAAAATACAATTCATTGGTCTGTTCGTCGACCAGGTATACGGTTGAGGTTTCACAGCGCATTACCTGAGTTGCCGTGCTCATAATTTTGGTGAGGAGTTCCCGTAGATCAAGAGTAGAGCTGACAACCCGGCCAACTTCCAGCAAGGCTGCCATTTCTTCCATCTGCAGCTTGACCAGCTCGACCTCAAGAAAGGTACCGATGGAATTGGTTGCAAGGCTACGAAATTCGTTCAAAGCCTGCTCATCTTCGAGGGGTTGATCGAGCAAAACCATCAGTCCGAAAGGATTATCAGACGGCCCAACCGGAACCAGCAAACGGGTATCACCGTTCTGATCAGCTTTTACTCCGGCATTGAGAGGTCCATTTTCAAGTTTGCTTTTGGTGAAAAGTCCGCAATAGTAATTCAGAGAGCTTTCGGCAAAGCCATCATTGTACCTGATATGCGACTGCTGCGCGGCAACATCGTAGAAAATCAGGCCAAAGCCCTTCTGCCCGAAAAGCTCAGTAACGGTTTCACTTAAAATGGCAAGTATGCCGTCAGTATTCTTGCCGCT
>CAZTHA010000180.1:0-2693 GCA_964613435.1 uncultured bacterium
AATGAAGGTCAAACTCTGCTCCTGAATTGACGTTGCTGTTTGAAATACGCTTACGAGTATGCCGATCAGCATGCCAAGAATCAATATCGGTGCTGAAAGCATGAAAGAAAGCAGAATGGTTTCTTTGAATAGCTCGAAAAGGGTATATTCGGTCAAGCATTACCCCCGAAGCTTATTACCAAAGATTTAACAACCAGATTCCAACCGTCGACAAGTACGAAAAGAAGAATTTTAAAGGGTAGCGAAATCATTACCGGAGGTAACATGATCATACCCATAGACATCAACAGGCTAGCAACCACCATATCAATAACCAGAAATGGCAGGTAAATTATAACGCCCATTTGAAACGCGGTTCTGAGTTCACTTGTTATGAACGCCGGAACCAGGGCAACGGTGCTGAAATCGTCTTTGCTGGTTGGTTTGGCGCCGCCTTCCATTGCCGCAAAAAGAGCCAGGTCTGATTTGCGGGTGTGTTTGAACATGAAATCACGAATGGGATTTATCGCACGATTGTAGGCTTCGACGTAATCTATGTCTCTGTCTATGTAGGGTTTGAGGCTGGTCTGGTAGATTTGGTCGATTACCGGAGACATGGTAAAGAAGGTTATGAATAGCGCTAGTCCGATAATTATCTGATTGCTGGGCTCCTGTTGCGTTCCCAGGGCTCGCCTTACAAAACTCAATACGATAAGTATCCGGGTGAAACTGGTGAGCATGATCAGGATCGAGGGTGCAAGACTCAGAATTGTCAGAAGAATCAGAATCTGAAGCCCGGTGCCTAGTTGACCGCGTTCTCTTGAAGGATCTACCTGAATTCTGATCGCCGGAATCGGGAAAGGCGTGTTTTGTGGTTCAATCTTGTCAACTCGTGCGCTGTCGTCAAGATCTATTCGTGCCCTTGGAAGCGACAAATCCTGCCCTTGTGCATTGCCAGGCAATATAAACAGAAAACCAAATAAAATGACTGTTAGCAGCAGTCTTAAGTTGTGTGGAAAATTTTTGGGGTGCATTTAGATCAATCTAGCTTGAGATTTTGTTAGGGCACAGCTTCTGTAAATTTATACAATGAACTAATGTATGTGTGCAAGCTAACCCGAAAATTTTAGAAAATAATTTTGCGGATAGGGGGTAATTTACTTCTGCTTGCCCGTTTGCCCGATTTTTACCGAGTGAAAAAAACGATGCGGTTATTCCTCGTCGTCAGAATTGCGCTTGAGCAAAAGCTTGCTCAATCTTTGCAGACGCTCTTGATTCTTTTCTGTTGCACCCTTCAATTCAAGATCGGAAATGACCTGTGCTTCTGGTGCCTGATCTGAACTTTCTGAATTTGACTTTTTCAGAAATGAAAACAGTTTGTCCATTCCGGGAATTGTCGGCGTTTCACCTTGCAGGCGAAGCGAGTCGATGGTGTCCTTGTCGGTAATCTCGCAAAGGAGGTTGATGTTGTTTTCTGTTACTCCAAGCACCAGAACCCTGCCGACCACGTCGACCAGGTAAATGAAACGCCGGTTGTCCAGGGGTAAAATGCCAATGACTTTTCCGAAAACGTTGCCGCCAAAAACACCACGACGCTGAATCAGCCAGGATAGGATCAGGGCAATTATTATTACTGCAAAAAGGGCTGAAATTACCCTGAGCGAGGTTGCAAAAGGATCGGTGCCCGGCAGTAAAAACGGCATCGTTGCCACTTCAGCCTGTTCCGGGAGAAAGGGTTCTGAAGCTAAAAACCCATTGCCTTCGCTGGCAACGGGCTGGGCTGATACTATCGAAACAGCTGAAAAAAAGAAAAACAGTAAAACTATGAAAATTTTATTTTTCACTTGAGGCCAGAAACTCAATTTTTGAACGATTCAGCGAAGCGCTTTTTGAACAGCTTCTAAAACTCGGTTGGGCTGAAACGGTTTTACGATAAAGTCTCTGGCTCCGGCCTGAATTGCGTCGATTACCATGGCCTGCTGGCCCATGGCGCTGCACATTATTATTCTTGCCGAAGGGTCGATTTTCTTTATTGCACGAACCGCATCAATTCCATTCATTTCCGGCATGGTGATGTCCATGGTGGTCAGATCGGGTTTCAGCTTCTGATACATCTCAACTGCTTCTTTCCCGGTTTGCGCTTCACCAAGAACTTCATAACCATTCTTGGTCAGAATGTCTTTGATCATCATGCGCATGAATGCTGCATCGTCTACTATAAGAATTGTTTTACCCATACGAACCGGTAAGTCTCCTTAAAGGGCCTGGAGTCTGTCTTGCGGATTAATAATACTGGTGATTCGAACTGCAAAGTTTTCATCGATAACAACTACTTCGCCTTTGGCAATCAGCTTGTTATTAACGAATACTTCGACGGCCTCACCCGCCAGTTTATTTAACTCTACTACAGAACCAATACCCAATTCAAGAACTTCTTTTATTAATAAGCGAGTCCTGCCTAACTCAACTGTTATCTGTAGAGGAACGTCGAGCAGGAGGTCAATGTTTGATTGTAAACCCACGCCCATGGGCATTTGCAACATGCCGAATTCAGCGGGCGAGCCTTGAAATTGGCCGGGCATTCCCATTCCTGGCATTTGTCCCGGCATTCCCATGCCTGGCATACCCATTCCCGGCATTCCCATTCCCGGCATCTGGCCGGGCATTCCCATTCCCGGCATCTGGCCGGGCATTCCCATTCCTGGCATTTGCCC
>CAZTHA010000180.1:2793-8633 GCA_964613435.1 uncultured bacterium
CCGGGCATTCCCATTCCTGGCATTTGTCCCGGCATTCCCATTCCTGGCATCTGGCCTGGCATCTGGCCAGGCTGCTGGCTTGGTTGATTGCCCATTGGCATTCCACCGGGTGGCGGTGGGGCAGGCTTTGCTTTCTTGGGAGGTTCTTTCTCTTCCTTGGTCAACTCTGAAGCCATGAGTTTGGCAAAGTCTGCTGGAAGCAGCTGGACCATTTCGGTTTCGGCAACATCGCCGATTTTAAGATTGTAGCCTATGCGCAAAAACTGCGAAGAAGCGCTGAAGTCGGGCATGGCGGGTGGTCCCTCTGAATAGTTGACCAGAACCACTTCCGGCGGAGAAATATCTACGCGCTTTTTGAAAATTTCTGACAATGATGTGGTCGTCTTGCCCATCATCTGATTCATCATTTCGCCGACCGCTGAAATATGCATTTCCTGGAACTCGGCGCCAACGCCCTCACCGCCCATCATCAGGTCGCCGATAACTGCCGAGATCGATTTTTTCAGCATCAGATATGAATTACCGTCAAAACCTTCGACATAGGCGATCTTGGCGAGAACGAATTCTTCGCTGCCGCCTTCGCTTGCAAGTTCGGAAAAGTCAACGACCCTGACCTGCTCAAGGTTGATCTCAATCTCTTTGTTCAAAAGAACCTGAACTACAGAAGAGGTTGCGCCCAGTGAAAGCTTTGCTACTTCTGAAAGTTGATCGATCGCTTCCTGGGAAATGACGACTCCACCACCGGAACCAGAGGATGAACCACCAGCCGCGGCAGCGGGAGCAGGAGCAGGCTCTGGAGGCGGGGATGATGGCGCTTCGCTTGCCGCATCATCGCCTGAGTCTGAACCTCCGGCGTTTAACAATGCATCAATTTCTTCTTGTGATAATAGGTCGTTCAATCTTATTCCTCCTCTACATCAGGGGGTTCAAGTTGGTCTGTAATCGATATTGCCATCTTTTTGCCGAGAATACCCGGCCGGCCATGGAATTTAACCAGATTGCCAACCCTGATGTTGAGATCATTTTTTACCAGCTGATCGGTTACCAGAATGTCTCCAGGACCAAGGCCCAGAATGTCCTGCAGGCTGACTATTGCCGTTCCCAGTTCGGCTACCACCGGTAGATGCACATCTTTAACCTGACGGCTGATCGCATCTACGTTCGTTTGCATCGGTTCCTTGCGGACTGCGGCAAACCATGAGGCAGCGTTGAACTTGTGAACTATTGGCTCTACGGTGTTATAGGGAATACAAAGCGTCATTACGCCTGTAACATCATGAATTTTTATTTCAATTGTAATTGAAAGAACTATTTCGCTCGGCGGAACTATCTGGGCAAACTGAGGGTTTGATTCAATCAGTTCGATGGTCGGAGCCAGATCGATAATGTTGATCCAGGCTTCTCGAAGTCTATCGATAATTCCCACCATAACTTTGCCCATGATTTGCTTTTCTACTTCGGTGAGCTGTCTTAGAATACCTAGCGGAGTTCCATTGCCGCCAAGTAATCGGTCAAGAATCGTAAAAACGATGTTCAGGTTGATGTCGATCAGAGCTTTGCCGTCAAGGTTGTCTGATCTGAGAATAGTGATAAACGTAGGATTGTAAATTGAATGAATTAGTTCTTCGAAGGTTCTTTGTTCTACGGCAATAATTGTTGCCTGTGCAAAAGCACGTAATCTGGTGGAAAGATCCGTTCCAACCAGTCGTGCGAAGGTCTCATGAATCAGCTGAATGGTGTTGAGCTGCTCTTTGGAAAACTTGGTTTGACGTCGGAAATCATAGGTTGTAATCTTCTTTTTTGGCTTATCTGAATCATCAGAATCGAAAAAAGAAGAAACCGCAGCTTCTGACCGGGCTTTCTTCGGAGCTTCTTCGGCAAATGCGCCGCTTGATGCCGCTTTAGGCGCTGCTGATGGCGGTGGCGGCGCTTCTTCTTCGTCGCCTGTGCTCAGAGCGGAAAGCAGAGCATCAATTTCGCTTTGCGATAACGTATCGACCATTCAATTGCTCCAGCAAATCTTTTAAGTGCGTCAGTTGATCAGGAATGACGGAATGAAAACCCTGATGATTCTACTTTCAGAAGTAGTTTTTCCAAGAATTCTATTTAGCTCGGTTTCGATGTCCTTGTGAAGAAAATGATCTATATAGTCTTCTTTGGCTCTCTGAATATTGAGTTTCATCAGAATTGTCGTAATCGCATCGCGAAGCTCGGCTTTTCGCTCTTCGAGTTCCTGCTCGAGATTGCCAACGTAGCCGACTTCAACCTGAATTTTAATGTAGTGCAGCTCTTCGTCACGGGATGTGGCGATGAATTCGCCAAGATCAAAGCGCCCCATTTTCGGTGCAGAAGTAATTTCTCCCTGGGCCGGGGGTGCAGAAGGTGCACCACCAGGTCCGGTTATGGCCTTTTTTGTCGTAACGTATGCAATGCCTACTACGGCCAGGGCAATAACCAGGACTACGAGAACAGCGATTATCCACTTGGTTTTTGATGACATAATTTACAAACCTACCATGAGCAAATTAGCCAAGTCAATGCACAAACGAGGTTTTGTTGTTATTCGGTGCATTTTTTAACTTCTGGCTTTCTGCAATTTTTTGATGAATGGTGGCGGAAACTGTGAATCCGTCTTTGAAAACCGATAATTTTCATTCGGACGGCTTTGACCGATTCCGCCACCAGTATTGTTTTGCCGCTGATCAAAGTTATCACTGTGTCCGGCGTGGCTTCAATCTGCTCGATCAGATCTGAATTGAGCATGAACTCCTTACCGTTCAATCTGGATAGTTTAATCATTGGCTTTTAGTTACCCTCATTTTATCGTTTGAGGTTGACAACTTCCTGAAGAATTTCGTCTGAGGTGGTAATTACTCTGGAATTCGCCTGGAAGGCTCTCTGAGTGATGATCATATTGGTGAATTCTTCTGAAATATCGACGTTACTCATTTCAAGAGAAGCGGGAACGATAATGCCGCGATCCATCATGCCGGCCTTTCCGACAATCGGCTGACCAGAGTTGGGCGAGAATTCATAAAGGTTTTTACCGAGTTTTTCAAGACCGCCCGGGTTATTGAAGGTCGTCAGAGCGATCTGACCAATCGGTTGCTTTTGCCCATTCGAGTAGACGCCACGGATAATACCGTCTTCTTCAAAGTAAATCTGTTCCAGAAGACCCATTTCATAGCCATCCTGATATTCAGCCTTGGTTGTGAAGTCAGAGTCGAATTGGGTTATCAGCTCTGCGTCAAGGCTGATTGAAAGAGGGTTGCTTCCTTCGGGTTGCAACTTGACCTCGGGAATGAAAGAGCGTCCAAGATCAATTTTACCGTTTTCGAAGAAATACAGATTGCCCTCGCGATTGGTTAACAGAGCATCATTGGCTCTTTCCAGGTCGTCCTCGGTAGGAGCTTCCGGATCGGTAACATTGTTTGCCGGGTCACGCAACCAGGATACGATTTCCGGATCATCGTCCGAATAGCGGATTTTGTAGCTCCATTCCATCGTTTCACTGTTGGTGTGTTCCCATTCAGTTACCAGCGCATGTTTCGCTCCGAGTGAATCGAAGCAGATAATATTGGTTGAGTGCTTTGCTCCTTCATTAACCGCTCCGTTTATATCGAAAGTTTCACCGTTAACCGTTGTCGAGAATTTCAGGGTTTCTGCAGAAGGCTGGGGGACAAAGATGTTTACTGAATCTGAAGCACCTTTTTCAGCAGTAGTGGTGAAGGTCATTGTTTCATTGGGAAGCCACTGGTTGATCCCTTCAGTCAGAGTGAACTCAAGTCCACCATAATTGAACTCGCTGACGGCAGCTGTACCGGTGGTGGTCCCGGCGACCAGGCCCAGCTGATTCATGCTGTTGTTTCCGGAAAGAATTACCTGCTCACCTGAGCCTGATTTGTTGCCGGTTATTACCAGCTGATCAGGACTGCCATCGTTGTTGGTGTCAACGAATGAGGCCGTGGCATCAACGTTTTCCTGAGCCAGCTTCGAGTTGATTTCGGCCAGAATTGCCCCGCGAGTATAGATCTGATTGTTGCCGGCCACCTGGTCACTGAAAGTAACCAGAGCTGAATGGCCGTCGCGGTCCGTAATTGTGAAAGAAACATCGCTGGCAGGATCCCAGTAGTCATTGGGGAAGTCCGCGCTTCCTGCCGCGCCGCCGGCAGCAATTATTGCTGCTTCTGCTGCTGCAGCATCGCCAAACACTTCGGGTCTTGCGCCGCCGGTTCCGTTGACGGCCTGCTCGGTCAGCCCGAGGTCGGCGAAGTTGCCAGCCGCGTTGGCGATTTCAATTGCCCGGTTACTGCCGACATCATCGCTGACAATCTGAAATTGCTGGGTTACCGAGTCATAGTAGCATGTTGCTCTGACACCATTATTTTTCATGGTTGTGTTGATTGTATCGGTGATGTCAGAAGTTGAATAGCTAGTGCCACCCACAAAGTTAACTGTTGCAACCCGCGGTGGGGCGAACTGGTTATCGAGAACATCGAAGCTGGTATTCGCAGCAGGAGTCCAGTTTGCGCCGAAACCGACAGTCGTTCCTTCAATGCGCGCCTGAGTTCCACCCAGAGTTCCAGAACCGATGAATCCACGCTCAGAACCGACAACACGGTAAGATGTGGCGCGGGTTGGGTCGCCGCCATCGAAGATTATCTGAACGGTTTCATCTTCGACCAGATTGCCATCGGCCAATACGCCGGAACTTATACCGTCGCCTGTGTTGGCAACAGCATTGATGGGCATGGTAGACGTTGCAGGCTGCGGGCTTCCATCCGGATCATAAGTGAAATACGGAGATGCAACCGATGAAGTGGCACCGGCAGGTTCTACCGTGCTTTCAATTACATTGCCGTCCGCATCGGTCTTGATCGTTCCGGTTGCGACATTGCCCTCGCTGTCGTCGATTGCTGACCAGATCCAGTTTGTGGAATCAAGTTTCTTGAACTTGAAACTCAGGTTCTGAAAGTTGCCTTCACTGTCTTTGAATGTCAATGTGTCCAGACCAAATTTGATATCCCTTTCATCCGAACCGCTGTCAAGGTTACAGGAATATTTGATTTCATTGGTCTGGTGAGCATGTTTTTTAAGATACTTGGTTATGTTGATATCGTAAGGAACCACGCCGGTTTCTTTCATTTCCAGGTTGCCGGTGACCGGGTTTTGCGTCGCCAGCCAGCCCTGCATTTTGAAGCCGGTATTGGTCATTACCATATCGTAATTCGGATTGATGTTAAGGTTGCCGTCTCTGGTGTAGTAGACGTTTCCGTCATAGCTTCTTGTGGAAAAGAAGCCGGCTCCTTCGATGGCAATGTCTGTTTGCTTGCCTGTTCCTTCGATGGCACCCTGATCCATCAAGGTATCAATAGAGGCATTTTTCACACCAAGACCAACCTGCATTGGGTTCAGGCCACCGTATTCTCCGAATGCCTGCTGTCCATGTCTCAGAGTCTGTGAAAACAGATCCTGGAACATGACGCGGCCTCTTTTGAACGCAGTAGTATTGACGTTCGCAATATTGTTACTGAGAACGTCCATTTTCGTCTGGTGCTGTTTAAGACCCGTAACTCCCGTGAATAGTGATCTAATCATAGCACAGTTTCCTCTTCATAACGGCTAAACGTGCCGATACGCCGAAAGGTCAGTTCCATCTTTCCATCGGAAGCTCCCTCTATGGGGGAGCAGCCAACCGGCGGAGAAGTCTTTCACCTCATGTGAAATTCTCCAGCCGGCCAATCTGCTATGGATTGGCAAGGTTCTGACTGTTTGGTTCGCGCCCTCGGTCATTCAGGCGCTTACTGGCTTCCCCGGGAGGGGTCCGGCCAATTACCTTT
>CAZTHA010000181.1:0-8587 GCA_964613435.1 uncultured bacterium
AAGTGGGCCCTGCTGTTGGTTGGATAACGATTGATCGCCTTTTTATACAGCTTGACCATCTTGTCGTAATTCTGATTTTCCCAGAATATGCCGCCAAGGGCATAAATGCATTCAATCAGGTTTTCATTCAGGCTAAGTGCTTGTTCATAATTGATCGCTGCTTCGTTCTGATTACCCTGATGACGATAGGCTTCGCCGAGTTCGAAAAAGAACAGGGCATTCTTGGGAGCGGCCTCTACTGCCTTGGAATATAGGTCTACCATGCCTGAGTAATTTTCGGTCTGTTTATATTTTGCCCCAAGCCGATAAATGATATTCAAATCTCCCGGCCGGTATTCAAGCGCTTTCTCAAAGGCCTCTATTGCACCTTTGGCATCTTCAAGGTTTTCACAGGCTTCTCCAAGCTCTTTATAAACCTGATAGTTGTCGGCTTCTAATTCGATGGCCTTTTCAAACAGGTTTTTGGCTTTGCCCCATTCCTCAAAAGCTGCGTGTATTGCACCCAACTTCTGGTATACATCAACGTAGTCTTCCTGTAATTCGAGGGCGGTGGTGAACATTTGCATCGAATCCTGAAGCTCATTGCGCTGATAGAAGATATCACCCAGTTCGTAATAGATGACTGCGTTTTCGTGGTCGAGGCGAATGGATTTCCTGAATTCATCGATTGCCTCATCGATTTTGCCGATGTCTCGCAAGTGTCTGCCCAGCTCAAGATGAGCTCTTTTGTGTTCTGGAGCAAGGCCGATTACCGTTTTAAATTCGCTGATAGCGCTTTCGTTCTGTCCCTGGGTTGAATAGATTATGCCAAGTTCGAAATGAGCTGAAGAATTTCTGGGGTCGAGCTGAATTACCTTGCGGTAAGCGTCTACGGCTTCATCGATGATTCCCTGGCTGGCGTAGGCTTTTGCCAGTTCAATATTTACCAGAATGTTTTCTGGTTCAAAGCGTAAGGCTTCTTTGAATTCACCAATCGCTTTGTCGACTCGCCCTTTGTTAATATATGCCATCGCCAGTTCGCGATGTGGAATAGGATTGTTGCCGTCAAGCTCGATTGCCCTTGAAAACTTATCGATAGCAAAGTCGAGATTGCCTTGTTTCCGGTGGATCAGGCCTATTTGTGTCATTATTTCCGCGTTGTTTGGCTCATGCTGGAGGGCGGCTTCAAATTCTCTCAATGCGTCGGTAAGGCGGTTAAGGTGGTCATAAACTTTGCCAAGCTCAAGGTGAATGATTGAATTTTGCGGGTCAGTCTCAAATACGCGATTATAGAATTTGGCAGCATCTTCCCATTTCTCGAGTGAAGCGTAAATCTTGCCAAGACGAATAAGTGCATCGGTACGCTCTTCATTGATTTCTGCAACTTTAAGATACTCGTCCAGAGCTTTTTCAAGTTGTCCGCAATGATAGTAAGTTTCAGCAAGGCGGAAGCGAGCCGAGTGATTCTGAGGATCCATTTCCACAAGGCGACGATAACAGTTGCCTGCTTCAGGATACTGCTCGGAAATGTAGTAAAGGTCGCCAAGGTTAGTCAAGGCTTCGATTAGAGATGGATCAATTTCAAGTGCAAATTTGAATTCTTCCATTGCTGCAGCTGTTCTTTCAAGGTCGAGAAAAACATTTGCAAGTTCAACATGGGCCTGCGGAGCTTTGGGTCTTATTCTTATCGCATTGCGGTAAGAATCGACGGATTTGTCGAGCGCATGGTGGTGATGATAGATTCGGCCAAGCTCAAGATGCGCTTCAAAGATATCCGGACGGATGTCGACAACCGTGTGCAGAGCATCCAGGGCTTTGTCGTGCAGGTCGCGAATAATATAAATCTTGGCCAGTGCCATTTGTGCTTCAACGTGCTCGGGCTTGATCTCAACCACTTTTCGATATTCGTCTTCGGCTTTGTAAATTTGATTGGTCGATTCGTAAAGATGGGCGAGGCATTCATGGGCCTGGAGATTCTCAGGAGCGATTTCAATGGCTCTTAGATACTCATCTTCGGCGTCATTGGGACGATCAAGCATTTCAAGAGTTTTGGCATACTCGATGATTGCTTCAACGAAATTCGAATCCTGATTGAGAATTTTTTCAAGTATGGAGCAGGCTTCTGCCCAATTTGAAGTATCGATGTAAAGTTTGGCCAGATCAAACTGAACCCGGCTTGGATTTTCAGATAGGCTGATGGCCAGATTAAATTCTTCGATTGCCTGCTGAAACTTGCTGTTGCGATGAAAAATGCGACCAAGATAATAATGAGATTGGACATTGCCAGGATTAAGTTCAATGACTCGGCTGAAGCGTATTTTGGCAATTTCATCCTGATTCTCATCAAAGCAGATTTCGCCGATGGCAAAATGGGCTTCAGTGTAGTCGATGTCGAGTTCAATTGCTTTTCTGAGATTTGCCAGGGCCTTTTCGTTTTCGTTGATTTCTTTGTAGACCTTGCCAAGCTCATAGTAACCCTGAGCGAAGTTCGGGTTGATTTGGATAACTTTCTGGTAGAGCCTGATTGATTCTTCCGGGCGATTTTCTGAAAACCTGATTTCTGCCATGTTAAGGTAGGCTGGGATGTAGGTTTTATCTTTCTCTGATGCCTGTTCAAAGCATTCGTAGGCTTTTTCAAGATTGCCCATCTGGCGATAAACGTCACCCGATTCAAAATAGGCGCGGGGATCTTCCGAATCAAGGCTGACAACAGCCTGACAGGCTTCAAGAGCGGCTTCGAAAAGTGGCGATGAATCCTGAAGAGTGGTTAGATAAGAATTTTTCAGACCCCAATATGCCCATTTAAAGTTCGGGTTAAGGTTAATTGCCATCTGATAGCCGTTAAGAGCTTCTTCGAGTCTTTCTTCCTGTTTCTCAGGCAATACCGACGGCAAGACCTGACAGGCGTATGCAAGAGAATAATGTGCCACCGGATTTTGAAAGTCGACCATGGCGGCATTCTTGTATTGCTCAATGTATCTGCTATAAAGAGTTTCAGTATCTTTGCTTTCACAGCTGCGAATCCTGTAAAGATCGATCTGGTTCATCACTGCCAGAGGGCTGGAACGATCAATTTCCAGGGCTCGCTGGAAGCTTTCAAAGGCGTCGTCATACTGGCGACGTTTAACGTAGATTTTGCCCAGCTCTATCCAGGCGCCAAGAGCATTTGCTTCCTTGAAGAAGCGAAGCTTGTTGAATAGATAACCTTCCTGGTAAATTTCCTGGGTACGATTTCTGGAGAGATCTATCACTTCTTTGAACCTGTTGGTCGCCATCTCTACCATGCCCATCAGCAGATGAATCTTACCAAGACGGTAATGGGCAAAAATGTTGGTTGGATTGATGGCCAAGCCTTGGTGGTAAAAATCTATCGCCTGGTCGTAGCTTGCTTTTTGCTCAAAAATAAAGCCGAGCCGGAAATAGGCGGGTGCATAGTTGGGGTTAATTTTCAGAGCGGTAGAATAGCTTTCCTGGGCTTTCATAAGTGCGTCTTCGGCAATCATTGCATGCTCGGCCTGCGAAATCAGGTAGCATTCGCCAAGTTCGAAACTGATTCTCGGATCTTCGGGGGTCTTGGCCAGAGCTGCTTTAAGCTGTTCAATAGCTCCGTCATAATTGCCATCATAAATCAACAGGTCTTTAAGCCCCAGATTTGCCCAAATGTTGGCGGGATTGATTTCCAAAGCTCGTTCCATAAGAAGCTTTGCTTCCTTGCGCTCTTCAATGAAGGTCTCGTCGTCACGGGAATGAAGAATCAGCAAAATGTTGCCCATGATACAGTTGGCCATGGACTCACTTTCAAGCTTGCGCAGCTCTTCGCGAAGCTTTTCAATGGTTTGTTTATAGCGGGCTTCACGATCGGGCATATGTGAATGAAGAGCGCGATATTGAAGGATTAGTCTGATCCATGTTTCGCCGTCTTCCGGGGTTTGCTTCAATGCTTGACGATAAGATGAGATTGCTTCGTCAATTATTCCCTTGATCGAAAAAATATCTCCCATCGATTTGTGGATCGCTGCGTTTTCAGGACCAAGAACCAAGGCTTTTTTGAAATCAAGAAGAGCTTTTTCCAGGTCACCTTTGTTTTTTGCTATTTCCGCCTGGTTAAGGTAAAGCTGGATTCTTTCAGATTTTTCATCATCAGAAAAGCTGTTAACTCGCTCTTTCATCAAGAGGAGGTCGTTGTGCTCAGCTAATTGTTTCAGCGAATTGAGATATTCACGAGAAGCGCTGCCTATTTCAAGGAAAATACACCTTGATTCATCTGCATGGTAGAACATGCACTGCTCTTGAAGGCAAGAACCTTCGAGGCGATTGTCTCCTTTAAGTCTACCCAGAAGGGGGCATATTTCCTTGGTCATATCTGAGAATTACTCCTTCCCATGAGAACTCTTCGTTTATTAGATCCGTCCATTGGGCTGACCATTCCATTTTCTTCAAGTTGATCCATAATTCTGGCCGCCCTATTATAACCGATTCTAAACTTTCTTTGTAGCATACTGGTAGATGTTTTTTCCTGAGTTTCAAGATATTTTACAATCTTGTCGATTAACGCAGAATCAGCGTCTTGTATTTCGTTGTCCTGATCATAGTCTTCATCGTCATTTTCCGAGCGATCCGGTGCAATATCAAGATATTCCGGTGCACCCTGAGATTTTACAAATTCCGTAATGTCCATCAACTCTCGATCAGAAATGAAAGCTCCCTGAAGTCGCAAAGGCTTGTTGCGTCCTTTGGGAATGAACAACATGTCACCCTTACCCAGAAGTTTTTCGGCACCTTTGGCGTCAAGTATTGTTCTGGAGTCTATCGCAGAAGTGACTGAAAATGCAATTCTTGTTGGTAGATTGGCTTTGATGACGCCGGTTAAAACGTTTACCGAGGGCCTTTGGGTCGCAATGATCAAATGAATCCCAACCGCCCGGGCCATTTGTGCCAGGCGGCAGATCGAGCTTTCGACCTCGGCAGAAGCCGTCATCATCAGGTCAGCCAATTCGTCGATGATTATAACGATAAATGGCATTGGTTCGAGGTCAGCGTCAACTTCCTTTTTAAGCCGATCCAACTCTTCGTTGAAAGTAGAAATTTTTCTTACTCCGCATTCTGCCAAAAGAGTGTAGCGACGTTCCATTTCTTCTACGGCCCACATAAGTGCTGCTGAAGCTTTTGCGGGGTCTGTCACTACCGGCGAAATGAGATGAGGAATGCCGTTATAGGTTGAAAGCTCAACCATTTTCGGGTCGATCATCACAAATTTAACCTGGTCTGCCCGTGCCTGGTAAAGAATACTGGCAATGATTGTGTTTACGCATACCGACTTGCCTGAACCTGTTGATCCGGCGATCAGAAGATGGGGCATATCCGAAAGGTCTGCAAAAACTGGCTTGCCGCTGATGGTGACACCGAGTGCAAGATTGAGCGGGGTAGAATTTTTATTGAATTTTTCGTTCTTGAGCAGATCGTAAAAATACACCGGAGTTGGATTAGTATTTGGTATTTCGATGCCCAGGGCCGGCTTTCCCGGAATTGGAGCTTCGATTCTTATTGCCTGGGCGGCCAGGGCAAGGGCAATGTCATCCGCCAAAGAGGTTATTCGGGAAACTTTGACACCAGGCGCAGGCTTGAGTTCGAATCTTGACACGGCAGGACCTTCTACAATTGCCGTTACGCTGGCCTTTATTCCGAATTCGTCGAGAGTCTTCAGCAAAAGAGCCGATCTGTGGCTGAGATCTGATTGAGATTCCTGTGTGTCTCTTGGAGGAGGAATTTTCAGAAGATCCAATGGGGGAAGCTGCGATTCTGAATAGGGATTGACGTGCTCTCTAGAGTTGTCGTATTCGGGTTCATTGTTTTTAATCTCTTCGTCGATTCGATTATCTTCCAGGTAAACCGTTTCATCATAATCTTCTTCAGAATTGTCATTTCCGTAGTTTTCGTCGTCTTCAAATTCAACCTCGATTCGGAGTGAATCTTCTTCGTTTGTTTCTTCTGAGAGGGATGACGAATCTTCGTTCTGATATTCTTCGTTTTTGTGATCTTTAGCAACCTGCATTTGTTCTGTTGTTGCAGGTGGAACGATTACATTCGCCCCGGCGATCTGATTGATTTGAACTGATATGACGCCAGTGTCCTCATTTTGCTTGATCTCATTGAGGTCGGGGTTTCCTTGCCAGCATTGTGGGGTCGGAATAATCGTGGCCTCTTCTTCTTCGGGCGCGACAGGTTTCTGGGAGTGTTGCGGTTCTGTGGTCGCTTCATGGTTTTTCTGAGAGTCCGGGCTGCTCGGCAATTGCTCTTCGGGTAACTGTCTTGGCTTGAAGGAAAGAAGCTTGCCGAATTGCTCTCTTGGGCTATGATCGGATGCAGCCTGTTTCAAATGGGAAAAAACTACCAGGGTGAGCCGGGTAGTGGTTTTTATTGCATCGATAAGCATTGCCAGCATTGTTATGGTTAATTCCCAGGCAAAGAAAAGAAGTCTTGTCCCAAGTCCCGCGAGTACGACTCCAGCAGCAAGCAGGTCCTTGTAGAGAATGTCCAGGGCGAATATCAAAGAAGAAGTTAAAAGAAAAAAGAACAGAATCTTGCTGGGAACGGGGCCGAAAACGCCAGATGCAATACCAAAGGCATTGGTTCCAACTTTTCCACCTTCGAGGCCAAGGAGACCCAGGCCGAAAATCAGCACTCCCATAGAGCCGGCTATTCTCCAGCGCAAGTTCTCGAATGGGCGTTCCATAAATTTTTGTATCCCCATCAGAGCGACAATTGCCGGAATAATATAGACTCCCATGCCCAGGTAAACCATTGTGAAGTTAATCATCCCGGGGATTTTTGAGGAGCTGAGGTAGTGGATCAATGAAAGGGAGAAGGCGCTGAGCCCGATCATGACAAGGCCTACGGCTTCGTTGCGTTGTCTTGCTGAAACGTTGAAGGGTAGGGGTGCGGAATTTCGTCTGGTTTTAGTTGTCCTGGCGCTGTTAGGGGCACTGGGTTTAGATTTTTTTGTCGTTCGCCGGCTGGCGACATTGTTTTCAGGTAAGAGAATTCTTTTGTTGCTCATTTTATCTTCCTAGGATTGCAATCAAGCTGATTGTTGAGACTATAAAGAGGTAATATGAAAAAATAGACAGTTTCTGTTTTTTAAGCATAAATACAAGCAGTTTAAGGGCTAAAAAGCCGGTTATTGTCGACGCAACAATGCCTACCAACATTTCAAAACCGGAAATCTGGATCTGGCTGGCTCCACTTAATAATTTGCGGCCTTCAAGAATTGTTGCCCCGCCAACTGCCGGAATCATCAGCAAGAAAGAAAAGCGTGCAGATGCCTCTGCGTTTAAGCCGCACAAAAGGCTTGAGCCAATCGTTGAGCCCGACCGCGATATCCCGGGAGTTATGGCGAGGCCTTGCGCAAAACCTATGATCAAAGCCTTGCCTGGTGTCAGGGTTTCAAGGTTCTGGCCAGTTTGCTGACGCATGGCCTGCTTTTCGGCGACAAGCAGAATGAGCCCAGTTGCAAAGAGTGCAATGCAAACTGCAACGGGGTTGGCAAAGAGGCTTTCGAATTGTTTTTTGAACGCCAGGCCAAGAACGGCGGTAGGAACGCTGGCAGTTATTATTAGTAAGGCCAATTTTCGATTGGCGGGGACTTTCCAGCCTGAAATCGTAAAAAAGGGTTTGAGATCTTGGCGAAAGAAAAAAATAACTGCTAAAAGCGTACCAAAGTGAAGAACTACGTCGATGGCGAGGTTTTCCTGGAAGTTGGCGCGGCCGGAAAAAAATTGAAAAAGGGTCAAATGTCCGGAGCTTGAAACTGGTAAAAATTCGGTTAATCCCTGAATTAGCCCTTGAATAGCAATGTTTAACATTGCTGCCTCCTTTACTCGGCGTTCCAAATTGGTTCTATTCTCTGTGGTGGTATAAGGATTATCGGTGCAGCTGCACAAAAGATTTAGCAAAAGCAAAAAAATACAGTTTGATTATCGATTTTTTGTTAAGAAAAATTTTAGACCGCAGTTTTTTGTTATCTCTATTTTGATTAATTATTTTATGATAAATTGAGTTTTGAATTTGTGATAGGTTTTCCTGTCCTATTTTTTCATACTTTTATCGTTCAAAATATGTTATAATCTGCCGATAAAAATCCAGCCAGGAGAGAACATTGTAATGGCAATTACCGCGAATGAACTTAGAAAAGGCATGGTAATCATGTATAATGGTGACCTTTGCCAGGTCGTAGATGTAGAATTTGTCCGTCCAGGGAACTGGCGGGCGATGGCACAGACCAAATTGCGTAACATCAAAACCGGCGCTATCTTTCAGCAGCGTTATCAGACTACCGAAAAGGTTGATGAAGCTATTGTTGAAACGCGTCTGATGCAATATTTATATGCATCTGACAACTTCCTCCATTTCATGGACACACAGACCTATGAACAGCTGGAAATGGAACAGGACGTGGTTGGCGATCAGATAAAATTCCTCAAAGAAGAAATGGAAGTTTATGTGAAGGTTTACGATGGCGCTGCAATTGGGGTTGAACTGCCTCCGAGCGTTGAGTTGGAGGTTGTCGAAGCTCCACCGAATGTTAAGGGAAATTCTGCGACCAGCGGCG
>CAZTHA010000182.1:0-8572 GCA_964613435.1 uncultured bacterium
CAGATCAAAAAAGCCGCCGATCGCCTCAAAAACCCGGTAATTGGCATTTTTGGCCTTTCATATAAACAGGACATCGATGACCTGCGAGAATCTCCGGCAATGCATATTGCCCGCCGAGTTAAACAGGAAAACATCGGGCAATTATATGTTTGTGAACCTTTCATTAAATCACATCCTGAATTTGAGTTGCTCGAAGCAGAAAAACTACTTCGCAAAGCCGACATTATCGCTTTGCTGGTACCCCATAGACAGTTCAAAGTAATCGACAAAGAGCTTCTGAAGCCAAAAATCGTCATCGACACCTGTGGAATCTGGTAAAATGAAAATACTTCTTATCGACCCCCCATTCAAAAGTTTTGCCGGCATTTTCAGCCTGTATTTTCCGCTGGGCTTGACTTACGTGGCCGGAGCAGCAAAAAAAGCCGGACACGAATGTAAAATTCTCGACATGGATGCAGCTGAACCTAAAGAAGGAAGTTTGAATTTTACCCGTGAATATGAAAGCTACAACAATTACATTACCGCTCTGAATGCCCCAGAACACCCGACCTGGCAGCTTCTGCGACGCCTGATTAAAGAGCAAAACCCTGACTTGATCGGCATTACAGCTCTAACAACCAAATTCGGTTCAGCAATTCAAACAGCCAGATTCTGTCGCCAGGAACTGCCAAAGGTTCCGATTCTTATTGGCGGGGCACATGCCAGCACCATGCCAGACCTGTGCATGCAAATTCCTGAAGTCGATTATGTTCTGCGCGGCGAAAGCGACGAGAGCTTTCCACAATTACTGGAAGCGCTGCAGGGGCGGCGTAATTTTGCAGAAGTCGGCAGCCTGACCTGGCGAAAAGAGGGTAAAATCATTCATAACCCTGACCTGCCTTTCGCCCAGAATCTTGATGAACTGGCTTTGCCAGACCGTTCTGCCCTGATGAATCCAGAACATTACTCCTCAGAAGATATGGGGGTCATTCTTACTTCACGTGGGTGCCCGTTTCGCTGTAGCTACTGCTTTCACATGTGGGAAAAAAAAGTCAGGTATCGCAGTGTTGATTCGGTTATTGCCGAAATTATCGAAGTTCACCGCCAATACGGCACCACGCAATTTTCAATCAAAGACGATTCATTTACCGTTAAAAAGAGTCACGTACTCAAGCTTTGCGAAGCCTTCAGGAAACTTCCATTCAAAATGACCTTCAACTGCACCACCCGCGTCGATCTTCTCGACGAAGAACTGCTCAAGGCCATGAAAGAAGCCGGCTGTGCCCAGGTTTCGGTTGGCATTGAGTCAGGTTCGCCCGCCGTATTGAAGGAAACCGACAAAGATATCAGCCTAGAACAGGTTATAAAAGCAGCTGAAATGCTCAACCGCCACCGCCTTTTCTGGACCGGCTATTTCATGATCGGCTTGCCCCGCGAAACCGAAGAAGATATCAGGCAAACGATGAAATTTTTGAAAAAGGTCAAGCCTTTCTATGGTGGTCTGGGCGTCTACAACCCCTTCCCAAGAACCAAACTGTTCAATCAGGGCGTCGAACTTGGCCTGCTCGACCCGTCTCCGCCACTGGAACACTTTCTCAATACCAACCCGAAAGACCTGTTTTTTAAAGACCCCCACAAACGGCTGATCAACATCGATCACGAACGTTTCGCCCAACTGGCTAATGAAGCAACCAGGTTTTTTCACCAGCACAACAGCAATCTTTTCAACATGGCCCGACGTGGTTTTGCTCGTCGCCGAGCCTACATGCACGACCCATCCTTACTGAAACGCGATCTGGGCAAGGCTCTTGATTTTCTCGGCCTTTCCCGGCTGACGGGCTGAGGCCAAAAATGTGTGGAATTGCCGGTTTTTCAGGAAACTTCGAACCTGAATTGCTGCCAAAAATGATCGAGGCAGTAGCCCATCGTGGCCCCGATGATCAGGGACACTTTTTCCAGCCACAAATGAATTGCGGAATAGCCCAGGCCCGTCTTTCGATAATCGATTTGTCTGATCGAGCGCACCAACCAATGAGCAATGACGAGCAAAGCCTGCATATCGTCTTTAACGGCGAAATTTATAATTTCCCTGAACTGCGTAAACAGTTGATTGACGCCGGTTACAATTTTCGCAGCGATTCCGACACCGAGGTTCTGTTACATCTTTATGCCGAAAAAGGCATCGAAATGCTTGCCGATATCAACGGAGTTTTCGCTTTTGCAATCATTGACCGGAAAAATGAACAGGTGTTTCTCGCCCGCGATCATCTCGGAGTAAAGCCGCTATACATCGGCAACACAGCCGCCGGCATCATTTTCTGTTCAGAAATAAAGGGATTGCTTGCCTGCCATGAACTTCAGCGCGATATCGATACAGCGGCGGTCAACCAGCATCTGGCTTTCATCTGGTGTCCGGGACCGAGAACAATGCTGAAAAGCGTAAAAAAGCTTGGCCCAGGTGAAGCCTGCCTGATCAAAAATGGAAAAATCACCAGGCAATGGCAGTATTATCAATTGCCTTACCATGGCGAACGCCTCGATTGCAGCCGCGACGAGATTCAAAACATGCTTGAAGCCCAGCTGGAAAAATCTGTGCGAATGCAGCTTATCGCTGACGTTCCGGTAGGGGCTTTTCTCTCAGGCGGTCTAGATTCAAGCGCAATCGTTGCAATGATGCGAAAGATAGATCCAGACAAAAGCATTCGCTGCTACTCAATCGGCTTCAATGACGAGGCCGACAACGAAGGTTGCCCTGCCGACCTGCCTTATGCAGAAAAGGTCGCCAGGCATCTGAAGGTTGATCTTTGCAAGATCCAGGTAACTCCCGAACAGCTAATAGAACGCCTTGCCGAACTAATCTGGTTTCTCGATGAACCACAAGCCGACCCTGCGCCGGTAAACGCCATGTTCATTGCTCAGCAGGCGCGCAAAGACGGTATTAAAGTTCTTCTTTCCGGTGCCGGTGGCGATGACATATTTACGGGATACCGGCGGCACCTGGCAATTAAAAGCGATGTCTTCTGGAATTATGTTCCAGCTCCTTTTAGAAGCTTGCTGCGGAAATTGGCGGTAAAAAATATTGATGTGCGCAACAGCACAATGCGCCGTCTGGTAAAGGTTCTGCAATACGCTGATCTTGATCAGGAACAACGACTGATCAATTATTATAAATGGTCGCAGGACGATCTCAGACGCCGGCTTTTAAGCCCCGAAATTGTCGAGACGGCTTTTGCTGATAAGACTGAGACCGCATTAACCCAAGCTTTGCAACAAATCAGCACAGAAAAAGATCCAATAAATAAAATGCTGTTTCTCGACAGTCGTTTTTTTCTGCCCGATCACAACCTGAATTATACCGACAAAACCTGCATGCGCTACGGTGTTGAAGCCAGAGTTCCGCTTCTGGACCCTGATCTGGTTGCTCTGGCCGCTAAAATCCCCACCAATTTCAAGCAAACATTCACTCAAGGGAAAGCGATTTTCAAACAAGCGATGGAAAAATACCTCCCCCATGAGGTTATTTACAGGCCGAAAACCCATTTTGGTTCGCCGCTAAGACGCTGGGTTCGCCAGGATCTGCAACCCGTCATTGCGCGACTGCTGAATCGGCAAACCCTTGAATCCAGGGGACTATTTTCGGCGCAAGCCGTGTCTCAGCTGCTTCAGGACACTAATGCCGGAAAAGTCGATGGCAGCTATATCATTTTGTCACTATTATGTATCGAAATCTGGTGCCAGCTTTTTATTGACGGCACGCCATATAACCGCATAAAAATCTAACTACAGGAAATAACCATGAAACAGATTCTGCAAAGCTTGAAAACAGGTGAGATTGAAATAGCTGAACTGCCAGTACCAAGGGTTAAGGCAGGACACTTACTAATCAGAACCAGCAGAACCCTGATCTCACTGGGAACCGAAAGAATGTTGCTCAACTTTGGCAAAGCTGGCTGGATTGACAAAGCCAGGCAGCAACCAGATAAAGTCAAACAGGTTTTTCAAAAAATGAAAACCGATGGTTTGATGCCAACGGTCAACGCAGTTTTTAAGAAACTCGACCAACCACTACCTCTGGGCTATTCGAACGCGGGAACAGTAGTACAGGTCGGAGCTGGAGTAACGGGTTTCAAACCTGGGGACCGGGTTGTTTCAAATGGTTTTCATGCCGAGGTGGTTTGTGTTCCTCAGCATCTCTGCGCCAAGATTCCTGATAACGTCGACGAAACAAGTGCAAGTTTTACCGTCGTTGGCGCTATCGCGCTGCAGGGAATTCGCCTTGCAAACCCAACTCTTGGCGAATCGGTTGCGGTTCTCGGTCTGGGGTTGATCGGCCTGCTGTCTTGCCAGATCCTCCTGGCAAACGGTTGCCGCGTCATCGGTTTTGATTTCGATGCGACTAAAGTTGAACTGGCGAAAAGCTATGGCATCGAAGCATTCAACCTAAGCGATGGCATCGATCCGGTAAGCCTGGCCATGAACTTTTCTAGAGGAAACGGTGTTGATGCGGTCATTATCACCGCGGCAACCAGCAGCAACGACCCGATTCAACAGGCTCCGCAAATGTGCCGCAAACGAGGGCGGGTAATTCTTGTCGGCGTAACCGGCCTCAATCTTTCTCGAGACGATTTTTACAAAAAAGAAATCAGTTTTCAGGTTTCATGTTCTTATGGTCCGGGCCGCTATGAGAATGAATATGAGGGCAAATCGATGGATTACCCGATCGGATTCGTTCGCTGGACAGTTCAAAGGAATTTCGAAGC
Source organism: uncultured bacterium (assembly GCA_964613435.1). GTDB lineage: Bacteria > Muiribacteriota > Ozemobacteria > Ozemobacterales > Ozemobacteraceae > DYKG01. Next base: position 4,740 of record CAZTHA010000182.1, read on the forward strand.
AATTCTTGATCTGATGGCCGCCGGGAAACTTAAAACTTCTGAGCTCGTCAGCCGGGAAATAGATTTTTCCAATGCTGATGATGCCTACAGGCTTGTGGCTGAGGCCAAAGACATTCTAGGTCTGATTCTTACCTATAGTGATAAAGTAGATCTTGAACAAAAATCCATCTTCCTCAAGGATTTACCCGCAAGTGTTGACATCAGTGGACAAGCCCCCGTCGTCGGTGTTATCGGCGCTGGAAATTTTGCCGCAGGCACCCTGATTCCGGCACTTGCCGCTACTAAAGCGCAGCTAAAAATGATTGCCAGTTCCGCCGGCGTTTCCGGCTCGATAATCGGCGGCAAAAACGGTTTTGCGATCAGCACGACCGACAGCAGCCGCATTTATTCTGACCCGGAAATCAATACAGTGGTCATTACTACTCAACACAGCTCACATGCGGGTTTTGTCATTGACGGCATCAGATCAGGAAAAAACGTCTTTGTCGAAAAGCCCCTTTGCATGAGTTTTAACGAATTAGAAAAGATTGAGAAAGCCTATCAAGAACAACAAAGCAAGGCGGCAACCAGATTGATGGTCGGCTTCAACCGCCGCTTTTCTCCGCTGGTACAAACCTGTCATCAAGCTCTGAGTGCGGTTAATTCACCCTGCAGCATCATCATTACCGTCAATGCCGGCGCAATTCCTTCTGACCACTGGACCCAGGATTTTTCTACCGGCGGTGGCAGAATCATCGGCGAAGGCTGTCACTTTATCGATTTGTTGCGCTTTCTTGCCAGCAGCGAGATTATCGGGGTTCAATCCACTTTCATGAACGACCCGCAGGCGCATAACCGCATGCCAGACACCGCCAGCATCAGTATCTCTTTTAAGAACGGCTCGATCGGAACCATTCATTACTTCGCCAACGGCAATAAAGATTTTCCGAAAGAACGCATCGAGATATTTGCCAACGGTGGAATACTTCAGATCGACAACTTTAAATCTCTTAACAGCTTTGGTTTTGCCGGGGTGAAGAATCAATCGCTCTGGGCACAGGACAAAGGGCATTCCAGCTGCATGGCGGCATTTATTGAAGCTATCGCGGCGGGAAAAGCAAGCCCGATTCCGTTCAATGAAATATATGAGGTCAGCAAGGCGACTTTACTGGCCGCAGGACTAAAAGAACTGGAACCGGAAAATTGATCAACCATTTGCATCATTAATCCATGAACGCCATAAGAGTTTTCAACACAATCAAACATTTGAAACCGGCTCAAATCCTTGGCCGGCCGGTGTTTTGGCTAAAAAGAAAATTCTTCGGGCCGGCAGGAGCAGGAGACGAAGCACGGGAATCGCATGAATTGAAGCGTCTTTACCCGTTGCCAGCCTCCTCAGGTTTTTCTTTAACCTTTTTAAACAGAACCTGTGAATTCTCTGCCGATAAGATGTTCTGGCAAAGTTCGGACTGGCCGGAAGAGCAGCAACCGGAAAAGCTCTGGTTGTATAATCTGAATTACTTTGACTGGCTGTTCGAGAAGAAAAATCCGGTTGCAAAAGAGTTGCAGTTGTTTCTGATTCTCGACTGGATCGAGAATGTAAGATCAGCGCATAGCGAGCCATGGGAGCCTTTTCCGACCTCGAAAAGAATACTGAACTGGATAGCCTGGCTCGATGAATTCAAGGAATTAGCGACGCCATTACGGGACTGCATAGTTGAATCGCTCAATTCACAGGTTTTTCGCCTGCAGCACGACCTCGAATTTCACAATCAGGCCAATCATCTGTTTGCCAATCTGACCGCCCTTTTCGTCGGTTGCATTTTCATGCTTGAAAGCGGTACAAAAACGCCGGTCATGCACTCTGATCTGGCAATTTTCTCAGCCAAAGAACTTTTAAAACAAATGGATGAACAGTTTTTTGCAGATGGCGGGCATTATGAGCGCAGCCCAATGTATCATCTCGATATGCTCGACGATGTGATGAAGGTTCGAGATTGTTGCCGGCAATTGTTAAAAACTCAACCAGAAGAATTCCCTGCCGAGCTGGTCGCGCTTGCGGCAAACCTGCACGAAATCTGCCAGAAAAAACTACCACTGATGAAAGACTGGCTTGCCTGTCTTACCCATCCTGATGGACTGATTGCCCAATTCAACGACTGCGCTATTCGAACCGGCATCAAATCAGATCTGCCAGTTTCAGAGAAGCCTTCAAACTATCTTCTCGAGAATTCGGGCTTTTTCGTCAGACGCTGGCAAAGCAATTATTTCGTTCTCAGTTGCAAAGAGCCATCACCACCTTTTCAACCCGGTCATAGCCACTGCGACATCCTTTCATACGAACTATCCATTGCCGGGCGGCGCTGTATAATCGATACCGGGTGCGGCTCTTACCAAAACGCTCAAATCAGAGAGCATTGCCGCAAAACTGCTTCACACAATACAGCGCTCATCGAGCTAAGCGAACAATCAGACATCTGGGGGGCTTTTCGGATAGGTGCAAGGGCGAAGGTCATCAGTCGCCAGTTCGATTCGGAAAAGGGAATACTCATTATCGAATTGCTCGACCAGTATGCACAGCACTTTCGCCGGGAAATCGTTTTCGGCCCTTCCAGCATAAGAATTCGCGATCGCATGTATCATCGCCGACTCACCGGGACTTTCTGCTCACTTGTCCATCTGCACCCAGACTGTCAGATCATGCCGGCCAGTGATCAGGGCATTATCAATCTCAGTTGTCATGAAGTCGAATTCAGCATTCAGAGTGGTGCCAGAATTCGCAGCGAAATGCATTTGTGTTATCCTGAATTCGGCCGCGAAGAAAGAACGGTAAAACTAATTCTCAGCAACCACGAAACCGAGGCAATCGACTATGTCATCAGCTGGAACACCTGAACGCATACTAATTATCAGCCAGTTTTATTATCCCGATGTGACTGCATGCGCCTTTCGCATCAAGGAAACTGCCGACTGGCTTGCAAAAAATGGATGCCAGGTGCACATAATTGCAGGAGAGCCACATAAGGGGCAATTGCAGCAGCAGATGGTCGACAATCCGCAGATAAAAGTTACCCGGGTTCCTTTGTTCAAATACGAAGGTGGCGGTAAGTGGAACTACATTCGACATTATCTTTCATTCATGTTCGGTTCGATTCGACAAAGCTGTCTGCACCCACCAGTTTTCGATGTGGTATGGGCATCGAGTCCACCTCTATTTACCGGCCTAGCTGGTTTTTTCATTGCAAAAATCAAGAGAGCAAAATTTTGCCTCGACATCCGCGATATCTGGCCAGAATCGGCGGTTGTTGCCGGACAGATTTCCGATACCGGCATTCTTTTCAAGAGCGCAAAGGTTGTCGAAAAAGCTCTTTATCGACTGGCAGACAGAATCACCTGCGTTGCTGAACCTATGGCAGACTACATTGCCGGGATCTCAAAGCGTCGGCGACCTGAAGTGATCTATAATGCCATTCCCGAGGCCATGCTCGGTAGCGAACCCGAGGCGTTCAATCATCAACCAGATGAGATAAGCATTCTTTACATCGGCAATATGGGCTATTGTCAGAATCTTTCACTGGTTCTGGATGCTGCAGAAATTCTGCAGAGAAAAAACATTAGTGGTATCAGCTTCAAACTGGTGGGCAATGGTGTAGAAAAAGCAATGCTCGAGGAAATAAAACTTAAAAAGTCACTTAAAAATGTGGAAATCACAGGAATAGTCGACAAGAAGCGCGCCATAGAGCTGATCAAAGAAAGCCACGCGCTAATGCTGCATCTTAAAGACGACGGCACCATGGACAAAACCATTCCTTCCAAAGTTTTTGACTATCTGGCCGGGGGCCGGCCGATACTTT
>CAZTHA010000183.1:0-8561 GCA_964613435.1 uncultured bacterium
GATTTCAAACAAGTTCAGCAGCTTGCCGAATTGAAATTCGACTTTCTTTTCAATTTATTGAAATACTGGGATTACAACGAGCCCTGGGGCATGGAACAGTATGCCAAAACCTCTGCTCTAACGCCTTCAATCGGCTTTCCCGAGTCTCATGACACACCCAGACTGATAACCGAATTAAACGGTAATCTGGCGGCAGTTAAAAGACAGCTGTTGTTCTCGGCACTTTTCAGTTCTGGCTACATGATTACCAGTGGATTCGAATACGGTTTCAGCAAGGCGCTCAATGTCGTGAAGACCGATCCCACCTGGTGGGAAGACACCGAAATAGATTTAAGCGATTATTTGAAAAAAATCGCCCGAATGAAGATGGAATACCCGGTTTTAAGTCAGGAATTAGGCATTGAAATAGTTGATCAGGCGAATTGGCCGAACGTATTCTGTTTCAAAAAGGCAATACCTGGTGAAAAGTCGGTTTTTGTCGCATTGAACAAAGATGTTAACAAACATCAGCATGTATACATCCCTGATCTCGAAGCAGTTACCGGAAACGGCCCGCTGATCGACATCAGCCCCGAGTATGCTTTATCAGCGATTCCACGCAGCCTCGACTATGCGCTTAGACCCGCAGAAGTAAAAATCTTCGCCCAGAAATAAACAGCAAAAGACCCGAAATCGGCCGCAAACATGGCTGATTTCGGGTCTTTTTTTCTTTTAGTTTGAATCACCCCTTTGCCCGATCGGCGAAGGAACCATCTGGACCGGAACCGGACCGGCAACGAATCCGGGATTAACCGTCAACAAACTGCGAATATGGGCGGATACCGCAGCATAAACTTCCGGGTTGTAGGTATGCATTTCATGCAGAGCCAGGCGCCCGAAGGCATCGATGACGATGATATTGGGAATGTTATAATTGATTTTAAGTGATTTACCGATCACCCCATCCCAATCCATCAGCAGTGGCACCGGCGGATTGAAATCACGCCATTGCTTGATGACTGTACCCCGGCTGGTTGTCCACGGGAACTTACGCAGGTTGATCACCCACAGCAAATGAACATGCCCCGGCAAGCCATATTCCTGACGAAATGTTTCAGCCCATTTGAGGATTTCGTAGCGCTGATAACGATGGCCGGTCAGAATGATGATCGGCTTTCCGCGCAGGTAAGTACTAACCCAGCGTTGATGGAAAATGTCTTCGATATCGAAATATACGAAAGGCATTCCCGGTGCAATTTTGGTGTAGCGATAGCCGCCGGCCTGCGCAGGAACACTTGGCAATATAATTGCCAATAACGCAAGCAGCAGCAGAATTCTGGTAATTCTGGCCATAAAACCTCCATGTTTTCGTGCTAACTTCAAAATATATCAAGAAAAGGAATAAAATAAAGCAAAAAAAAAGGCGGCTAAATGCCGCCCAAAAGGTTGGTTAGGATTTAGAAATCGGATATTCGGTCTGCAAGTTCAGGGTGATCAACAAAAGGATTTCTGTTTCCCTGAATTTGCTCGACTCTGTCGTTGCGAACCCGTTCGTTGGCGTCAACCGGATCTTCACGGTTCCAGCGCCGCAATACCTCTTCTTCATCGCGATCGATGCGTTTCTGGTAGCGAACGGAAAAATAAAACAAAGCTCGGGCAATATTGCCTCGAAATTTGGGTCTGGGTTCAAACACATCGCCATCACATTCGCTGCCGCCGTCTTCCCAGGATGGGTCGTCCACCAGACCAAAAGGCAAACTGCTGCGGGTCGAGTTGGCAATCGGATCGGTCGGGAAAAGGTGGTGCATATCACTTTTGGCGATACCTGTAGCGCCTTTGGACTGGGGCCAGGAATGTTCAATGTTCATAACCTGGGTTTTTGGCATTTGGTTGGCACTGACCTTTTTGCCGGTATAAATGCATTCAATCTGGTTATCAAAATTATCGACATTGAGCATGACGAATCTTCTGGCGTCCCGGTATTCAATGGCCTTTTGATTCTGAATTTTCTGTCGCATCTTCATTTGCAGGGCGTCATCACGCAAAGAGGCTATCGAATTGTAGAACTGCCGCCATTCATCGGTGCGGTTGGTTCGTGATTTTCGGCTGTTTCTTCGGGCAAAGCTGGTCTGGGGTTCGTCTGCAGCCTGAATAACCGGGTTTTGGTAAATACCTAAAACCCGCTCACGCACTTTTACAAGATCAGCATGAGACTGGGGTGACTCATTCTCGATCTTGTCAAGAAGACGCAAGGTTTCCTGGAGCAGCTCTTTTCTTGCACTTTGCTGGTCTTTTCCTTCCTGTGCAAACCCTGAAAGGGCTCCAAGCGCGATAACGACGATGATTATACACGCATACCCAAGATTTAGTTGTCTTTTTCTGAGAATCATATTTTTATTATAAGAATAAAAAAAAACAACGTAAGAGTCTTTTAATTTTTTTTGAAATTTTTCAGTCTCTTTCCTAGGAATGATTACGTCTTCAATAGCTAAAATTATGCACAGAAAAGGTAAATTCAGCCATAGTTTGACCTGGCCGAAAGGTTTGTTTATACTGCCTGCACGAAATTTATTATTATTACAACATGAAAGATTCAGCCAATGATCCGGTTAAAGTTGCCAGAATTCGAAAAAAAACTCCTCCAGGAAGTCCTGAACTCAGAACTATTGAAACAGGACGATGAGGTCTGGCTGGTAGGCGGAAGTATCCGCGATCTGGCGAACGGAGCAGGGACTGTTCCGGATCTCGATCTGGCGGTTTCTTTCGATCCGATGCCAATGGCCAGGGACTACGCCAGGCGCAAGAAAGCGGGATTTGTTGTGCTCGATGAAGAGCGTCAGGTTGTCCGAATCGTCAAGAGCTGCGAGCAAGGTCATTACAACGTTGACATCGCCAGATTCAGAGCCGAAAACATTGATGCTGACCTGCGAGCCCGCGATTTTACCATCAATGCCATGGCGGCAAGAATCAAGCAGCCTTTCACTGGCAAAGAACTTGAAATACATGATCCCCTCGACGGTTATTCCCATCTTCAGCAGCGGCTGGTCATTCCATGTTCCAATGATCTTTTCGTCGATGACCCCCTGCGCATTATGCGGGCATTTCGTTTCGCCGCCCTTTTCGAATCAAAATTCTCCACCGATCTGCAGGCCCTGATCGTCGCCCAGGCGCATCTACTCAAAGAAGTATCCGGCGAAAGAATCCGTGATGAGCTATTCAAGGTTTTCAGCACCAGCCATAGCAGTCAATGGCTCGAGTTGATGCAAAGCACCGGGGTTTTACCGATTTTCCTGCCCGAGCTGGCCAATTGCCTCGGGGTTGAACAGAATGAATGGCACCATCTCGATGTCTTTGAGCATACCCTGCTGACCCTTGCCAATCTTGAATCGCACCAGCCGCCCCAACCTTGGCCCGAGTGGTGGCCTCTTCTGCAAAAATATCTTGAAGAGCCGATTTCGGCTGGCCGCAGCTATTGGCAATGTCTGAAACTGGGCTGCCTGCTCCACGACCTGGGCAAGCCGGCCTGCAAAAAAGAGAATTTCGACAATGGCAAGATAATTTTCCATGGCCATGAAATGGAAGGGGTGCGCATGTGCCGTGAAATCTGTGAAAGGCTCAAGCTGTCGGTCAACGAGCTCCATTTTTTACAAAAAGTGGTCAAGAATCACATGCGGCCTGGAGTAATGCTTCAACAGGGGATAAGCGACAAACGACTTTTTAAATATTATTCGGAAACCGGCCGCGATGGTGTAGCGATTGCCCTGCTGTCATTGGCCGATCGCCGCTCTGCCATGGGAACACTTTCCGAGGATGATCTGCGCGAATTCAGCGCTGGAATTTATTCTATAATCGATAAGTTTTACCAGCAGATGAAAAAGCCCAAAGCCGCCGTTTTATTGACCGGTGCCGATCTGATCGAGGAATTTCACCTCAAGCCCGGTCCAAGTTTTAAAGAATTGCTTGAAGCAGTCGCAGAAGCCCAGTATACGGGCGAAATACAAACCCGTAACCAGGCTTTGGCTCTAATTAAAAAGCTCATTGGCCTCAATTGATCAAAAGACTTTATTTATAACTGTCCAGGTAATGAAACCGCTGGCAACTCCCGCAATCAGCCACAAACCAAGCTTCATTTCCGAAATTCTGTCTTTTTGATACTCCCCTGAGAAGAACGAAAAGATGTCCGGTTTCAACCAAAACTTCACACATTCAAGAAAGCCACTTGCATCGCCAAACAATGGTTTGAAAAGGATGGCCATAAAAAACACACCAGTGGCCAGGCCGATGATTTCAGGCATAAGAAAATTCTCCAATCAATTCACTCTTGACATTGTAGTTCTTTTTATTCTGAAAACCAAAGGGGAATTTTTTCAAAAAAACTTTTTGACCAATTCTTTGGGAAAATTTCCTTACTTGGCACCAGGCTTTTTTTTCCTATATTAAAATCAATCGCCGGCAATTGATTTTAAAAAAGAAAAGTTACATGTATTTCTTCTAACTGGTAATCAGCAACTTACCAGTCAGGTCCAATCTACGATTTCATTTAAATAATTGCTTGAAGGTTCCCAAATAAACTTTCAAAGGGGTTTCTTATGCCAATTTTTCGCAAAACAATGTTCTTGGTAATACTTCTTATTTTGCTGCTGCAAATGATCATTGCGATTTATCCGACGCTTGCTTCGTCAATTATGGATCAACCTTTCGATGACTGGCAGTATAAATACATTGCTCCTGAAAACAACGATCAGTTCAGCTATTCAGATTTGCTGAAAAATCTTCCCTACTACTTAATAATGGTCTGGCTCGCCCTTGAATTTTTAAAATGGCTCCAGGCTTACGCTGGTATTCTCGAAATGGTCGTTCTGATTGTGATAGTTTTGGTTTTTACCTCGGTTTCAGGTCCAATGATCTCGAGTATCACCGACCAGGGAATTCTCAGTGCCGAAAGAAGCATGAGCTATGCTGTTGGCGGTGCCAAAGATATCGACAATTTTCGGGAGAACCTTGCGGCAGGCTACCTGCCAAGTCCATCTGATATAACCTACGAAGGGCTTTTCTATGGCTATTCTTTCAATATTGCCGACAAATCGGTTAAAAGAAATGACGACAAAAGGCTCTTTCGACCACTCTGGTCAAGAGCTGTCTGTCAAAGTCCTTTCAAAGAATCCCCCGATCATTTTCTTGCCCTTGGCCTTGCTTCTGATTTGAAGTTCAATGACTTTGCCCGCAAAAAGTTGAATCTGGTTGTAGTTCTCGACATTTCATATTCAATGAGCTCCAGTTTCAACCAGTATCATTATGGTGGGACTTCGCGCAATAATAGAACCTCACCAGAACAGGCAAAGATGACCAAGCTTGAATCGGCTTGCAGATCGATTGTCGCCATGCTTGACCATTTAAAGCCTGAAGATCGCCTGGGCATAGTTCTTTTCGATCATAATGCCCATCTTGCCAAGCCATTAGCGCTGGTCAAAAACACCAAAATGGAAAATCTCAAACAGCACATTCTTGATTTACAGCCGGCGGGCGGCACCAGCATGGAAGAAGGAATGGAATTAGGCGAACAACTTCTCAGGCCCTTCGCCGATTCCGATAAAAACGAATTTGAAAATCGAATGATTTTTTTAACCGATGCCATGCCCAACACTGACGACATTTCTGAAACCGGGCTTCTGGCGATGACCCGCAAAATGGCCGACAATGGCATTTATCTAAGTTTTATCGGAATGGGTGTTGATTTCAATACCGAACTGGTCGAGGCAATTACCAAAGTCAAGGGGGCAAACTATTATTCAGTCCACTCTCCGGCTGAATTTTCCAAAAGGCTGGCCGATGAATTCGACTATATGGTCACGCCAATGATTTTTGACCTTACCATGGAAATAAGCGGCGAAGGTTTTTCGATTGAAAAGGTAATTGGTTCGCCTGATGCCGACCTGCAAACCGGTAAAATTATGCAGGTCAGAACGCTTTTTCCTTCAGCCTCAGATGAGAATGGCGGCAAAGGCTCTATTATTCTGGTCAAGCTTGCAAAACAGGCTTCCGCCAGCGAAAAAATTAACATTAAAATCAGCTACAAGGATCGTGTCGGCGCAAGTGTCTCATATTCTGAAGAAACCAGTTTCAGCGGCATCGAGTCGCCATTTTATGAAGACAATGACACCCGCAAGGCTATTCTTCTGGCAAATTTTGCTGATTTGATCAAAGACGTTGCCACAAGAAAATATTCGACAAAATTGGCCCGCGCTGACACAATCGCTGACGATGGCTCAGGCTGGTCACACTGGGAAAGACCCGGCCAACCATTAAAGATAGGCTATGAAAACCTTAAAAAGATAGACTCTTTTCTTGAACATCTTACCGATGAAGCATTAATTATCGGTGATGCGAATCTTTACAAAGAAAGAAAACTTCTTGAGAACCTTATTGCCATTGTCGGAAAATAAGCCAGAGAGAATAAAAAAAAAGTCTCGCAAAACTATGCTATTTTCGATGGTATTCTGCTGCATTGAACATTTTTTCCGGATAGAGTATATTTTCAACATGATGCATATCAGGCTAAGCAGCGTTCTTCGATTGATTTTGCTTTTACTGATCTTGATGGCCGGTAATCATAAGGCGATTGCCAAAGACTATCTTGACCACATGCATCTTCTCGTCAAAAGAGCAGCCGTTGTCCTAAGGCTCAACCCGGAAATAGGGACAGCCAGGATGAATCTGCAACAATTCCTGGCACTTGCCGAAGAAAAGTTGAAAATGGCTCAGGCAACTACCGCCACCCCCGATTTTCTAGACGAAGAAGCAATGAATCTGGGACTATATCTCCTGGCGATCGAGTTCAGAATTCCCCGGGCAGCTCAGGTGTCGCTTGCCCGACTAGTCACGACAACAACCGAGATTGGCATTTTATTGATGATCAAAGAGAAGTTAAATTTTTTTCAAAAAATAGATAAACAGGCCGAGCTCTCGCCAGAATGGCGGAGAATGACCGTGGAATCCGAAATTGAAGACATAAGAGAGAGATTGTTGCAATGGCCGCTTCGGTAAACCTGATTTCCCTAAGGTGTGTCAACTGCTCGGCAAATCTCAAGCTTTCTGACAAACTCGATCGTTTTATCTGCAATTATTGCGGCACTGAACAGTTGTTGATACATGATAACAGCGGCTATTCATTCAAACGACTCGAAGACAAACTCGACAAGATTGAAAAAGCCACGGAAAAGGGTAATGTTGAACTGGCTCTTAAGCGATTGCGTGAAGATTTGCAGTTGAAAATGGTCCAGCTTAATGCCATGGAAGAGGAACGGGAGCAAAAACTCAATCAGATTGGCCGGGAACGGGAAGATTCCTACAAAAACATTGTCGCCGCCGCTTTTTTTCAATTGATAATCCTGAAATTCGATTTTCCTTTCAGCACCTATGTTGGTTTGCAAATAATGGTTCTGGGTATTCTGCTTTATAATCTACGCTATCTTGGAATTCTACAAACAAGAAAGTCAGATATTTTTCAGGAATTCATGCCTGACTTCGAGCGTGTAAACAATGACATTCGCACCCTCGAGATCAAAATAAAAAACAAAATTAAAATTGTCGACCAATAATCATTTAAATACTTGATCGGCATTTTCTTTAAAGTTATAATCGCCGTTGAAAAAAATCGGAGGGGACTTTTATGCTTAAAAAAACTGTTTTCTTTTTTTCGGTTTTCTTTTTCTGCGCATCTGCCTTTGTCTGTGCCGACGGTGACACCAGACCGATTACTCCGGCTGAAAAAACATTCGCCAACCATTTTTACGCAACTGCCCAGTCTGTTTTGTCATCTTACAAAACAGATTGGAAGGTTATAGATCAAAGTAAATTCGAAGCAGAAAACCGGGTTACCGTCGATAATGAACAACAGCCCTGGGCTCTTTACAGCTTCATGGAATGGCAGGACGCCAAAGCCAAAGAAGCCGAAAACACCAGAATTGTTGCAGCTTTGCCGACTATGACCGACGCCAATTTAATGAATGAAGCCAACAAGGTCGGTCAGCAGATAGAAAAATTGGCGCAAGAGGCTGGCAAAGCAGCAGAAGCCGGTGATTTCAATAAAATGATGGAATTGCAGAAAAAAATAGAAGAAATTTCTGCCCCTGCGCAAAATGCCTTCACTGAAAATGATCGCAAATTTAAACAAAAAATGGAACAGCTGGTCGCCAGAGACTGTACCCTTACTGCACGGCTTTCAATCAACAGCTTTTATACCGATCTTGAACCGGGGTTCAAACAGAAAAAAATAGGCGAAGGCCTGACATTGTACCGGGTCAGCGAAGGACGTATGGACGGCGAAAGGTGGCAGGAAGGTACAACCAAGGTCGTTCTTGGTAGCGGCTGGCAACTCAACCAGGAAGAAGATTACGCCAATCTCGAAATGCCGAGCCCGGAAGAATTCAGCCACACAAAAGTCTATTGCCTGATTCTCGAGGTCGAAGCCGAGCAAAAACGAGCCGAAGATTTTATCAAAGCCCTGCCCTGGGATAAACTTAAGGCTTTGCTCAAATAATTCCTTTCAGTCTCGCCGACAACTTGGTTTGCAGTCATAGCTG
>CAZTHA010000184.1:0-8546 GCA_964613435.1 uncultured bacterium
AGGTTGACGGAACTGGTCCATTTCCCGATCCTCGTTCAAAATTTCAGCCAGATGGTGTTCACGGCCTTTCACAGAATTATTTTTCAGACTTTACCTGGCATGATGCTGATTTTTCAGCAAAACCGCTTAAAGATGCGATCATTTACGAAATGCATATTGGCACATTTTCAGAAAGCGGAACCTTTTGTGGCGTTATTGAAAAGATAGATCACCTGAAAGCGCTTGGCGTGACCCACCTCGAACTTATGCCAATCGCTGCTTTTCCCGGAAATCATGGCTGGGGCTATGATGGAGTTGATCTTTTTGCCCCCCATGCTCCATACGGCAACCCAGAAGACTTAAAACATTTGATTGACACCTGCCATCAAAAAGGATTGGCGGTAATTCTAGACGTCGTCTATAACCACCTCGGCCCCGACGGAAATTATCTTGGCCTTTACGGGCCATATTTTTCAGGCCGTTACCGAACCCCCTGGGGAGAAGCGATCAACTTCGACGCTGCCAACAGCGACGAGGTCAGACGCTTTATCACTAATAACGCTCTTTACTGGCTTAATGAGTTTCATTTTGACGGATTACGCCTTGATGCGGTTCATGCAATTTTTGATTTCAGCGCCACCCATATTCTTGAAGAGCTGCAGCTGAAAGTAGAAGAGCTCGGTCTAAAAACTGGCCGCGAGCTGTTTCTGATTGCCGAAAGTGATCTGAACGACCCGCGCCTGCTTTATTCGCGGGAAAAAGGCGGTTATGGGCTTGAAGCGCAATGGCTCGACGATTTTCATCACGGGCTACATGTAATGCTTACCGGCGAGCAGCAAGGCTATTACTGCGACTTCAGCGGCTTTGCCGACCTGCAGAAATGTCTCGAACAAAAGTATGTCTATGCCGGCGATTATTCACGGCACCGACAGCGACGCCACGGACGCCTGCCGACCGACCTGGGTTATGAACGCTTCATCGTTTCACTGCAAAATCACGATCAAATCGGCAATCGAGCTTTAGGCGAAAGAATCAGTCATTTAACCGATCTCGCCAGATGCCAGGCTGCCGCCGCACTGATGCTACTTTCTCCATTCGTGCCCATGCTGTTTCAGGGCGAGGAATGGGCGGCCTCTTCGCCTTTTCTCTACTTCACCGACCATGTCGACAAAAATCTGGCCGAGGCGGTCAAAGAAGGCAGGCGCAAAGAGTTTCCCTTTATCGACGCTGAAGTTCCAGATCCTCAGGCTGAAGATACATTCTTACGCAGCCAGCTGAACTGGAATGAGATCGAGCAGGCGGAACACAAACAAATGCTTGAATGGTACCAGGCCTTGATTAAAATCCGAAATGAGCACCTTGAAGAAATAAGGAATTCCAGACCGGCTCTTAGCCTTATTTCCAGGCAAGGCATGGTCATTAAATATCAGGCAGGCACAATTGAGCTTCTGGCAAACTGTGAAAATTCCCAGATCGAGGTTCCGGGTCCGGTCAATTTTGAGGCACTACTGCACAACAAGGAATTTTCCAGAGCCAAAGAAAACCTGATTTTGCCCCCAAACGCGACAATAGTTTTAAAAACACTCGTTAATAAAGCCTAACGAAGGCCTGTGTTTGACAAAGCCAAAAGTTTTTGTTATTTTGTAAATGAGACAAAAACAAGGAGCTCATTTACATGAGTGGCAACAAAAACTTTGGTGAGCGTCTGAAAGCCTTGCGAGTTTCGCTTGGTATGTCACTTAGGAATCTGAGTGAAAAATTGAATATCACCGCTCAAACTCTTTCTAACTATGAAAGAGGCGCAACCATGCCCCAATCACCGGTAATAATTGCTCTGGCCAAAGAGCTGAAAGTTAAGGCCGAGTATTTTTTTCGACCGGTAACGGTTTCAATTGAAGGTCTGGATTTCCGTAAGAAGAACAGTTTTCTGATAAAAGAACAGAACTCTCTGATCGCCGGAATCAGGGATTGGCTTGAGCGCTACAAACAAGTTGAAGCACTATTTCCTGATCAAATTTCTTTTGCGTTGCCCGAAGCAAAAGCCGTTTCTGAAATCAAAGAGATTGAAAATATTGCAGCGAATTTGCGGTACAAGTGGCAACTGGGTCTTGCCCCAATCGAAAATATGACTTCACTTCTCGAAGAAAACCATATTCGGGTTTACTTTATCAAGGCAAAAGATTCTTTTGATGCCTGCACCTTCTGGTCTGACGGCCGCCCATGCATAGTGGTTCGAGACGATATGCCCGGCGACCGGCTGCGTTTCAATCTCGCCCACGAACTTGGGCATTTGCTTATAAAATGTCCGGAAGAGGGAGATAAACGCACCCGGGAAAAACCGGCGATGCGTTTTGCTTCAGCTTTTCTTGCTCCAGCTGAAAGTGCTATTCGCGAACTTGGGCAAAAGCGCAAGAAACTAAGTTTGAATGAGCTGCACATTTTGAAAATGAAATATGGCTTAAGCATGTCGGCATGGGTTTTCAGGGCAAAAGACCTTGGCATAATCAGCGAAAGTGCTGCCAGGGGCTTGTTTTTTGTTTTAAAGAAATATGGAAAACAGGAACCCTGGGCCCAGTATCCAAAAGAACCAGAGCCCGTCCGTATGAAACAACTGGTCTTTCACGCCTTGTCAGAAGGAATGATTTCGGAAGGAAAAGCCGCAGAACTAATGGCAATAAAAATTTCTGACCTCAGGCGGGAGTTTTTCAAGCCGTGAAGAAATCATGTCCATCATGCGTAATTGATTCATCGGTAATTCTCGACTTCTACGAAATCAAGAATCTGAATCAGCTTTTGGGCTTACCTTATCGCCTGATTACACTTGACTTGATGGTTTTCGATCTTGAAACACCGACTTCAATTGAAATAAGTAATGCCGGAATAGTTTCAGTTGAAACCCCAATAGAAACTATGCTGGCCATGAATGAAATGTCTGAAAAATACAAGATTTCAACTTTCGATGCTGCCTTACTGCTCTACGCAAAAAAAAACTCAAACAATTCTTCTTTCCGGAGACAAGGCGCTGAGAAAAGCGGCACATAAAGAAAAGGTAACGGTTAAAGGAGTTCTCTGGGTATTGGAAACCCTTGTCGGTCAGGGTTCTTTAGGGCCTGACCAGGCAACGTTGTTACTCGAACGCATGTTTTTGCTCGGGCGAAGATTACCGCCAGATGAATCCAGCAGCAAAATTCTCAAATGGGAACAAGAAAAATAATAAGGAACACCGACCATGGCTGATAATTTAAGAGTAAAGATTTGCGCTATCGGTGAGCCTGGCTTAAATATTGCCAAAGAAATTGTTGAAAATCGCCTTATTTCTGAGCTTGAACGTCTATCTGTTTTTTCAGACAGAACAGACAATGATGAAACCACTTCAGACATTGATTGTCATCTTTTGGGTTCTGCTATACCAGCTTTTTTGGGACGTCCGTCGGTGGAAAGTCAGATAAAAAATTACACTGAAGAAAAAAGCCTCATAACCAACAAAATTTCCAATTGCGACCTGCTGATAATTGTTGGTTCATGTGGTGGCAACACCAGCACTGCAATCTATGCGGCAATAGCACAAATTGCAAACGAATTAAAAATTACCATGGTAGCGCTGGTTATTCAGCCATTTGCTTTTGAGGGCCGGCGGCGACAGCAAAAATATACAGAAGGACTCGAACTGGTAAAGAAACTTTCCACTTTGACAATGGTATGTTCTCTTGAAAAAATAGTCGGCAATAAGCTGGGCAAACTGGTTTTATTAGAAGCCTTCTCATATGCAGACAAAAAAATAGCTCATTGGGTAACCACTTTATTCTACGCTCTTACAAAAACAAAAAGCCCTTTAAATGATCGTGAGAAACTGGTTAAAGCCTGCCAAAGCGCATTATCAGAAGATGAGGTTGCAGATTCGGTCAAGATGGATTTTGTTTAATGCTGTTTTTTGATTATTCAATAACCACATTGGAACTACCCGGTGAAACCTGCTTGACCTTTTACATCACCGAATGCCAAAATCGTTGCGCTGATTGCCATTCACCGGAACTATGGCAACCGGTAGGCACAAAGCTAAATGAATGTTTTAACCCGCTGATTCAATTATATCGAAAAAAAATCTCCGGAGTTTGTTTTCTTGGCGAAAGCAAAAATACCGCAAAAGAACATGCAGAATTTGCCGATCTTTGCCAAACAGCCAGAGCCTTCGGCCTGAAAACCTGCTTTTATTCAGGCAGAGATTGCCAGATTGAGAACTGGATGTTTTGTTTTGATTTTGTAAAGATCGGTTCATACAAGAAAGAATATGGGCCAATTATCGAAAGAATGACTAATCAGAGAATGTATAAAATTTCAAACGGCCATTATTCTGATGTTACAAAACTATTTTGGCATGAACAAAACCAATTTTAGATAAAATGGTCGATCTGGTTTTAATCGTATTTAAGCAGTTTGGGGCTTTCGGTCAAGCGTTTCATAGTGTCAAAAAAGGCCTGAAAAAATGCTTCATCCTTTGCATATAATTTGTAGAGATCAAGCTCTTTCTTGCGCTGTTTGGCCATCACCTCGTCAAGAATCTTTTTAAAGGCCAGATCACGATTTTGCACGTCTTTATTATCAGCCACTTTCGCCTTATAGTCGGGATGTTCTTTAATGTGTTTGCTTAATGAAACGAACTTAACTTTCTGATCTTCCGGGGTTGCTTCCCATCCATGAAACCACTTTTCATTAAAAGTCCTGATTATTTCTTCGAGAGTGTCTTTATCTTCGCCCTCACCCTGAACTCCCCTCGGGTTCGGGTTTTGCGGCTTTAACTCACTTTCCGAAGCATCCAGTCCAATACTGTGATTCAGCCTGGTTCTTTCAAGACCGTAAGTTGAAAGATCAACCGAATTGAGAAGATCATCGATCATCTCATCTGCTTTGTTTTTAACCACGAGTTTGGGAATCAGAAACTTCAAAAACCAGAAAAGTTTTTCCCAGGCTATAACTTCAAATGGCATAATCGCCGCCATTTGTCCGTAAATTTTTACGAACTGCTTTGCTTTGATCTTGAAATCGGCTTTTTCCGGGTCTTTCAATTCAAGCTCGTGGTTAAATCTTTCTTCTGCGACCTGTATAATGGGGCTTAAGTATTTATCAGCCTCAAGGCTGGCGAAAAACTTCTCGGCAAAATCTTCGACTTCATGCCATTCGTAAACTCCAACGTCGTCCAGTGTGCCTTTTAGCTCGTGAAGTATGTTAATGTCGGTAGCTTTACTCAGAGTAGTCGAAGTATAGAATGGGTCAAACGACTTTTTGATGTCATCGATGGTATTGAAAAAATCGAGAATGAAAAGGTCTTCGGTTTTCTTGTTATATTTATCAGCAGACCTGTTTAAGCGCGAAAGAGCCTGCACTGCCACAACTCCTTCAAGTTTTTTGTCCACATACATGGCACAAAGCCTGGGTTGATCAAAGCCAGTTAGATACTTGTTGGCAACCACCAACAATCTGTAATCATCAGTGTCAAACTTGTGGCGGGTATCTTTTTCCGGAAAACCATTCATTTCAGCTTCGCTGTATTCAACTCCGTCGACTCTTTTTTTGCCGGAAAAAGCTATCGCAACTTTGAATGGATTGCCTTTTTCGTCGAGTAACTTTCTTATTGCTTTGTAATATCTAATTGCTGACTCGATTTTTTGCGTGGCAATGATACCCTTGCCTTTTCCTTTTAGCTTTTTGGTGTTGTAGACCTTGGTGATGAAGTGATCAAGCATTATTTCAGCCTTGGTGGCAATGGTTTTCGGATTACGCTCAACATGGCTTCTCAATTTTTTCTGAGCTTTTACCTTGTTGAATAAGGGGTTTTCCTGAATCGACTTCTCAATTTCATAATAGCTTTTATAGGTCGTGTAATTGGCAAGCACATCAAGAATAAATCTCTCTTCGATTGCCTGTTTCATCGAATAAAGGTGAAAAGGCCTGAAAGTGCCATCGGGTTGTTTGGTGCCGAATTTTTCCAGAGTGGCGTTTTTGGGGGTTGCTGTGAAAGCCATGTAAGAGGCATTTCCCTTCATTTTCTGTGCTTTCATGGCCCGAAGAATTACTTCCTGCTTGTCCAGCATTTCTTTCTCGTCTTCTTCACCTGCTTTTATGCCCATTGCCTTATTCATCTGACCGGCTGCTATGCCACTCTGTGAGCTATGAGCCTCGTCAATGATGACTGCAAAACGTCGGTTGCTAAGATCAGCAATGCCATCAACGATGAATGGGAACTTCTGAATCGTCGTGATAATTATGCGCTTGCCCTGCTCAAGATTTTCTTTTAGCTCCTGCGATGAATAGGCCGGGGCCACAATATTTTTAACCTCAGAAAATTCTTTGATATTATCGCGCAACTGTTTATCGAGAAGCTGTCGGTCGGTTACCACGATAACCGAATCAAATAAAGGATTTTGAATGCCCTTTGAGCCTGGCAAATCATCTCGTTCAGGGTGAACTTCTATAAGCTGGTATGCTGCCCATGTTATTGAATTCGACTTGCCCGACCCGGCAGAGTGCTGAATCAGGTAAGATTGCCCAACACCATTTTTTGCGGCGTGTTCGATAAGCTTGCGCACCACGTCAAGCTGGTGGTAGCGAGGAAAGTAAAGTGTTCTTGTATTGATGGCATCTGTAGCCTTGCCGTCAAAACGCACGAAATGCTGAATAATATTCGCCAGACTTTCCCGGGTGAAAATCTCTTCCCATAGATAGCTGGTCTTGTGTCCGAAAGGGTTTGGCGGATTACCCTTTCCATTGTTATTTCCTTTGTTAAAAGGCAGAAAAAAGCTGTGTTCGCCGCGCAATCTGGTGGTCATGTAAATTTCGTCGGTATCTACGGCAAAATGCACCAGGCAGCGACCAAAGCTCAATAATGGCTGGCTGAAATCCCGGCTGTATTTGTATTGTTTGATCCCATGCACTTTGGCGTTCTGCCCTGTCCATGGGTTTTTGAGTTCCAACGTAGCAATGGGAATACCATTCACGAATACAACCATGTCGATTTCTTCGTGAGTGTTTTCGGTATTATAGCGAACCTGTCGGGTAACGCTGAATTCGTTTCTGGCGAAGTTTTCTTTCACCGTCTGGCTGCTGCTCGCCATCGGTAGCTGGTAAAGAAGCGTAAAACAGGCATCTTCTACTTCGAGGCCTTTGCGCAAAAGACGCAAAAGCCCGTATTTTTTAACCATGCGATCAAAGCGTTCGAGAATTTTCAATTTCCAATCGGCAGCGCGCTGGATTTTTGCCAGTTCGTCTTTTTGGCTGGTTTCGAGAAAGTGCCAGAGGCGTGTCTCGTCGATTGCGTATCTGGGGTCAAAATCATTGGCATTGCCGATATAGAAGCCTTTGCCGCCGTATGGAGCGGGAATATCGGCAACGGTGTTGCCCTGTGCCTTGATCTCCTCAAGACATGTTCCGGTTAAAGCTTTTTCAATCGCCGCTTCAAGAGCCTGCTCATTCGTTTTACTTACCATATCAAATTACTTTAATCTTTCCTGTCACTGCGCTGTCGATTAACACAGCTTTGTATTCTTTCAATTTCTCAATCTGCTTTTCCTGGATAATAACAGCGTTAGTAATTTTGTGCATTTGAGCCTCAACATATGCCACAATAGCTTTTTGTTCTTCAATCGACGGAAGGTGTATAAAAACATCATATAAGGCATCCGTATAAAGACGAATAAAGCCCTCCATCGCTCCCGTCACCCTTCTTTTAAATTCAAGCAAATATTGGCTTTGCGTAATCAATAAACCCAAATAATTTACATCTAAAGTCTGTAAAAACTTTACTCGGTAAACGCTATAATCTGGGCTTGTAATCCCATAAACTCTCGAAACAGCTATTAGACCGTTGACTGCTTGCATTTTATTAATTACTATATTCTCTGGATAGACAATCTTGTAACCAACAAGTGAAGCTGCTTGTCCCGCCCGTTCTTCCAAAGAAGACCTTGGTAAAACGCCATGGACTTTACTCAGCGATAACAACTCCTCTTCACCGCTTTTAGAACGGACATTAATTTCATCTAACAAGTATTTTAGCCTTTTCACCTGCCAATGCTCTGGTATCTCTCCAATCCATTCAATTCCGGAATCTTTCATTTTGGCGGTGGGGTTGAGGCCTTTGGTGACTGCGTTTTGTATGATTATCTGCTTTCTTTCGTTAAGAAGCGCAATCATCTTTTCTTTTTTGGCAATCGCCGCATCGATTTTGGCGGTTTTCTCATCGAGAAATCTGGCAATAGCTGCTTGTTCTTCTAACGGAGGAAAAACAAAATTGAATCTTTTAAAGTCTCTAAAATCAATATTTTGGCGCAACCCTGAACCCAGACCATATATAACTTTATTGTTATCAATTGCTCTAAAAAAGTAGTTAAAGAATTCGTTATTAGCGAAAGGTTTAATTCTTAAATTTAAGTAGGCACTTGTTATGATCCCGTCAAAAGTAGAAATCCCGCTTCTAAGACTTGTGTGATCATTTTGCAAATCTGTTGGTCTAAAAATTATATCGCCTTCATTTACCAATTGGTAAGTTTCGTAAGATTCTGGAACCAACCCGG
>CAZTHA010000185.1:0-8545 GCA_964613435.1 uncultured bacterium
CCGGCACCTGCGGCGCGCGGCCGGCGATCTGCCTGACGATGTTGGCGGCGATCTGTATGAGGCTTTTCTGGTTAATGACGGCATGACTTTCGTTATGGGCGATGTTTCCGGGCATTCTATTTCGGCTGCGCTGGTGGTAAATATGGCCGATGCAGCATTCAGTGCTTTTGTCGACCAGGGATTGCATCTTCCCCATGAGCTTTTTGGGGCGATGAACAGTCTTATGCTCGAGCATCTCGGTCGAATAAAAATGATGACCTGTTTTGGCGGATTCATCGATTCGTCTGGAGTCTTGACCTATTGCAATGCCGGGCAGGCTTACCCCTTTCTTGTCCATGCCGGCGGCGTGGACATTCTCAAACAGGTTGGCTATCCGCTTGGCGCGGCTAAGAAGAAAAAGTTCAAATTCGAAACCCTGCAATTGCCCGAGCATTGTCGGCTTCTAATGTTCAGCGACGGCATCATCGAGGCTTTGAACGATAAGGGCCAGCCATTCGGCTACGAGCGTCTTGAAGCTCTGGTGTCCGAGCTCGGTTTTGAGCTCGACCGTCAAACGTTCATCAGCAGGGTGTACGCCGAATTAAAAAAATTCACCGGCGAAGTCCCATGGGGAGACGATGCCACCCTGGTTTTGCTTGACCATGATCGCCGGGCTATTGTAAAGCAGCAGTAAATCTCTTATACTCTGCCTATGAGAACAATCCTTCGTCTTTTCGTATCATTAAAAACGGCAGTCGTTACCATTTGTATTCTCACAGTGCTTTCGATGCTGGGCACCTTTATACCCCAGTCGCTCGAAGCACACCAGTATCTCGAGCGCTTTCCCGAATTCGGGCACTGGATTCTCGCTCTCGGTTTCGATGATATGTATCACAGCCTGGCTTTTCAGGTCTGCTTGTGGTTCCTTTCAATTTCGACCCTGGTTTGTATTCTAACCCGCTGGAAAAGCACGAGAAGAAAGCTGTTCAGTCGCATCAACCATGCCAGCGACAAGGAAATCAAGGCCTTCGAAGCCGGCAGAATTCTCGAAAAAAAATGCTGCGACGATGCTCTTGCTGCTTTCGATGAGGTCAGAGAGCTGGCCGACAACGCGAAAATCGCTTTGCGCATCAGCGGCAAGGCGTCTCTTCTGGGTGGAATGTTCATTCACATCGGTTTTCTGGCAATTCTTGCCGGTGGCCTGATCGGTGTTTTCTATGGTGTGGAAATGGCCGTGCGCGGTCGCTCGGGCGATCGGGTGCCTATTCCTGAACTGGCTGCGGTCCGGGCCGCCAGAGATGCTGACAAATTGAGTCGGATAGCGAGAAATGTGCGGCATTTCTCACCAAATGCGCCGATTCTTGATGATTATCGCAGTAAAGTCGAAAACCTGCACCGAATTTATGCCGATGGTCTGGCCAGTCCAGCATTCCATGTTGAATTCAGCAAACTTTGGGTTGATCATCATGTCGATGCCCAGGGGCAGGTAAGAGGTATAAAAAGCTGGAACTCGGCGATTAAATTTGTCGAAAAGGGCAATGAGCTTGCTTCAGGAGTTGCCAGGGTCAACCAGCCAATTAGCTTTGGGCAATACACTTTTTTTCAGGCAAACTGGAGCAAGACCTTTCGTCGGGTAAAATTGAAAGTCGATTTGCTGTATGACAAACCCGAACGGGAAAATTTCACCACTGCAAACGCAACTTTTCCGGTCGTGATCGAGCTTAAGCTTGATGAGCCCCAGTCTTTTCCCTGGACCCCACTGAAACTGGTTTTGCACGATTTTATGCCCGACTTTCGTATTATCGATAAGCGCTTTATCAGTGTTTCCCATGAGTTGAACAATCCCGCTGCAAGAATTGTTGCTTATGATCAGGCTGGCGGCATTGCCGGGCGGGCTTGGGCTTTTCCCGATGATCGCGTCATGTCGGCATCGCATGTTTCGAGTCTGCCGTTCATTTTCACCTTTGTCGGCGCTGAGCCGGAATACGAAAGTGGTTTGCAGATGGCCTACGATCCTGGCAAGCCTCTGGTCTGGGCTGGTTGCCTCCTGTTTACCCTGGGTCTGATCATGAGCTTTTATGTCGCCTATCGCGAAGAATGGTTGCTGATCTATCCTGATGGCCGAAAAAGAATCGCTGTTTCCGGTAACCGACCGCTTGAGCAATTGCTGAAAGACCTTGATAACCTTGAAAATGAGCTTTGTTTCGAAAAAGATAATAATGATCAGGAAAACGTTACAGCATGAATGAAACTTATATTTTTACCGCCTCGATGATCTGCTATCTGATTGCCTTTGTAGGCTTCAGCATCTCGATAAGTCTTGACAAGAGCCGATTTTACCAGATTGCCCGCCTGCTTCTCTCGGCTGGAATCGTCTGCGCAATGATTGGACTGGGCTTAAGATGGCACAGTGCCGGTCATCCGCCTTTGTCGAACATGTATGAATCTCTGGTATGCCTTTCGACCTTCCTGGCTTTGGCTGGCTTACTTTTCACGCGTGGACGGCCTTTGCCCTTGCTCGAAGCCGGTTCCTGCGTTGGCGCGGTTCTGATGATCGGTGTGGCTTCGGTCTTTTCTTCGGAAATTCGACCGCTGATTCCTGCTTTGCAATCTTACTGGCTGCACCTGCACGTTTCTCTGGCATTTGTCGGCGAGGCCTGCTTCGCGCTTGCTTTTATTCTCAGCTTTATGTATTGCTTCCGCAAACTTCTTGCACCTGAAGAAAAGAATCCCATGGATCTGCGGGAAAAGTCGGTAGCTTTGCTTGTGGTCGCCGGTTTGCCCGTCTCTTTCATTGCCGGCATGCTGCTGCTTTATCAGCATCTGAAATCGCATCATGTTTATCATGAAAGGGCTTCTGCACTGCTTTACTGGGTTATCCTGCCCGCCTGCCTTGCCGTTTTGCTGATCGTCTTTTTGACCTATCTGTTTCGGGGGGCAATTGGCGCAAAAACCGAAAAATGGTTGCCGCCGACGCAAGTTCTCGATAGCTTGACATATCGGGCGATTGCTCTCGGTTACCCTCTTTTTACCGTCGGCGGGTTGATTTTCGGAATGGTTTGGGCTAATAAGGCCTGGGGACGCTATTGGGGCTGGGATCCCAAAGAAACCTGGGCGCTGATTACTTTTCTCGTTTATTCAGCTTACCTGCACGTTCGCCTGACCAGAGGCTGGAGCGGAACATGGACCGCCTGCATTTCAGTCCTCGGTTTCATCGTTACCATGTTCACTCTTTTCGGGGTGAATCTCCTGGTAAGCAGTCTCCACTCCTATGCTGGGAGCTGATTCGAGATTGCTGAACTTCTCCTGAAGCAGGGCGAAAGACTCTTCGCATGTATGCCCGGAATTTACTGGCTGGAGCTTTTCAAAATGCAATTTGAAATAATCGAATTCTGGCACTGTGGCAAGAGGCTCAAATCCGGCTTCGGCCGAATCCCAGAAGCTTTCCAGGACCAGCCCGGTAAAATGCTGTAGATCAAACTCATGGCCGATCGATTGCATCTTTTCATAATTGAAATTTGAGCGTGGGTGCAGCCAGAAATTGTTTCCTGCTCCGGCAACCATATTGTTTTTCAGTAAAACATTGGCAACTGAACTATCTATTTCAGCAAATTCAGCACCTGTCATACCGTTTTTGAGCTTAGAGCAGCTTTCGGACCAGTTTTCATGGCTGAGACCATCTGCGGTCAAAGCTTTGAATAGAAGCTGTTCCGGGGTAAGATGCAGCTGAAAAGGCCCAAAACAAAGCCAAAGTCCCGGATGATGCTGAACATCCCAAAATTTGTAAATGGCCTGACCGGCGGGAAAAAACAACCGGCAGCCAAAGAGAGAGGTTTCCGAAAATTTCAGAGCCGCGGCATATATTTTTTCAGCCCCGGCATGTTCGTCGGCCAGAAGAGTCTTTATCAAGTCTTCGCGTTCGCTGCGGGTCAAATACCTTTTGATCTGCATGTAAGCGCTCAGCAAAGCGCTCAAATGCTCTGGCCTTTCAGCCAGAGCATAGTTCAAAAGTTTTTTTAACATTTTCAGGCACTGGGCTGGTGTTACCAGCTTGTTCGCCGTATTGTTGTAGGCTCTTATCGAGACTCCGAGAGCGACAAATTTGTGCTCTGACCAGAGATACTCGTAGATACCCCGGTGAAACTCCTGTAACATCTCAGAAGCTGATGAAGGTCTTCCACTCGCCGTCTTTATAGCGAGCGACGGTGCCGCCAACCGACCCGACCCAGATACTGTCGCCTTTGACCTTCAGTGAGTGCACGCTGCCTTGTGGCAATCCGTTCTTTTCGTTGTGAACAGTCCACTTTTCGCCGTCATATTCGGCTACACCGGAGGGAGTTCCCACCCAGACGTGGCCATTGCGGTCAATCGCCAGGTCTCTGATAACGTCGTTGGGAAGACCTTCTTTGGTGGTAAAGCGTTCCCATTCTTTGCCTTCGAGATTGCAGGTTGAGATGCCTTCATTGGTTCCGAGCCAAACCCGACCATTCTTTTCATCGATAGAAATGCAGGTGATGTAATCGGATATGAGGCCGTCATTCAGCGGAGGGCTGGTGCGGGTACTCTTGTTGGTAAAATTGGTTACTTTCTGTCCATCATGAATCATCAAACCATCGCCGTATGTACCTACCCAGACAGTGTCGTCGAGGACTGCATAAGCGCGATTGTAGGTGTTGAGCAAAGAATCTTTGCGGAAATATTTCAGCCAGTTCGTTTCAGCGTAAGTCGTCTTCGGAAAGAAGAGAATGCTGATCAGGCTAAGAAGTACGAAAAGAAAGAACCATCGGGAATTAGTCTTTTCTATCATTGGTCTGCCTCAATTTTCTAATTTCTCTAACAGTTATCGGTTGTATTTGCGTGAAAGTTTAGTGATTGCCTGATTGCTCAGTTCAATAAAAAAGCGGAACATTCAATGCCACTGTCCCACTCGCGCCCTGCAGCTTCATTTCTGATACCACCGGCAAAGGTCGTTGCGCTTCCGGTTTGTACTGGTGAAAAGTCGCCGCCGATTTGAAACGATGTGAGACCGTCGTCTTTTCACCGGGCTTGAAGCTGACGTAAGGAAAAACAACTTTTTTGTAGCTTCTTCCCAGCCCATAAAACCTGTCGAATCGCATTTGAACTTCTATCTTCAATACTCCCGAGGGAATATTGCTGAGATTTTTCTCATAAACCGCGGTGTATTCTTTTCCCAGGCCATCAGACCAGCTATGGTGAAAGTCTTTACTGATTACCTCTTTTTCAACCATATCAATGTTGCCATGATAGACCCCATTGACGAAAAGTTTGCCGTAAGGTGGCATTCTTTCAGGGTTTTGTCCGGTGTAGAGCAATCTGACGGTAAGTTCCGATTTCTGCAGCGCATTGTATTTCAGCGCCGGATCATGAAGATTCTGGCCACATTCCGGGCAATTCATCTGCAGAGTGGAAATACCCTCGGCATGACAATGGGGGCATTCTCCCGCTTCTGCCTGGATTGGGGCAAAAACGAGAATAATCAGCAGGAAAAGGATTGTTGCCGGTATTCTTTTTATCATTTCTAAAATATCTATCGGCATGCTTGCAGAAAAATTCCAATTTTTGGCTTCTTGCTCAAAAGAAAGAAGAAAACTGCCGATAGCAGTCAACAGGATTGAGGAGGAGATCGACTATGAAAGCTTTGATTGTATGGGTAGCCGGATTGTATTCAGTATCGCTTATCGGCTTTCTTATTTACATAAGAAAAAGCTTTTTCCAGATGAACGGTGAGGGGGCTTTGCCCTGGCTGAACTTTGATTCTGGCGAAGAGAGAAGCGACGAGGAATAAATTCTGTAAATAATTGTTGCTTTGCATTCTTTGAAACACTAAGATAAATAATAATTTATTTATTTTGGTGAACCGAATGCCGTTCGATACAAAATTCGAATTCATTCTGCAGTTTGAAAAGATTCTTGGCGACATGAAACGCAAGAATCCTGAGACCTATGGGCGCAATGTCCAGTTTTTGAGCGTTGAGCCAATGGAGACGGTCAGGCCGATTCTGCAGAAATTTTTCCCTTCTGATAAAGAATTGATCGATAGTTTGAATCGAAAAGACGTCGATTTGATGTTGATGCGGATTTTGCGTTCGGAAGTCGTCGGTTTTCAGGGCGAGGGCGAAAAGTTGATTCGCAAGGCAAAATCGATTATTTCACAATTTGGCTTTTTACCGCCGGTAGAATTTTTTTACGCTTACAATGGTGCAGAGCTTTTTGAAGCGATGCTTGACCGTATTTACAAGAATCTGCGGAAAAAGGGAAAGCCCCAAAGCCTCTCTGACATCTGGCGGCGTTTCTCAGCTCCTCTTACCGCCAGTTTTGAATTGAAAAACGTTTTTACCAAAGATTTGCTTTTCAAGATCCGTCAGCGTCTGAAAAATTATCTTGAAAAAGATCCGCGATTTTTTCTCGATGCTCGAAGCCCCAAGAAACTTTTTGTGACCCTGACCGAATGGGGCGAAGCAGAATTCCTTGATTAGGCCGGCCCAGGCGCGGATATGAAATTCTATCTGATTCTATTGCTAAGCCTGGCTTCAATCGCGGTTTTATTCTGGACGGCTCCGGCGACCTATTCCAGTCTGGCAGCGGCGGTATGCCTTTTGATTATTGTCGTAATCTGTGTAAAGGCATATCTGGTCGACCAGAAGAATCTTAAAACAGTTTGTAACTTTTATCAAAACGCCCACTCTCTCGATGAACTGCTTCTTCTGAAAAATGAGCGTCCTTACCAGAAAATTCTTAAAACGGTCGTTGAGCTTGGGAATTTTGACTGGGCGATTCTTTTTCTGATGGACTTCGATCAGGACGCTTTTGTCGCCGTAGAAAGCACCGGAATCAGGCGAAAAGGCTTTGAAAAAATCAATTTTGACGAGCTCGAACCTTCAGATAATCACCTGAACCTTTCTTTGAAGCTTCTCGAGCATGCTTTTAAAAAGTTCGCACTCGAAGGCGCCCTGGCCGGGGCGGCGATTGAAAGAAACGAGACTTTCTACGGCTGTCTGCTCGTCGGTCGGGACGACCCGGAAGCGGCCTTGAGTGAAGAAGACAATCTTCGCCTCAATATTCTTTCTGATCAGATCTCTATCAGTCTGCATAATTACCAGATGCATAAAGAGCTGTCTTTGAGAGCTGAACAGCTTGCTGAAAGCCAGGCCCGTCTGGCCAAAGAACTGAACATGGCCAAGCTGGTTCAGGATAACGCCATTACCCTAAAGGCTCCTGAGCTTGCCGGGCTGAGCTGCGCCTGCTTCGTTCGGCCGGCGCGTTTTGTTGGCGGCGATTTTTTGAAATTTTTCCCGCAGGCCGAAAGGAAGCAGATGGCTTTGTTAATTGGCGATGTCTGTGGCAAAGGCGTGCCGGCGGCTCTGGTGATGTCGGTCATGCTTTGTCTTTTTCAGGGAAAAAGCGAGCTGTGGGCTCAGCCCGACAAACTTATGAGTGAAATCAATCTGGCCCTGAAAGATTTTCTTGGCGATGAGTCGAGGCTGAATTCATCGGCAATCTTCGGAACCTTCGATATCAGTGTAAAAAGCCTGACCTATGCCAGCGCCGGCCATGATTTTCCTTTGTTTTACAGCAAAAAGAACGATTCGCTTACCAACTTGCAATCGACAGGAACTTTGTTGGGCATTTTCCGTGAGAGTAAATTCATTGCACGCACTATTCAACTCGAATCCGGCGATAAAATGATTTTTTATTCGGATGGTCTGGTTGATTTCTTTGAGCTTCTTGAAGGGGTCGATGATGGTTTTGTCGCTCTTGAAAAGTTTATTCTTGCTCGTCGAAATAAAAATCCCAACGAAATCGTCAATGAAATTCGCAGCCTTGTCGAAACCATTAAAACAGATCTGAAGGATGACATAACCGTAGCTGTTATCGAACTGGAATAGTTCCTGGGAAAATGGTTTTGAGAAAGACTTTCTTACTTTTTTTGCTGCTGTTTTTCGTTGCCGAAAATGTTTCGGGAACTTCATTCACGGTCATGGACGGGACTTTTCTGCTGCGTCAGCGGCAAAAAGAGCTTGATTACGAGCTGAAAAAGCAGTTCCTGCTCAATCCGTCGTTGAGGGCCAACCTGAACCTTCCCCTTGGCAATCTGCAGATAGACCGCAGTGAGGTTGGCTTTCAGGTCTACAATTTTATCTCTGGCCGCTATGAATACAAGCCAGGAATCATGGTTGCCGAGGGTCGCCACTGTCGGGTGTTTTTTGAGAAGGGGCGCTTGCACGCCTGGGGTGAGGAACGGGAAAAAAACCTCGAACAGATTGTTACGACCTTCGATCAGCATGTTTATGAGACAGTGACCGCCTGGTTTGGTGAGCCATACATTCCCCCGGAGTTTTATCTGCCCGATAGCAAAATCTTCATCTTTCTCGTCGATATTCAGGACCAGTTCAATGATGGTTATATCGCCGGATATTTTGATCATCGAGATATTGACGGACTGTTTGGCAATCAAAAGCCGGTTTTTTTCATGGATATCGTCCCAGGAAAGCCGGGAAACCCGTCTGATAAGGCCAATCCTTTTTTTCGCACTCTTGCCCATGAG
>CAZTHA010000186.1:0-8531 GCA_964613435.1 uncultured bacterium
GCCTGTGCTGGTATCGCCCGCCTGCTACCCGGCTTTTTGCTGGTCTGGCTGGTCTTTCTGCACATGCGCCTTTTTGACGAAGTCAAAGACTACGATTTCGATCGAGAACATAATCCCGAGCGGCCTCTGGCACGGGGTTTGATTTCTCTTGGCGAATTCACGACGATGACGCTGGTTTGCATTCTGGTCGAAGCGTCATTGGCGGCCTATCTTGGCTGGTCGACTTTTGTTACCTACGTGATGGTGCTTTGTTTCACTCTGATGATGCGTATGGAGTTCTTCATCGGAGACTGGATGCGCCCGAAACTCGAGCTTTACGCGATTACGCATACTTTCAGCGCCAGCATGATCGGTTTGCTGATTCATGCGGTTTTTCGCGCCGCCGACCCCTCTGCGGCTGCGATGCCTTTTCTTCTATTCGCTCTTGGCAACTGGTTCGTCTTCAATGTGTTTGAGTTTGGCCGCAAAACCTTTGGCAAAGAAGAAGAACGCGATGGCGTCGATTCTTATTCCGCCCGGCTGAACCCCTGGGGCGCAGTGGTGCTTTTGCTGGTGAACGTTATTGCCGCCTGGGTCTGCTTTTATTACGCTGCGACGCTGAAATTCGCCACGGCAGCGACCTGGGCCATGCTCGCGCCGCCGCTGGCCATTTCCCTGCTCGTTGCGGTTGCCGGCGCAGTCTATGCCGCAAAAAACAACGTAGCCGGGGCGAAAATTTACCGTGGTACGGTCACGCTTTATCTGCTGGCTTATCCCGCTTCAATTGCCGCAGCCATTTATCTGCTGATTTACCGCTGATTTGATCGAGGTTTAACATGAATACTGAAGCCGAATTGAGCTCAGCCAAAAGAATTGTCGTCGGCATGCAGATGCTGTTCGTCGCCTTCGGGGCGCTGGTGCTGGTGCCGCTGCTCACCGGTCTCGACCCTTCAATCGCCCTTTTTACTGCCGGAATTGGCACGCTGATCTTTCACGCTGTCACCCGGGGCAAAGTGCCGGTCTTTCTGGCGAGCAGCTTTGCCTTTATCGCGCCCATTCAGTTCGGCATCAAGGAATTCGGCCTTGGGCAGACCCTTGGCGGGCTGGTGGCTGCAGGCATCGTTTATATTCTGCTGTCGCTGCTGGTCAAGTTCAAGGGCGTCGAAATCATCGAAAAGCTTCTGCCGCCAGTGGTAACTGGGCCAGTAATCATGGTTATCGGCCTCAAACTTGCGCCGGTCGCCGTAAATATGGCACGCAGCTTCGATGGCTCGGGAAACCCCGATTCTATGGCGATTCTAATTGCCATGATCAGTCTGGTGACGGTTATTACTGTTGTGCTGCGCGGTCGGGGTATGGTCGGGCTTATTCCGATTCTTATCGGTATCAGCGTTGGTTATGCCGTCAGCATCGCCCTGGGAAAGGTTGATTTCGCTCTGGTGCAGAATAGCCCCTGGTTTGCCGTGCCCTGGACAGCAGCCATGGAGTGCGGGCGCTATTGCCTGCCAATTTTCGACTGGAAAGCGATCGCCTATATTCTCCCGGTTGCAATTGCGCCGGCAATCGAGCATGTCGGCGACGTCGTTGCCGTTTCGTCGGTGGCAAAAAAGGATTTTCTGCGCGAGCCCGGGTTGCATCGCACTTTGCTTGGCGATGGTATCGCCACTTCGGTTGCCGCATTTCTTGGCGGCCCGCCGAATACCACTTATTCTGAAGTTACCGGGGCAGTGGCCTTGCTTAAACGCCCAGACCCGGTTTTGCTGCGTATCGCCGCCGTATTCGCCATTTGTCTGGCGTTTCTCGGCAAGGTCGGCGCAATATTGCGAACCATTCCGGTTCCGGTAATGGGCGGTATCATGGTGCTTCTTTTCGGCATGATCGCCTCGATTGGGGCGCAGACGCTGGTGCGCAATCGCGTCGATTTCGGTGATTCGCGCAATCTGGTTATTGTCTCGATCATTCTCGTTTTCGGGATCGGCGATATGTCGTTCGACGTCGGTCAGCTGAAATTGGCCGGAATCGGTCTTGCCGGTCTGGTCGGTGTGATTCTCAACCTGGTTCTTTTCTACAAAAGCCCGGCAGCAGGCCTGGCTGAATGCGTTGGTGACAACGCCGGACAAATCCAATAACGAGTGAGGAAAACAGCATGTATATAGTTTCCTGCCAGAACAGAAATTTTGATGAAACTCTGCCCCTCGTCGGCGGCAAGGGCGGCAATCTGCTGCGACTGATGGACGCCGGAGCCGAAGTGCCGGCCTTCGTGGTTCTGACCAGAAACTGTTTTGATGAATTCATAAAATCATTTGAAAAAGAATTCAAAAAACATCTCGATGCTATTGATTGCTCGACCCCGGAAAGAATCGCGGCAACCGCCGGGGCACTGCGCCGCTGTATCTGCAGCCATGTGATTCCCGAAAAAATCAAAAAAGAGCTCTTCTTGCAGATGAAGCTGTTCATTCCGTTCGGCAGTTTCGTTGCGGTGCGTTCATCGGCGCTGGGCGAAGACTCCAAAGAATTTTCCTATGCCGGTATGCTCGACACCTGTTTGTTTCGCCGCAGTGAAGATGAAATTTGCGAGGCCGTAGTTACCTGCTGGTCATCGATTTTTTCGGATCGGGCGGTTGCTTATCGCAATATGCGCGGCATTGCCCAGGATGACGTTTCGATGGCAGTCGTGGTGCAGGAAATGATCGACGGCCAGGCTTCGGGCGTAACCTTTACGGTCAACCCCGGCACCCGCTATGAAGATGAAATTCTCATCACTTCTGTTTTTGGGCTCGGTGAAGGCCTGGTCTCAGGAACCCTCGACTCGGACCAGTTTATCGCACTGAAAAAGCCCGGCTACCCGATTCATGAACGTCAGCTTGCCGATAAGGTTGAAAAGCTGGTTTTCGATACCGAAAAGAATGTTGGCACGGTTACCGTCGCAGTAGATGCTGAAGAGGCCAAAAAATCAAGTCTGACCGACAATCAGATTCAGGCCGTTGCCGCCGTTTGCCATAAAATTGAATGCGCCTACAAGGGCGTTCCCCAGGACATCGAATGGACGATCGACAAAGAAGGCACGATCAGAATTCTGCAGGCCCGGCCGATCACCACCATCGATGCGCCAATTCCCGCAGAAAGAGGTTATAGCACCATCTGGGATAACTCGAACATTGTTGAAAGCTATTCCGGGGTTACTACGCCACTTACTTTCTCGTTTGCAATCTATGCATATCATCGCGTTTATGTGCAATTCTGCGAAGTCCTCATGGTGCCCGAAGAGGATATCAAGGCGAACAACTTTGCTTTCGCCAACATGCTCGGTTTCCTCAATGGCCGAATTTATTACAACCTCAAAAACTGGTATAAACTGATTTCGGTGCTGCCCGGATACAGCTATAACAGCCGTTTCATGGAAGGCATGATGGGCGTTAAGGTCAGCTACAGTGAAAACAAAAATGAAAAACCGATGGGCTTCTTTCAGAAGTATTTTTACGAATTGCCGCGCATTGGGCTGGTTGGGCTGAATCTTGCCTACAGATTCTGGCGTACCGATGTCGAAGTGAAGCGCTTTATGGACGTTTATCAGGCTCAGTATAACAAATACAAAGACTTCGATTTCAATTCAGCCCCGGCTCACCGCCTCGTCGAGATTTTCAACGAACTCGACAACACCGTGCTCGCCAACTGGAAAGCCCCGATCATCAACGATTTCATGGCGATGATTTTCTACGGCGTGCTCGATATGCTCATGAAGAAATGGAACCTCAACGAGGACCCGGCCCTGAAAAACGACCTGCTTGCCGGCCAGGGCAATGTCGAAAGCACCCTGCCGCTGCGCAACATACAGAAAATGGCAAGATTCATTTCTGCTGATGCCGAATTGAAAGAACTTTTTGCCAGGCATTCGGCAGTTGAACTCAAGCAGATGTTCATTCCGGTGCCGGAAAGCAGCAAGCCTGCAAGCTGGGTCGATCTGGGCAAACAGGTCGCCGATTATCTTGAAAAATTCGGCTATCGCGCCATGTGTGAACTCAAGCTCGAAGAACCCTCGATGAACGAACGCCCCGAGTTTCTTTTCGACATGCTCAAGAATTATGCCGCCGCACCTCTGCCCGCCGAAGATAATGTCGGCGATAAAGAGCGCCTGGTGCGCGAAGAGGCTGAACGCAAGGTTCGCGCCATGCTGGGCGAAGATTGCATTCTCTGGAAACTGAAGAAAATCGACATCCTGATGTTCGTGGCCAACTGGGCCAAGAAAGCTATGGCCGTGCGCGAATACCAGCGCTTTGCCCGCACCAAAATGTACGGTCTGATGAGTCGACTCTACAAGGGCTTTGGCCGGCGCTTCGTCGAACGTGGTGTGCTCGACAAGGTCGATGATATTTTCTATCTGACCATGCAGGAAGCACTTGAATACGTGGTCGGCACCGCCCGCAGCCAGAAACTGCGCGAACTGGCCGCCCTGCGTCGGGCCGAGTTCGACGAATATCGCAAAATGGATGAACTGCCCGATCGCATCGAGACCACCGGCATAACCTATTGTAACGATCTGACCCGAGGTATGCTCGCCGCCGTAGAAGACGATGATCCTGATACGATCAGGGGCATTGGCGGCTGCTCTGGTAAGGTCACCGGCAAGGTTAAGGTCATTCTCGATCCGAGTGATGATATGTCGCTCAATGGTGAAATTCTCGTGGCCGCTCGCACCGATCCGGGCTGGGTGCCGCTGTTCGCAACCGCATCAGCTCTGCTGATCGAGCGTGGCAGCATGCTTTCCCATTCGGTCATCGTTGCCCGCGAACTTGGTTTGCCGGCAGTTGTCGGTGCAACCGGAGTCACCAAAAAGGTTAAAACCGGCGATGTCGTCGAGCTCGATGGCACTACCGGTATCGTAAAAATTATATCTCGCGCTGAAGAAAGCAAATAATGAGCAAGACCCGATTCGCAGATTCATGGTTCAGAGCGGCGGCGACCCTGTTGGTCAAACGCCGCAAACTGTTGTTCGCGTTGATGACAGTTATTGTCGTCGCTGGCCTGTATTTCGCCCAGAGTATCAGAATCGACAACAGTCTCGAGCTCTGGTTTCTCGATGGTGACCCGGCGCTGACCGCATACCGCGAGTTCAAGGCGAAATATGGAAACGATGAAATCATTCTCGCAATGATTGACTGTCGTCGCGACGGCATGTTTTCGCCGGCAATGCTTTCTGCGGTATATCAGGCTTCAAAAGCGATTGAAGATGACAGCCACAATTTCAAACGGGTTGTCAGTGTTGGGCTTGCGCCCTATATTGGCCTGGAAGCAGATGGCGAGACGCTGATCATCGAAGACTTGATGAAGGGGCCGGTTGCCACTGCCAGTGAGGCTGAAGAAATTCATCAGCGTTTCATGGATGATCCGTTCAAGCGCCGTCTTCTGCAGAATGCCAGTTCGACCTGGGCGATCATCATTGCCGAACCGGTTACCTCAAAAGATATGGATGTGCGCCGACCCCAGATCATCGAGGCGATGAAAAACAGGCTTACCGGCTTCGAGTATCGCCTGGCCGGCATGGGCGTGATGTATGACGAACTGAATCAGCTGAGCATGCGGGATGGTGCCATTTTTAACGCGGTTGCCTACGCAGTGATCACGATTCTGGTTTTCGTTCTTTACCGGTCCTGGACCTTCCTGCTGATGGTTATCGGTGCGATGTTCTTCAGCGGCATGGCCTTTTTGGGCGCTTATGGTCTGGCCGGCCAGAACTTCAACATGGTTACCGTGGTTTTGCCGACATTGATGATGATTTTGTCGGTCTCTGACGTGGCCTATGTCTACAATAACTTCTGTTTCAACTCGGCTCGGGTGCGTGAAGATCATGAAAAGGGGCTGATATACGTCTTCAATGAGGTTCTTTCGCCCTGCCTTTTCACTTCTTTAACCAATACCTGTGGCTTTTTCGCGCTGACCGCCAGCTCTCTGGCCGTTTTGCGGGTATTCGGCGTCTTTGCCGGCTTCGCCTGTATGGCTGAATATGTGCTGTCGATGATCGTTGCCGTCTTCGTGCTTGGTTACGTTAAGCCGGCCGAGGGACTGGTCATCAGGCGCCCGATGGAAGGGGCAGTAAACTGGTGGATGCAACGCATGCCCCAATACTATCGTCAGATCATCGTCGTTTTCGTGATTCTGATCGCGCTTTCAGTCTATGGAATCAGCCAGCTGCATGTCGATACCTATTCGATGGGCTTTCTGCACGAGACCAACCATGTTCGGGTCGATAGCGACAAGGTTGAAGAAGTATATGGCAATTATCTGCCACTGGAGATTCGGCTCTTAACCGGTAGCGAAAACGGGGTAAAAAGTGTTGATTTCCTGCAGCGGCTCGACAAGACCCATCGTGACCTCGAAGCAATTCCCGGTGTCGAAAAGGCCGCCTCGATTCTGGATGTGCTGAAAAAGCTGAATCAGGTCTGGAGCGATGGCACCGAAGCCAGTTATGTCGTGCCCGCCTCGGATTTTGCGGTCAGCCAGCTGCTGATGCAGTATGACTCTGATCCTGACGGCGATATCGAAACGATGACCGATTTTCCGACCTATTCGGAAGCGCGTCTGACCGTGCGGGTGCCGATGGTAAGCGCGGCGAATCTGCGCGAATATGAGCGCCAGGCTAAAGAAGTAATTGAAGCCAATTTCGCCGGCACAAAGGTGACTTATCGCTTTGGCGGCTATGTGCCGCTTTACTCAAGAATTATCAGTTATGTGACCTGGAGCCAGATTTCGAGCTTTGCGCTTGCTTTTCTTTTCGTGTTCGGCGCGATAACCATTCTCTTCCGCCGACTCAAGGCTCTGATTCTGGTAATTTTGCCGAACATTTTTCCGGTGATGTTCACCATGGGTATTATGGGGCTGACCGGGGTCCGCCTTGACATTGCCACTGTGACCATTGCAGCGATTGCCCTGGGGATCGTGGTCGACGATACCATTCACGAACTGTTTCTTTTTTATGAGCCCTCGAGGTCAAAGCTGACTCCGGTTGAGGCGATCGTCGATGCTCTGAAAGAATCGGGTCCGGCCGTATTCTCGACCTCGATGATTTATTCACTCGGCTTTCTGTTCATGGTTTTTGCCAGTATCAAGTCCGTTGTTTATTTCGGAGTGCTGCTTTCTTTGACCATCGTTACCGCGCTGCTGTGTGAGCTCACCATTTTGCCGGCGCAGATTTGCCTGTTGCGCAGATTTCTCGGCAGCGATTTCGCAAAATCAGCTCAGGATGACGGTCCTCGCCCTGAAGATGAGCGTGAAAATGAAGAAGTTAATGTAAATGAAAATGAAGATTCCAGCCAGGATTGATTCTCAAGGAGGTTGTTTATGAGTAAACCCGCTGTTGTATACAGTAATGTCTGGGAGGACCCCGAACTCAACCGTTTGTCGCTGCAGGTTAAGCCAGGGCAGAATGTGTTGTCGATCACATCCGGGGGCTGCAACTCTCTCTGTCTTTTGCTTGAAGAACCGAAAAAGCTGATTTCGATAGATCTGAATCCGGCTCAGTTATCGATGCTTGAGCTCAAGCGGGCGGCGATTATCGAGCTTGAATACGAAGACTTTCTTGAAGTGCTGGGAACCCCGTTTTTCCGTAAGCCTTCCAGCAAACCTGCCCAGTACCGTGTCGATCTTTACAACCGCATCAAACAGCACATGCCCGGTTATGCCGTTGACTTCTGGAACGATAATCAGCAGATAATCAAGGATGGCGTGATGATGTGCGGCAAAGTCGAAAAATTCTTCGCTTTTTATCGCACCATACTCAAATGGCTGTATGGGGAAAAAGAGCTGCTCAAACTTTTTGAGGCCCGCGACCTGGCTGAGCAGCAGGAAGTTTATCGCAATTTCCGCAAGAAAAAATGGAACGCGCTACATCGCATATTGTTGAATAAAACCGTATTGAGCCTGGTCAAAGGTGCCCATTCATTCGCTCAGGTCGATTTTGACGATTTTGCCGCCAACCTCAACCAGAAGCGCACACTCGGCATGACCCGCTTTTTCAATCCTGACAATTATTTCATGTCATTGCTGATGCTCGGTGCCCATTACCATGAAAAAGGCATGTCGCCATATCTGCTGCGCGAAAACTACCCGAAACTTAAAAAGAATATCGGCGCTCTTGAAATCTACAAAGGCACGATCGGTGATGTCCTCAAAAAAGAAGGGCCGGCAAGCTTTGATCGCTTGAATCTTTCAAATATCTTCGAATGGATGACCAACGAGGTATTCAATTCAATCATTCGTGAGTGCGTTGAACTTTCACGGCCTGGCGCCCGCATGGCATGGCGCTACACCCTGGCTCGACCCCGTGAACTGGATGCTGAAAACCTCAGTCGGCTCGAGTATGAACCCGAACTCTCGGATAAGCTTTTCAAACAGGACCGGGCTTTCATTTACGAAAGCTTTCATGTCTATCATTTGAAATGATTATTTGATGCGATAGTGTCCGGTCAGTTCGAATTCTGACAAAACATCTTCTTCCTGAGCCCCGGCGCCGATGTTGTGATGACATAAGGTCGGCCTTCGGGGCTCAGCTTGTCACT
>CAZTHA010000187.1:0-8489 GCA_964613435.1 uncultured bacterium
TTACCGACCAGCTGTTTAAGCACCGGGCTTTGCTGGCAGGCGGCGCGATTTATCTCCAGAGTCAGGGTTCCATCGAGAGTAGTATCGAGACCTACAGATCCAGTATATATCATTTTACCATCTTTTGATTTCGCCATGGTATTTTTTGATGAAATTCTTCCATTGGCGATATTGTAGTCGCCACTCAGGTTTTCGATGGTGCCAGATGCCAGATGCATGGCATTAAGCTGTTCACATATTTTTTGCACAACTGGTGGTGAGGTGTAAGCACCTTTTTTCATTAACAGCGAAGCTGCTCCGTTAATTGAATTCAATCCGGTAACGTTTCCACTTATATTGGCACTGCCATCAACGCCGCCTCGCAAAGCGTTTTTCATGCTGCTGTTTTCTTTAAGGAACTCGCTGGTTTCGACCTGATTCAACCTGGTGCTGAAATTGAAACCAATTGGCTCTTTATTGATATCAACCTGGCCGGAAGCAACGACTTTACCGGCAAAAATATCAGTTTGAGCGGATTCCACTGAAAAGATCCGGTTAAAATAGCTAAAATTGGCGGTCAAATTGCTGAATGGGAATTTGAACACCTCGTTACTGCCCTCTGAAACCGGAGCAGTAAAAAGCCCCTGCGGAAGCTGAGCCTTACCTGACAGCTTGATTTTTTCAAGTTCACCGGTAATTTTTCCCGAGCCGTTTCCGCTACCGGAAAGCTTGTAGCCGGTTTCCTTAAGGAAAAATCCGGCGGCATCGGTTGCGTCCAGAGGATTTACTTCATAATCGAAATTGGAAACAAGCTTGCCCCAGTCTTTCAATTCGCCTTTGATGGTTGCTGCTGAGGTTCCCCAGCGGGCTTCGAGGCGACTTGTGGTCAAACCGGCATTATTGAATGAAATTGGCCCCGAAATGCTTTCGACCGGGCGCAAAACGGCAGGATGAAAGAATCTGACCGACTTCAACGTCGAGGTTCCTTCTACCTTTGGCTGAGCAATTGGGCCAGAGACATTGACCACCAGATCCGCAGCTCCGGTAACCTCAAGTTCCTTGGGCATATCCGGGAAATTCAGGCCGATAAAGCTCCTGACCTTACCAAGGTCGGCACCGCTAATTTTGGCTTCGGCTTTCACCATCGGTTTTTTGAAATCATCGATCGAACCGCTCAAATCGAGTTTCCCTCCCATAATTTGGGCGCTGAGATTCTTGATTTCAAGCGATTTCAAATTGGCCGCAGCATTACCGTTAAGGGCCGAGATAACCATGCCGCGCTCGCTGACATCAGCCTTGACATCAACAAAAGAGAGGGATCCTTTTGGCTGCAGATCGCTGAGAGTTCCGCCCAGATACAGATCGAT
This sequence comes from uncultured bacterium, assembly GCA_964613435.1. Lineage (GTDB taxonomy): Bacteria > Muiribacteriota > Ozemobacteria > Ozemobacterales > Ozemobacteraceae > DYKG01. The sequence goes on from CAZTHA010000187.1 coordinate 1,347, forward strand.
GTTTATAAGCCCGGCAAACTGATTTTGTCGCACCGGCAGTTTAAAAATAGAGGCCGCCAGGGCCGAAAAATCCGCCAGATTGATTTTCCCGGTCGCCTTAAGGTCAAAGCCTGGATCAGTGGCATTGATAACACTTCCCTTAACCCCGACATCGCCACCGGCACCCTTGAGCCTGAGACTGGCAATTTCCACCGCTCCGCTCACCGGGCCAAGTTTGACAAATTTTATTTTTATATCCTCGAGCTGGCCATGCGCGCCGGTGGAAGCTTCAACCAACTTTAAAGCCGACGAATCAAGCTGGCCATCGAGAGCGACTTTTTCCTGCCGATAGGTAAGTGAACCATTGAATGATGCCATTCCAGAAGGGGTTACCCGATGTGCCGACTCGGGCAGGAAAGCTTTAACTTTCGGCCAGAGTTTGTCAAAATCGATGTTCGCAGCAAGTTTGCCACTGAAATCCAATGGTGAAATGCCTGCTTCTGCGGCGGTAAGTTCAAGGTTACTTCCGGCAAAACCGGCTTTAAGAGACGACATTACAACTTTACTGCCGTCCCATGAGATCTGCCCGCTGCCAAGTGAGACCGCCTCAGGCAACGGTTTGGCGCTAAGTGACAAGCCGCTGGGCCTGGCAGTTACTTTGGTTTTTACCAGCGCCGAATTCTCCAGGCCAAGTTCCAGAGCCGCGCCAACCTTGCCGCCGGAAACTTTGATCTCATATTCCGCCGGAACAAAATCTTTTGCCAATTGCATCAGCAAAGCAGCTTCGACAGGATCGACCTGGCCAGTGAGGGTGCCGGTTACCGGAGCCAACGAACTGAAGTCGGCCGAGGCCGAAAATCTCAGACCGGGCTCGGCACTCAAGACAAATTCACTGACTTTCAGAGACTTTCCAGCGATTTTGTAATTGGCAGAAAGCTTAAGCTCAGGCTTTTGAATAAGCGAAAACTGCTTGCGATATGCCTCGGGAACAAAGTTGACCAGCTCTTTGAGATTGGCGTTTCTGACAGAAACCGTCGTCTGAACAGAATCAGGCCAATAGAGGTTACCGCTCATCGAAAGCTCGGCATACTGGGCTGAAGACACTTCCAGACTGAAGGGCAAGGCAGAAGACAGCAGCGACTGATCAAGCGTTGCGCTTTTAAGGGTTATCGCATGCTTTTTTCCCGTGGCAGAATCTTTAACATTGAGCTGAATCGACTCGGCATGGAAAGAATTAAAGGGAAAAACCAGACCGGCCGGGTCGAAGGCCGGAGCTGAGGCTACTTTTGCCGGCGTCGCGGGAGTTTTGCGACCTGCCGGGATTTCAACATTTATGGTTCCTGAGCCAAGGCTGAGTGAATCAAGAACGAGCTGTCCATTGAATGCAGCCCAGAAATCGGGGGTTAACGAGATTCGACTTATGCGGGCATCGAGCTTGAGCTCGGGTGAGTCGGTGGCCACTGCGGCATTGTTGATGGTAAAGCCGGGAAAGGCGATGTCGAGCTTGTCAAAGCTCACCTGCATGTGAATTGCACTGCTGATTCGCGCCATGAGGATTTTTTCAAATCCGGCATCGCTGGTCAGGCGGTGATAGACGTAAAAAATGGCAATACCGGCGGCAAGAAACATCAGCAGGAAAAAGGTCAGAAAAACCTTGATATAGAATCCCAGACTGCGTTTTTTTCTTTTATTTTTTACTGGCATTTCTGAGCTTTCATTCATGATTTTTGCCTCCCCGGTTCTTTTGCTTTGAGGGTATCACAGATTTAGATAATTCTGCCACTTCGGTCTGGAACGCCGTCAGCCGAAAGTTATATAAACAAAGGTTTTTCGGAGGCAAAAAAATGTCATCAGCGAGCGGCAGAGGCAAGGTGCGTTTATACTGGCAAAAGGCCGGAATCGCCTGGCTGTTCATTTTGTCTCTGCTGATAATGACTGGTTGCACCGGCAAAGGCAACCTGACGTTCAATCCGCCATCATCAGTCGATGAATTCAGCATTTCCGGCAAAATTATGTTGCCGGAAATTGTAGAAACAGACCTGGCCGCTTCAATAAAAGCAAGTCTGACCAGCATTTCCGATTTTTCGACTTTCAGTGTCAGCGCCCAGGACGTTTCAGTTCGTGCCGGCAGCGATGGTTCGTTCAGTCTGAGCAAGGTTCCGGTCAGCGAGAAAATGCTTCTCGAAGCCAAATCCGGCAAAATAAGGCTGCTGAAGCGCCTTTCACTTGACGACCTTTACTACACCGATCTGAGCGCCTCGAACATCGACATTCAGTCGACCGCCGAGGCTCTGGTCTGGCATTACGGGCTGGAATACGACAAGAATCTGACCGCTGCCGACATTCGCGCGCGCGAGTATGTCGATCATCTCGCCACCATCACCACGGCAATAAAACTGGCGCTGCAACTTTCTCCGGCTGCAGTTCCAGGCGATATCACCGGTCTTGCCGCAGTTACCGGCCCGGCCCGTGTCGCTGCCGCAGCCATCGCCGAGCGTGAAATCGTGCTGCGCGAAGCCAATTCGGTGCTACGCCATGCTTTCCTGCGCAAAGACGTCGATCTGCTCAAAGTTTATATTTCACCTTCTTTTTCCAACGACTGGGACATGACTTCGACCTGGGACGATTTTTTCGCCTATTATCAGAAGTTTTTTGCTGAAAAATCCTATTCGAAAATAGACTGGAACATCAAAGATCTCGAATTCATGCCCGACAACAAGGCAAGAGTGCGCACCGAAGTTGCACTGAAGGTTTATCACCTGGCCTCTGAACAGACGGTATATGAACAAACCTATCTGTTCGACGCAATCTGGCGTAAAGAAGGCAGTTTCTGGAAAGTCTATCGCAACATGCCTTACCGCTCGACTCATCCGAGTCAGGTCGGGGCAGATGCGCGCTGGGGCGAAATTGCCGACGCCCATCGCGAACTTCAGGCGGCATTGGCAGTAGAAAATATCAGTATTTTCCAGAACCGCATTTCATCGGTTTTTGGCAATGACTTCGATGTTTCGAGCACCCACAATGACATTATCACTACGGCGCAGTCTCGCTTCAATGCCATGGATGTCAAGATCGCAAATTACAGCATCGACCGTATCGATTTTCACGGCGAAGATCTGGCGACAGTAAAATGCCGGGCTCAGGTCAAAGTGATCAACCTGATACCCGGCATCGATATCGACAGCGGCCAACTGACCGCCGACGTTTCGTGGCGCCGTGAAGATGGTGTCTGGAAGGTTTATCGCAACCTGCCCTACCGCTTCAGTCACGTCGGCAAATAAGAATTATCTGGCGTATTTTTTCAGACGCTGAGCAACCTCGGCGTTTTTGGGATCCATTTCCCGTGCTTTTTTCAGCATTAAAACAGCCTTGTCGACTACCTTTTTGGAAACGAGTTCATCGGCAAGCTTGATCAGCACGCGAATGTGCTCGGGCGAATAAGTCGTTTGAATACCGCGCAATTTCATCAGGTCCTTGGCTTCGCCTATTGACATATTGGCAAAAAGTTCAGGATCGGCACGGCGAATGAAGAGCATTTCCTCTTCGGCATCGAGACTTGAGGGGTCGAAGTTCTTGGAAACGAGCAAACAGGCCAGAGCTTCAGCAAGACGGCGGCGTTCGACGAGAACGAATGCCAGACCGCGCAGGGCGGCGGCGAAGTCTTCACCGTTGTCGGCCAATTCAAGAGCTTTTTTATAGGCGATTTCGGCCATCAGATGGTCGGGGCCGGCTTTCTGACGAAGAAGCATAAACCCGCGTTCAGTGTAGAAGGCAGCGCGGACCGGATTCCAGTGAATGGCTTTTTGCAGGTTTGCCAGAGCTTTTTCATGGTTGCCTTCCTGGAAATCGAGTATTGCCAGCAGATAGTAGCCGTCAGAGATCGGCTGTTCGATCCAGGTCAGCTTTTTGGCGTTACCGGCTGCAGCCTGTTTCATTTCGTAAAGTTCTTTTTCCATGGCTGAATGGAAAGAACGGTATTCAACCTTGTCGGTATCCACAAATTTGTCGTGGCCATAGAGCATCTCATTGACTATTTCACGGGCTTCCTTGTAATCGCCGTTTTTCATGCGCTCCATGAAAACCAGCATCAACTGGTTGGTCATAACCACCGGGTCGACCTGCCTGGTGGCCGATGCGACTTTTTCAGCGGCCGAGAGAGATACGGCAGCGACGAAGATCAAAATCATTGAGAACAGTAATTTTCTATACATTGTCTTGAATCCTTTGGCATTGAAATTCTGGCGCTAATATAACCTTATGGGTGACAATTTGCAATAAGCTGAAGTCGGCGGCGGCGAATGGAGTGACAAGGATCTTTATCCGCCGATATGGCGTCGAATCTTATTGTTGGCGAGCCGCGTCCGGCCCGGGTGTACATTTTTCTGCACTGAATTGATGAATTTTCAGCAGGATATTGGTGGCCCTTCCGGGATGCGGCATTAAATGGCTATAATGGGGTTGGCATATCCTTTGCTTTAAACCTCTACGAAATTATTTATTTGAGGAAGGTTGTCAGATGATACGAAAAATAACCCTGGTTCTAGTTTTTTCAATCCTGGCCGTTTCAGCTTTTGCTTTTGACCGTGCAGATTTTAACAACAGTCTGAAAGATTTGGCTGAAGGAATTGCTCAGACCGCTTATACCCTGAGCGAAAAAGCAGACAGCAGCGAAAGAGAAGCTTACGAAGCAGCTGTTGCCAGAGCAGAAAAGAGCGAACGCAGAATTCGTGAAATTCTCAATCAGCTTGAAACCAAGGCAGATTTCGACGCCGCCAAAGAAGAACTCAAAAAGTTTGCCGCCGTCGACAAAACCAATGCTCACACCGCTGCTTTCGTTGAAAAGCTTCTGGTGCAGAGAATCAATTTCGTAACTGCCAATAATTTTGCCGACAGCAACGAAGTCGAAATGACAACCGAACTGAAAATGGCCGCCGCTCCCGAAATGGTTTTGAACCGCCGCCAGAGACGCATGGTCATGATCGATACTCCGATCGTTGAAGCAGTCATCAGCCTCGAAGACACCAAGAACGCTCGCCGCGTTAACAACCTCAAAGCAATTTTTTCCAGACACGAATGCCGCATTCTTTCAGAAAATAAAGAAGATGGTGGCGATAACGAAGTAACCAACTTTTACTTTTCCGGTAAAAAATATGTTCTCGATGCACTGCTTGGCCATTTCGGCGGCGATGTAGTTAGCAATGACCTCAAAGCCATCGTTAAGATTACCTGTGGCGGTTTCTGGTCAGGTAAAAAGAGCGTAACCATCAATGTTGCTGCAAATGGTAACAATGGCGTTATGGGCAACCTTTCCTGGTTCAAATCAACCATCGAAAAAGATCCTTTCAAATACTTCGCCAACAGCGGCGACATGAGCAAACTTGAATCAATTGGCGCTTACGAAAATATCGCCGGTGAAAACAAGCTTCACCTCAAGAATGCAATCATGGAAATCTGGGTAACTGCCAAAAACGGCACTACCAGAAATGCAATTTACAAAAACAGCATCGAATTCGGCGACGTCTATGTAAATGGCCGCTGAGAAGAATTAAAGGGAGAATACAAATATGATTATCAATAAAAAATCAGTTTTCGCAGGAATCCTTTCGGCCGGTCTGATCATTGTTCCCAGCTTCAGCTTTGCCGCCGATGAAAAAGAAATTGCCGAACTCGAAAAACAATTGATCCAGAAAGAAATGCAACTGCTCGAACCTGAACTTCGTCTCGACCAACTTCACAAGGAAAGAGCCAAGTATGACGGAGCCAGCGGTTGGTTCCAGGGCAAAAAGAAAAAAGCCCTCGACGCCGAAATCGCCGCTAACGACGGTAAGGTCGACAGCATGTATCGCGAAATGAAATCCGTTTCTGAGCAGGTTCAGAAAATGGTTTTCGATGTTGCTTACACTTTTGAAAAGCATGGCCAGTATCAAAAAGCCATTGAATATTACCTTAAAGTCGAAAACCGCACCGACAAAATCAGATTTCGCGTTGCTTCTTGTTTCAAGGCAATGCAGGATTTCCAGCAGGCAATCAAATGGCTGCTCGAAATGAGCCGCACCGATGACAACCTTCTTGAAGTCGTCGACTGCTACAAACTTGATGGTCGCATGAAAGAATCGATCTACTGGCTGTTCGAAATTCTCGAACCCTATTCAGGCAATTCAGCTGAGCTTACAGCTTTGAACCTGATCGAAGAATATGATTATTCAAACAAAAAGCTCGATTATCCTGATTTCGCCCGCCGACTTTCAGATGTTTATCTGGTCAAAGCCACCCAGGCTTATCAGAGCAACTTCGTTCAGGCAACCAAGGATTATAAAAAAGCTGTTGAACTGCTCGCCGATGATATGGGCGAATCACCCTCGATGGTCAGCTTCAGCATCCTCGACCGCAGCCAGAACGATTATCGCGCCGCAATCGAAATTCTCGATCGCCAGAAGGAAGCTGCGGAACGCAACTTTGAAGATCGCGTTCGCCGCGCCCGCGACGAAATCGATGAAGCCGAAAGAAGACTGCGCCGGGCCCAGCACGATGCCGAAAGAGATTATGAAAACCGCCTCGAAAATGCCAGAGTTACCCTGAAGCGTTCTCACGACAAGCTCAAAGAAGTTAAGGCCAATACCGCCGCCACTCCCGAAGAAGTCAAAAGAGCTGAAGATCGTGTTCACCAGGCAGAAAGAGATCTGCGCCACATCCAGGAACACCGCCAGGAAATCATTCGCGATTATCTGCGCCCCTACCAGAGAGACGTCAGAGAAGCCAGAGACGCTTATGACAGCCTGCTCGATCGCCGCACCCAGATCATCGAAGAATATATCGCGCCCTACAAACGTAAGGTTGCCGAAGCCAAGGCTGCTTATGAACGCATCCGCGCCATGCACGAAGCGAATTTCAACAACTAAACTCTTTTAAAAAAAAGAAGCTGTCTCAAAGTTTGAGGCAGCTTCTTTTTTTGCGCACTTTTTTAAAATTCTCTCACCTTATGAAAGCTCACCCAGCAATTCATTTGGGTTAGCAGACACTCTCACAAAGACTCAAAGACACCATGAACAAACTCAAGCTATTCTGGCCCGACTTTTCTTTGTACCCTCTATGTTCTCTGCGTTCTCTGCGTTCTCTGTGTTCTCTGTGTTCTCTGTGTTCTCTGTGTTCTCTGTGTTCTCTGTG
>CAZTHA010000188.1:0-8472 GCA_964613435.1 uncultured bacterium
CATTCATCAGGCGAACCCAAAGCATAATCGAGAATGATCGTCATCTGATCGGCCGGCAATTCTCTGACCACCCGAAAGGCAGCTTCGGCAACCATCGGGTCCTTATCAGTTATAAGATTGAGAACATGGGCGAAATGGGTCGGGCGCCCACTGTTAATAGCGATACCACAGGCCATCGCCCTGATTTCTGGATCAGCATGATTAAGGCAGCTTTCCATGAATTCCTGTGCTTGGGGAGGAATCATTTCGCCCATTGCGCCCATGACGGCAATTAACATTTCACTGTTGCCGTGCGTTATCAGGTAATCCCACATCTTTCGGCTCATTTCGGTGATACCGCCGGCCCGGGTTATGTCTTCAACGATCTGCCTTTCGAGAGAATGATCGCGAGGAAAAGCCTCAAGCGTCATTGCGACCTGGGCGATGAGCAAAGCAATCTCTTCATTCTGTTCGTAAAATGCAGCCTGTTTTAGCTCATCGATGAGATCGTGACGACGATCGAAAAGAATGCGATAAACGGCTTCTCGTCTAACATCGGCTTCAGTGCTGTATAATCTTGAAATAAGCTCTTTGCTCAAGTTGCCCTCGATGTTGGGTTTAGTCAGATTTTACCTTTATTATCGGCAACTGACAACTTTAATCATCATTACAAACAGCCCATGTTCAGGGGCAAATTCATTTGCCAGCCTTATTATTGTTGACCACCGTCATAAAAAAGGCAAAGACAAATCCGGGCCATAGCTGCAGATAAAGACGGTTGCAAGCCGTTTTCAAATGCCATTCGATATCATGGGGAGAAATTACGAACACGGCAAAATAACCCAGAAGCATCAGCAACAAAATAAGAAAACATACCATTCCAGCACGGGTTTTGTTACAGACGCCATTGAACAAAAGGTATGCAATCATCAGCACCGGCGGGTTAAAAAGACTACAAGCCATTTTATTCCATTCCCCGAACAAAAAAAGCTTCATCCACATGACCAAACCTATAAACTTAATTCTGGAAAAGCTTAACTTATCGGCAAGATTCAGACCTTTTTCAAAAAGATCATTCGCCGAAGCATAACCCAGTTTAAACACAACCAGAACGATAAGCGCCGGTAAGGCTCCAACGATATAGTCCCTGAAAAACTCTTTAAAGTCTTGAAGTCTTCGCTGGCGCAAAAAACTTTCGCTTGCCAGGATTGCGGTTACCACGCAAAAAAACAGTAACCCTTCGTTTTTAACCCAGGCCGAAAGGCCAGTAACCAGTCCCAGCAGTTTCAGAACACTTCTATCCTGGTCTGCAAGATAACGATGAAGCAAAATAAGCGAACCAAGAAACAATAATGAGATCAAAACATCTGCATATTGACTTATACCTGATAGAAGAAATGAAGGAGTAGCGAACATCGTTAAAACAGCGATGATCGCCAGAAACGCATTGCGCTGCAGGCGAATCTCACCGAAAAGGGCACAAAGAACGGCAAATGAACTCAAAACAGCAAACAGAATCTGAATGCAATGGTTTTCACTAGAACAATACAACCAGCCTCGAACAACAGTTAGAGGCAAAAACAATGGGTAATCGGGGTGAGAAAAGCTGATCTTGTTGGTAAATACCTCGGCCCAGGCTTCTCCGGCCCGATAAATGAAACGGGCCTTGAGGTTCCAGATTGCCCAGGAATCCCACAATCCGTGAGGAATCCTTGAGCCAAGGAAAAACAATGCCGCAAAGCAAAGAACGAAACACAGAATCACAAACCTTTCAAATGACCGGCCTAATTTTTCCTCAGTCTCGCCCTCTTGTTCGGCAAAAGAATGCTTATCTCCCTCGCCAGATTCTTTGCGAACTTTAAAATAGTTTTTTAACCAGAAGAAAAAAAGAACGGCGAGCAGCAAGCCTTCAAACATTGGGTAGTAAACGAGTCGGCCATTGTTTAAAATCAACCAGATGAACGTAGCGAGACTTGAAATACCAAACCCGGTTATCAAAGAAAAAGCGAAGGTGAGATACCTATCTTTAAATAATGATCTGTAACCCAAACCTGAAATTGTCAGGAAACCACACAAAAAGCTTAATAAAAGCCAGAAAAAGACACCGATCATTTCTCTTTACCCAGGATCAAAACCTGATTATCAAAAGATTTTTTGACTTCCATTCCATTCAATTCACAGAATTTATCGACCGACTCTCCCAGGAGCAAGAAAGCCAGAACATCTCCTTCAGACCAGTTTCTTTCAACTAAAGCTGGTACAAGAGCTGATTGAGCAATCTGAAAAACGGCGGTGGCATTTCGTTCCTTAATTTTGGCAAAACTCTCGCCCTCACCATGTTTAAAACCCGTTACCGCCATGACCGCATCATCGTCAAAAATTATTCCCAGTTTAGCTTGGTCGCCGACAGATGACCGGGCAAGCTCAAGATTCTTGAGCAAAAAAGAGGTAATCAGTCTGGAGAAAGCGTATGACTTGCTTTCAACTTCATTAACAAAACTGCAGGCAGCCATGCAGAAAGCCAGTAGAAGAAGTAATTGCCGGCGAAGAGACATTCTCAATTTACCTCATTGTAACTATTTATCTAAATTTTAAAATAATAGCAAAAAACGGCAGATTTTGGCAAAAAAAAAGGCTGAAATCCAGCCTTTTTCAAAAACTATTTTAAGGGGTCAGGCAGCGGCTGCAACAGTAGGGTCGGGCTTTGCCGCCGGCTTTTCAGCTTTGCTTTCTGTGGGTGCCGGCTTGGCTTCAGTTTTGCCAGAATCCTTGGCTTGATCAGAAGCCTTGCTTTCAACCGGCTTTTCCGAGTCTTTTTTCTTGGCTTCCAGGTAACCTGAATCGCGATAATCGGTTGAATAAAAACCAGAGCCCTTGAAAATTACCGAGCTGGCAGACATAAGTTTCTGGCCAACGCCCTGACAATCGGGACAATGCTGGGTATCGGTACAAGACATTGAATGAAAGGCATCGAATACTTTTCCGCATTCTTTACATTTATAGCTGTAGGTCGGCATTAACCTTTCCTCCTGCAATTCGACATCCAGAAATTAGCACTCGCATTATTCGAGTGCTAATAAAATATCACAATGCCGCAGCCTGTTCAAGAAAAAAATCGCACTCCTGCAACAACTGTGAATGGTCTCCTGGGCCAAAGTAAGACTCACTAATCAGCTCATTCAGGCGCTGCCAAAGTTCTTTACAATTAGCTGAATCATCTAACGCTGTCTTTATACGATCCACCAGCTCTTCGATTTTTTGCTTCAGCTCAGGCCCAGGAATTGCCACTGGTATAGTCTTCACCTGGGAAACGGTAATGTGAAAGCTATGATAATGGCCGCTGAACCAGGCATTCACCAAAATGCTGTTGAGCAATGCTTCCAGATAACTCAGAGAAACTCTGCTGTCATTGCTGACAATAAATGAGAGAGAATTTTTTGGAAAAAAACCATCGCGGTCGTGAGCTGCAACCAACCTGATCTTGAGTTTCTCGTTACGAATGTTTTGATATAAAAGCTTTTCACCGGTAAAAACTTTTTCGTCGCCAGCATAGGCCAAATGCTGCCCATAATCAATATAGCGCCCCTCCCAGTTAATTCTCATCGGAGCAAGCTCCCGGCCTTTAAGAACCGGGCGGTGACGCTCACTTTCACGACTGTCGCCAACGAAACGCGAAACTTTTCCCTCCCGGTTCAACGATTCCTGAATCCCAACCCCTACCCGGCAAAGCTCGCCCAAAGGTTGAAAAGATTTAGTCATCTGCGCAAAAACCTTTTTCAAAGAATTTGGAACAATCGCCTGGCGCAGGCCCTGATTTCCGACAAGAAGTTTCTGGTGGGTTCTGAAAGCCTTCTGCCAGCCCTTGCCGATTTTGTAATCAGAATGCAGACAGGTCTCATCACCACTTTTTGCAAAGCAATTCTTAAGATGCAGCACCGCCGGCAGCACGCCAGGGGCATTAACAAAAAACCTTGCCGGAAGCAAAAAGATATTTTCGATTCGCCTTTGGCAGATAAATTCTCTTATCAACCGACAATGATGATTTACCAGATAGGTGTGCGAGGTCAGAAGAATCAGCTGCCCTCCATCATGTAGCAGCTTAATCGAACGCTCGATAAAAAAAGTATAAAGGTCTTTTTCCCCTTCGGCGGTCTGGTATTTCCTGCGCAAATATTCTTTCATTTCCTCGTTCAGGTTTACTTTATAGGGCGGATTACCAATAACCAGATCAAAGCGTTCGCCAATTTCGGCGGTCAGAAAATCGGCACAGCGCAAAATCGGCCAGCCGTAACCCCAGAATCCTTCAATTAATCGGCCAAGACAAACAAGTAAAGCTTGAGCATCTATATCATAGCCATAAATGTTTTCCAGGCGAAACGCATCTCCTGCCGCCTTTTTTGCCTTTTCGGCGGCAACCATTAAAAAACTGCCATCGCCGCAGGCTGGATCAAGAATCTTGCCCTTCAGTTCCGGCTTTATCTGTTCGATAATCTCAAATGAAAACTTTTCCGGGGTATAAAATTGCCCCGACTTGCGCTTTGCCTGCTTTCGCCTGCTTTCAAGGTCAGGCACCCATTTGCCGGCAGAAGTCTTTTTCAGTGGAAATTCAGCGTTTTCAACACCTGCAGCCCAGTCCAGCAATTCGGCAGGGGCCTGTAGCGCCCGCAAAATTTCGCAGGGTTTTCCGGGCAAAGGTTGATTAACGGCTTTTTCAATCGTTTGCTTGAACCAGCCAAACAAATCCAGATTAGCGGTTTCTTTTGTCAAATCAGCTCCCAATTGCGAAACAAAATTTGCCCCTCGTTAAAAAGAAAAAAGCGGATTTTTTCGATCCGCTTCTTTTTACCAACTGAGTAACCTCAAGGTTCAGCTTTTAGCCTTTTCTTTGGCTTCCTGCTCCTTGCGACGTCTGACAAATTCGATCAGAAACGCGGCAAAAACACCGAGAACGCCGGCACTCAAGCCAGATAGAATAACCATGATCGAGCGGCGCGGTTTTGACTTGAGCTCGGGTGGACGCGGTTTGTCGATAACTTCAAACTGCGAACCTTCTTCAGCTTCAGCAATCTTGGCCATTTCATATTGTTCGGTAAGCACCGAAAATACTTTTTCTTTTACCTTCAGATTACGCTGCAGTCTGATAAATTCAAGAGCCAGTTCGGGCATTCCGGCCAGAACCTTTTCCGCTTCAACAATCTCTTTGTTCAAAGCCTCGAGCTTAGCTTCTCCTGAAACCTTCTGCCCTTCGAGCTTGACCAGCTCAGGCAGATTGCCCGAAGCTTTGAGCATGCTCTGCTGCATTTTCAGGGCAATTCCCGCCTGCACTTTTTCAGCCTCGAGCTGTGCCAGCCGATCGATCATCGCACTTGCCTGCTTTTCCATCGAATACATCTTCTTGGCATCCTGAAAAGCCTTGAATTCATTTTCAGCAGTCTCAAGCTCGCGGCTGACCTTTTCGAGCTGACTTTCGACGAAAACCCTTTTTTCCTTCTGGGGTCCGCGGGCAAAGCCGGCCAGATACTCAAGGTAAACCGCAGCGATTTCTGCGGAAAGCTCCGGCGAAAGCGTCTCAGCAGCGATGGTTATCAGACCATCTTTGTCTTTATCAACCGAAACGATACGATCGACGATTTTTAAAACCTCATCGTATTTTATCTCCGGATCAGGCTTCGGCCCGACGATGGCAGTGTTAGTCGCCACACCAAAGCGATTGATGATTCTTTCGCTCATGGTGCGGCTCTTCAGATAGGCCATCAGATATTCAGCCGAACCACCACCGCCCAGACCACCAATAAGCCCGGCCATCGGCAGACTGCTGAGCAGTGAGCTCATCTTGCCACCGCTGGAATGAACAAAGATGGTAGCGGTAGCCTTGAAATGGTTGGGCAGGGTCAGACTGTAAAGGGCAGTAACGACCGCAACCAGAAACGGCATGACGATTACCAGCTTCCAATGCTTGACCAGAACCCGAAACAGCTCGAAAAGATCGATTTCGTCTTCCTCGAGCCCCATCAGAATCTCGCGTTTGAGAAGCTCTTCCTTAACCTCTTTTTTCAGCTGTTCCGGATTGATATCGTTGTATTTTTCAGTCATTATTCTTCGATGATTTCAACGTTGGCGCGGGGCAGAGTCATGCGTTCCTTGCCACTGAGAGTCTCAATGGTTACAACGCGAACTCTGGCTTCGGTGGGAATCTTGGTCGGCTGTTCGGGCAATTCAACCACTTTGGCGACTTCGCCGAAATGCGGCTGACGGATGATGCGCACCAGGCTTCCCGGTGACATGCCGCCGCCGGCTGCTTTATCTGATTCCTCGATTTTGCCGCCCTCGATTGGAATGACGACCTCGGGCCGGATAACCCCGGCGCGAATCTGGGTTGCCCCATTGATCGATGTCTTTTTGCCGATACAGTTTTTCAAAAGATCGAAAGTTTTCTGGGCCATGTTGATCTGGCCGAAACCTTCGGTTACGACGAGGGTGATACCCTTGTCTTCAGTGCCGGTAATGGCGACGCCAAGGTCGTAGCCGAGAAATTCCTTGAGATCGTGGGCATCGTAACCACCGACGACAACACCTTTAACCCCGACTTCTACAGCTCTCTTGAGTGCATCGGCGGTTACCAGTGAACCTCCAACAATGATTTTATTCTTGTGCTCGATGGCGATGTTATTTTTGTCAAGAATATCAGACGGCGATTTGGCAACCATTACCAGTTCACCGATAACTTCGGGACCGATACCAAAAATGCCCTGAATGAAAGTGGCAACGGTATTGACCCTGACCCCTTCATCTTCATAGATTTCGTCGACAACGCCATCGACATAGGCATTCACTTCAACCGGAATCGGCGGTTCGCGAAGAATTGCCTGGCCGGTAACATCAGAAAGGCTTTCGATGGTTCCGGTGATTGGCGACTTGACCTGGGTCTTGAAAAAACCGAAAAAGCCGGGAGTTTCGGCAATGATGTCATCACGCCCGACTTTATCGCCTTCAGCCTTTTTGAGAAACAGTTTAATTTCCTTGGGCTCACAGCCCATAATGTTTGCAAGATTCACCGGATAAACGTTGCCCGGCAGATCGGTTGACGCAACCACAGTTTCGGCAGTGACCCGGTCACCGACCTTAACATGCACGTTGCCTCTCATCGGCAAACGCCGATCCTTTTCTACCAAAGTTTTTCCAACAATTTTAAGTCCGGGAGTATAAGCAGCAGCAGCCATTTTCAACCATCCTTTCTATTACAGGCCCGGATAGAGATCCATGGCTTTATACCAGGATTTAACCAGTTTTACGCGTTCTGAGTTGTTTTCGGGAAGGGTGAACGGGCGACCACGGGTATCGAATACCACGCCGACGATACCGCCATGCACTTCGCCTTCAAACTCTTTGCCATCGCCATTGCCCATGTCAAAGCCCCATTTCGGTTTGACAAAAACTTTGGCCGTCTGGCCAACCGGTAACGGCACTACGTTAAGCTCGCCACCACGACAGGTTACGTTCTTCTTACTGCCATCTGGCATGGTGAGAGTGGCTTCCATAACCACATCGCCCATTTTGACCTTGCCGGTCGGAGCTACGCAGGTGCCCAGATAAATCAGACAGTCTTTTTCAAAAACACTCAGGGCTGCGTCTTCATGAACCTTGGCCAGAACGCCCAATTGCGGCATCATAAAGATCGAGTCAACGGTAAGCTGGGTGATTCCTTCGGGCAGGAAAGAATCGATCAGCATCATCGCGGTCTGCTGACGCCGAGGGGCATGAGACAGCACGCCGCCTGAACCGATCAGCATGTCGAGATCCTTGAGATTTACCAGAGTTTCACCGGTCATCGACTGTTCAAAAACGTCGCCGATGGTTCTTTCTTGCTGAATACCCTTCAAACCTACTGCCAGTGAGCGATGCTGATCGAATGAAAGGCGAAGAGCCTCGCGGGCGCATGCCTGTTCGACCATCAGCTCTTCAAGCAGTGAAGGAATTGTCGTCGGGCGGATCATTTTGTTTTTTACACGGTTGCGCAGGTCGCGCTCTTCCATTTCGAAGGGCACCCAGCGCATGATATTTGCAAGTCCGGCTTCAGCAAAAACGTTACTGATCGAATAGCTCATACCGTAGTTGGCTGAAACCGATTTGTTGTAGATTCCGCCAAAAACGCTGAATACGTCGGTAGTTGCCCCGCCGATATCGGCGCCAACAACGTTGATACCTTTGCGTTTGGAAATAAGCTGCATGATGTCGCCTACCGCACCCGGGGTCGGCATGATATCTTCGTCGGTCAATTCCATCAAATGAGGATAACCGGGCGCATGGCTCATAACATGTTCAAGAAACAGATGCTGAATCTTCTGACGGGTCGGCATCAGGTTTTCTTGTTCAAGAGTCGGGCGCAAATTCTCGGTGATATCTAGTGCGACCTTATCATCAAGTCTTTCTTTAATCAGTTCCTGAGCCTGGTTGTTTCCGGCGTAAAGAACTGGCAGCTGATAGCTAATGCCC
>CAZTHA010000189.1:0-8410 GCA_964613435.1 uncultured bacterium
CACCGGTTGTTTCAACGGTAATAGTAATAGATTTGGTTGTGACAGCCTTTGTTGCTGATGTGCTCAGTTTAGACGCTGAAAGAGAAATGTTTACAGGCTCACCATTGATGGTGATAACTGCCGGAACTGTTGCAGATGTATCATCGCCAGTGAAAAGATTGGTTACGTCGATTTCTGGATAAGTGATGATCGTATTGGTACCAGAAGTTTCGACACTTACGGGGTAGTAATCTTTTCCGCCGATAGTCATGGGAATACTCCATGCATCAAAAGAGGCGCGAATACTAGCGGCCAAAGTTGAAGAAACTGTAACAACTGGCTTAACAGTGGCTGAAGCAGCCTTGACGAGAACTGGATCGTCGTCATCGTCAAAATCCCACAGTCCATTACAACCTACGGTAAAAGGTACAAGTGCAACAAGAAGAAACAATACAAAAAGCTTTCTCATAAATTAGAACCATCCTCCTGGAAAATTGTGTGTCCAATTATTAGCACGTAAGAAATTCTTGTGTCAACTTTATTTTTTTCTAAAATGTACAAAAAAGTTGTCGGCAGAATGTGCTGAATCTGCGTAAAATGGCTTAAAACCTAGAAAAAGTGCACGAATCCCATGACATTTAAAACTATCATCGGTAACATTAAGAATGACCCTAGAAACATCACTGCCGCCCATTCTTCCATGACCATGTAGGAATCGAGCGAAACCTTGTCTTCAGGCGCTACATTAAAGCGTATTGCCGTGGGTACCATTGCCCGCCAGAACATTCGGCCGGTCTGCTGGTAAAAAATGGCCTCGGCAGCGATAAACCCGCCAAAGAAAAGGATCATCGTCAGAAAAACGCCTGCTACTGCCATCGTCTGCTCCTGAGTTGAAAAAATTGCTCCCTTCAACTATCGGCAGAATCGTGCCTCTCACGAAGACACAAAGAAATTGTTGAATTATGAATTGATACAGGAATGACGATGTTATAATTAAATATGGCTAAAAATACTGGAGCTGTGAAATGAAAACTAAATATGTCTATTGGCAGGATGAAGGATTCTGGTAGGGTTATTTGTCTGATTTTCCCGACTACATGACTCAGGGCGAAACCCTTGAAGAATTAAAGGCAAACTTAAAAGATTTGTTCAAAGATTTAACTTCGGGCGCAATTCCATGTATTCGAAGAATAGACGAGCTTGAAGTTGCATGAAAAGGCAAGAATTGCTGAAAAAACTTGCGCAATTCGGTTGTGTTTTGATACGTCATGGTGGGAACCATGATTGGTATCAAAATCCCAAAACCAAGGTATCTCAACCAATTCCTCGGCACAGGGAAATTAATGAAAAACTTGTCAAGCATATTCTAAAGATGCTGAGAGATTTTGATTAAATAAATTTTTAGCTTGAAGGTCAGGCGCTTATCTCTTCATCGGTGAGGTAGCAGGCGGGGTCGGGCATCCAGGGGTCGTCATAAACGCGAAATGCTCTTACCCGCAGCGAGCCACCGCACATTTTCAAAAAACGACAGGAAGCGCATTTCCCCTTGAGTAAAGGCAGACGGTTCTTCAATCCGGCCATCAGCTCATCAGATGTGTCTTGCCAGATCTCGGAAAATTTGCGACGGCGCACATTGCCAAAGCTGTAATCCTGCCAGAACTGGTCTGGATGAACATCGCCGACCCAGTCAATGTCTGCGATACCCACTCCAGTCGAATGAGCACCACCGCCGTTCCACTCGAGAAGTTTTTTGACTTCTTCCGCCTGTTCAGGATTTTCCTGCAGCAGTTTCAAATAAATATAAGGGCCGTCAACATGGTTGTCGACGGTCAGGATGTCGAGATCAATGCCGGCTTCAATCGCAGCTTTGGTGCGTCTGCAGATGGTGTCGAGCGCCTGACGCGATTCGGCATGGGTAAGGTCATCATCGGATTTGCCACGCCCGGAATAGACCAGATGATAAAAGCAGGCCCGCGGAATCTTTTCTTCAATCAGAAAATCAAATATCTGATCGAGATCGCGAACATTTTGCCGGGTTAAAGTCAGTCTCAGACCAACCCTTTGCCCAACTGCGACGCAATTTCTGAACCCGGCCATCGCTTTTACAAAAGCTCCCTGCATGCCTCTGAATTTATCATTGGTTTCGCCGATGCCATCGAGAGATATGCCTGCATAAATGAAACCGGTGTTTTTTATCTTGTGCGCGACCTCCGGGGTGATCAGCGTGCCATTGGTCGACAATACCGGGCGCAGACCCTTGCTGACCGCGTAGTTGGCAAGTTCGAAAATGTCTGGGCGCATCAATGGTTCTCCGCCTGAAAAAAGCAGCGCCGGAATGCCAAATTCCGCGAGATCGTCGATTAAAAGCTTGCCCTCGTCATGACTCAGTTCATCCGGGGCAAGATTGCCGTCTGAGTTGGTGTAGCAGTGTATGCAGCGCAGATTGCAGCGTTTGGAAACGTTCCAGACCACGACGGGCCTTCGCTCTGCAGCACTTCTGGCAACTCCATGGCCTTTGAAATGATGTGAATGGCTTACTTTGCTTTCGTCTTTTTTCCCGTATCTGAGCGGGTCACCGGTTGTTACCAGTCCTGCGTATATCCTGCTGATGTTAATCATTGTTTTTCTCCAAATATCTTGCTCTTGCTCGTGCTCGTAATCGTAATCGCGGGCGGCCGTCCTGGGCAGGCCCCATGCTTCAATTTCATTCTCGTTCATTCGATTCATTCGTTCTTTGTGTCTTGGTGGCTTAGTGAGAGGCTATTCATTTTTGGAAATGTTTTTGCATGGCGGTGATAAGGCCGGGTATCGTGAATTCTTCAGCCCGACATCTTATGTTATAGCCTTTTTCTAGAGCAGTCTTCTCGGTAATCGGTCCGATTACGGCAGCAGGAACGGTATCAGGCGCGATATCATTCCCTGCAATCAGCTTTTCAAAACCATCAACCGTTGATGAACTTGTGAAGGTCACCAGATCGACCGCGCCATCCTTCAACATCTGCACAACAGCTTCAGTTTCAGGACTTTCAAACTCGGTATGATAAATTGGAATTATTTCCGGCTGGTAACCGATTTCCCGCAGGGCTTCCGGCAAGGTTTCACGTGCTTTTTCCGCTCGCAAAAAGGCAACTTTGCCCGGCTGACTGGCAGAAAACCATGGCAGCATCGCCTCAGCGACGAAAGTCTCAGGAACATGGTCAGGCCTTATTCCGCGTCGGGTAAAGGCTTCGCCAGTTGCCGGGCCGATACAGACGATTTTTTTGCCCGCAAGCACGCGCAGGTCGGCATCGTTTTGCAGCAGAGCCTCTACAAAACCTTCGACGCCGTTAACCGATGTGAATACCAGATAGGGAAAGGTGTCTATCGCCTTCATGAAACCCTTGAAAGCATCACTATTGAAATGTTGAATGATTTTGATGGTCGGAAACTCAATGGCATTGGCCCCAAGCTCTTTCAGTTTTGCCAGCAGCGAACTGGCCTGGTGCCGCGATCTGGTAACAAGAATGTTGCGCCCGAACAGTGGTCTTTTCTCAAACCAACGCATCGATTCGCGTAAAGAAACAACTTCGCCGACAATAGTCACGGCTGGAGCCTTTATCTGCTCAGTTCTGGCAATTTCAACAATGGTGCTTAACGTTCCGGTGACAGTGCGCTGAATGGGCAGAGTGCCGTGTTGAACCATTGCAACCGGAGTTTCTGGACTTCTGCCGGCTTCGAGCAGGTTTTTAACTATTTCCGGGAGTTTCTTCACTCCCATCAGAAAAACTACCGAACCGATTTTGGCAAGTGCGTTCCAGTCGATTGCCGAATCTTCCTTGTCTGCTTCGTGACCGGTAACGACGGCAAATGTCGAGGTAAAACCCCGATGCGTTACCGGTATACCCGCATAAGCAGGCGCTGATATTGCCGAAGTAATTCCCGGAACCACTTCAAACTCTATGCCAGCAGCGCTCAACACCTGAAGTTCTTCGCCGCCTCGCCCAAAAACGAATGGGTCGCCCCCTTTGAGCCTGACGACGATTTTATTCTCATTGGCTTTTTCAACCAGCAGGCGGTTGATATCTTCCTGCGGCAGCGTATGCTTGCCGGCAAATTTGCCGACATCGATCATTTCGCAGTCGCTTCGGCAATGGCCGATGAACGCGGCCGTTCCAAGCTGATCATAGACCAGCACCTGTGCCTGTTCGATCAGTTCGAATCCCCGTCTGGTTATCAGGCCTGGGTCACCAGGACCCGCACCCACCAGAAAAACTTTTCCTGCCATACTATTTCTCCTCTTTCGGCTTGACCAGCAGTTCAAGTCCACCGGCATCTATCAAGGCCATCGCCGCTCTGATTCCGAGTTTTTCCGGCTCATCGATCGGGCCGGAGTCGATGCGTCTAATGGTGCGCGAGCCGTCAGCCGAACCGATAAATGAATGTAAGTTAATTTTTGCGCCACTTATCGTTGCATGAGCCGCCATGGGTGTCTGGCATCCGCCCTGAATCTCGCACAGAAATGCACGTTCGCATAACGCGCGAATGCAGCTGTTGCGGTCGTGAAAGCTTTTAAATACTGGGGCGAGCGCCTGATGATCATGGCTGCGGCATTCAACGGCGATGATTCCCTGTCCGGCAGGCGGAGTGAGTTGATCGACTGCGAAAAATTCTCCGATACGCTCGGCCTGGTCGAATCTGAGCAAACCGGCGGCGGCAAGAATGATTGCATCAACTTCGCCCTGTTCAAGCTTTTGTAGTCTGGTGTCGAGGTTGCCGCGAAAATCGCTGAACTTAAGGTCTGGCCGCATTTGCGCCAGCTGTGATCTTCGCCTGAGGCTCGAAGTTCCAACCAGCGACCCTGGCGGCAAGGTTTTCAAATTTTTGTATTTGAAGCTCAAAAAGCAATCACGCGCATCCTGCGGCAGACCGAAGTCGATCAGTTCGAGACCTTCGGCTACCTGATGCGGAACATCCTTAAGGCTGTGAACGGCAATGTCGATGCGCCCGTCGAGCAATGCCTGTTCGATTTCCTTAATGAAAAGACCTTGCCCGCCGACCTTGAAAAGGGGCAGATCGGTAACCTTGTCGCCCAAAGTTTTGACGATCACTTCTTCTATTTCAGCATCGGGCTGCTGTTTCCTGATTAGTTCAATGACCTGGCGGGTTTGATGCAGCGCCAGTTTGCTGCCTCTGGTGCCTACTCTGATTTTCATGCGCTTTCCTTCTTTTTGGTCGGCAGACCGCGCAACGGCTTTTCAGGAAGGCTTTCTTCAGGCAGGCCAAGCACTGCCGCCATCTGTTTCAAGTCTTCCATGTCTGCTGAACCGAGATTTTTCAAGGCGATTATCTGCTTGTGCAGAAGTTTGTTCATAATGTTGTTGCTGTGTTGCTCGAAAACGGCAAGGGTTTCAGCGTCAAGACCTTCGTGCTCGTCAACGAATTTTTTGAATTCATCGACGCGTATTTTCTCAGCCATTTCTCGCAGGGCTTTGATCAGGGGAATGACGGTAAAGGTCTGCAATGCCAGCTGAAATTCTGCTGCTTCATAATTGACGATTGCCTGTGCTTTTTCAGCTTCGATACGACGGGCAGCTATATTCTGATTGACAACATTCTGAAGGTCATCGACATCATAAAGAAAGAGATTGTCAAGTTCGCCGCATTCGGGTTCAACATCACGGGGAACGGCGATATCGATGAGAAACATCGGTCGGTCACTGCGCTTTGCCATGACTTTTTTCATCAATTCATAGCGAATGACATGATGAGGAGCAGATGTGGAAGATATGACCATGTCGGCTTGCCCTATCAATGAATCAAGCTGATCGAAAGCGCGTGCCTCGCCATTGAATTTTTCAGCCATTTGCTGTGCTGTTTCCAGGGTGCGGTTAACGAAAAGCATTTTTTTTACACCGTTTTCGAGAAGGTGTACTGCGACCAGATTGGCCATTTCACCGGCTCCGACCACAAGAGCGGTTGATTGCTGCAAAGGCCCGAAAATGCTGCGCGCAAGTTCGACGGCAGTCGAAGCGATCGAAACCCGATTTTCAGATATTCCGGTTTCTTTGCGAACTCTTTTGCCAACTTCGAGAGATTTTTGAAAAAGGCTATGCAGTTGCTTGCCAACGTATCCCTGCAAGGTTGAATGCTGATAAGATTCCTTAATCTGATGAAGAATCTGGTTTTCGCCAATGATCATTGAATCGAGACCGGCGGCTACAGAAAACAAATGTTTGATTACATCTTCATTGTCGAGTTCGTAGAAATAGTCTTGAAGATTACTATAGTCTAGATTGCCGGCGGCAAGATATCTTTCGAAACTATCTTTTGCCAGAGTCGTCGGGCCGAAAAAGTAAAACTCGGCGCGATTGCAGGTGAAAACCGGAACTGCTTCAAGACTCGCTCCGTCCGCATTTTCTATTGGCGTGCCGCAAAGCTGAGCGAGCTTTTCTCTGACACTCAGAGGTGCTGTTTTATGATTGAGGCCAAATAGCATCAAAGGCATCTGAGCACCTCGGCTTTGAATTCATCTATTCCTTTTTCGGCAATTTTTTCCAGGGCTGAATCGTTGATGAAGCGCCTGAAAAACTCCCGACGTTGCTTTTCATCGATGATTTTTTTCTTTATTGATGGGCGCAACTCCGCCATCAGCCTGGCCAGAGAAAGTAGGTGCGTGTCGAAACTTTTTCCTAATCTGGTTTTGACGAATCTGGCCATTTCCGGCAAGCCTGAACAGTAAATACCAAGAACAATCGGATCAAATTCAACCGGTTCGGAACAGATAAAATCACTTTGTGAAAAATCATCGCAACGCGATACGAGAATTCTTTTGGCATGGCACAGGTCTGATAACTTTTGATTGAGCCTCAAATCATTCGTTGCAATGATTGCCAGATTGTAGGAGTCGTCGAGGTCTGTATCGCGAATCTCTCTTTGAATAAACTTGATCGAAGTCATAACCTTGAAATCTTCATGAATCTCAGGAGCGATTACCGTCAGATCTGCGCCGGCATCGTACAGGGTATGAGCCTTTCGCATGGCGACTACACCGGCTCCGATAACCAGAACCCGCATTTTTTCCATGGCGAAGAATATCGGCAGCATGCTCATTTTGTTGCCTCCG
Source organism: uncultured bacterium (assembly GCA_964613435.1). GTDB lineage: Bacteria > Muiribacteriota > Ozemobacteria > Ozemobacterales > Ozemobacteraceae > DYKG01. Next base: position 7,082 of record CAZTHA010000189.1, read on the forward strand.
AAAGCCAATGCATTTCGTTGCTGGGAATAAAAATCAATGCCAGCGACAATGCAAAGCCGATCAATGCCGCATTGGCCAGACGTGGCCCCGCGAATCTGGCTTTTCGGCGTAGCAGAACGATCGTGCAGTAATACAAAAATACCGCTAATGAAAAGTAATGCTTGAGAGCCGGGGTAAATTTTGCAAAATACTCGAGATTGCCATAAAAGCCGATTGAAAGACCAATGAAAAATGAGATGGTTCCCGAAGTGATTGCCTGAAAAGTAATAATGTCCAGTCGTGCAAGCGGTGGGAACAAATAGAGCGCTTTAAGGCGGTTTTTGCTTTTTAATTTCCGCACGACAAAAAGATAAGTTATCGCCGAAACTGCGGCAATTACAAAAAAGCACTCGCCGGTTATCGATGTGATCAGATGGGCGATGAACCATGGTTTCGCAAAATGCGTTCCGGAAATCTGTCCGGCGGCCAGACTCGACATCAGCAGCAGAGTCAGGCTAATCGGCAGTGCGAAGATGCTGAAATAATTTTCCTGCAGCATTAGTTCGATAAAAATAGCTGCCAGCGCCATGCTCAGCGCCCCGACAACAAAAAGACTGCCAAGCCCGAATTCGGCGCTGGTTCTGGCACTGTGCGTCGAGAGGTAGAGCAGGATAAGATTGAAGCCAATTCCTATCAGCAGAGAAACTCGGGAATGATTTTTCATAGGGCCACCGGCAACCTTTTCGCGCAGCCGAAAAAAAGTTGCGATTGCGTAGCAGACAGCAGTTGCAGCCAGTATCATTCCCATTCTGCGGAAATGGTATCACAGCCCCCGGAATAGTACAACCTCAAATTACATAATCAATAAGCTCAATTGTGTGGCAATCTGGTTTAAAATACAGACCGAAATTGGAATGTTTCTATGAAAGATCCAAAAATTGTTGATAGTTCAAGCCGATGTCCTTGGCGATCTGTCTGACCAAAATGGGTGAAATGTCTTTGTTAGCATGATAAGGAACAGTTGTTTGTCGGCCATCTGGGTGACGAAATTGCTTATGCGAGCCTCTCTGTCTAACCTCAACAAATCCAAGTCTTTGCAGCTTTTTTATTACCAGTCTTACTGAAAGTGCCGGTCCGTAGATCATCAGGCAACCTTAATACTTTGCGTGCCAACGAACTCAGAGTCTGCAGGGGGGATACCGTCTTCAAGGATCATTTCAACTACTTCTTTGAGATTGGCGTTTAATTCTTCGAGAGTTTCGGCTTGAGAATGGGCTCCGGGCAGATCGGGTATATAGCCGACATAGAGACCAGTCGATTTACATTTTTCAACAACAGCGGTAAAAATAC
>CAZTHA010000190.1:0-8386 GCA_964613435.1 uncultured bacterium
AGTTTACCCCAGACAGAAAATGCTCTCGATCATTTCTGAAATGGAAGGAACCATAGCTCTTTCTTCTGGTGGAACCAAAATATCCGTTGCCAAGGAAGTTGAAGAAGAATACGAATTCAAGGGCGAAATGGCCGCTGCCATCGATGAACAGAACAAAACACTGTCGCTGATCGCCCCGATTTCAGGTGTGGTAAGAGTTATCAATGAAAAGAGCGCTGCGAACAAGACTCTTGATCGCAAACGCGTAATCGTTAAAAACGAAATTGAATATCTCGTTCCCCGTGGTGTAATTCTTCGCCCCAAAGAAAACTGCAAAATTGCCAATGGTGCCAATGTTGCAGAAAATGGTGAATTGACTACCAAACTGGTCATTCAGGCTGAAATCGACGGCGTTATCGAAATTACCAGAATTAAATCGGAAATCAGGGTTCATCTGATCTCTGACGATATGGAAATTTTGCGTAATGCCACCCTGGCTCGTGCCGCCATCAACAAGGAAACAGAAGAAGTTATCGCTGAAAGTGGTTCTGAAATCGACGAAGCCTTCTTCTCGATCCTCGAAGAAAATCGTGGTGCAGTAAGAGAAGTTTACATCGTTAAAGGTGAACAGGAAGCCGTTAATATCATCGGCGAAGATGATATGAAGGTTCAGTATCCTGTGCCCACCGGAGCGACAATCGCCGTAGAAGACGGTCAGGTTGTTAAAGCCGGCGACAAACTGGTAACCGACATTGAGCCCATGGTTTCTGAGATTTCCGGTAAAGTGAACTACATTTACGGCTACAACAAGATTATCTGTGAAGAAATCATCGAGAAGGTTCTTGTTTACAGCGGTGTGGAATTCAGTTATCCCGCTACGCTGAGCTTGAAATTCCCGCCGACCGTCGTTAAAGATGGTGAACTTACCATTACTCCGATTCCATTTGAAACCTATTCACAAGTTGAAGATGCAGATGGATCGATTGGTGTTAAGATCTGCCAGCGTGTTCTCAAGGAAAAGAAATACGCGATCACCAAGGAAATGGTTGCATCAGGTGCCCTGGCTGTCGAAGATGGTGCTCACATAAGAGAAAACCAGGTTCTTGCGGTTCTTAAAGCTGAAAACAAGGGCGTTGTCCTTCTTGAGCATGACTTCTCCAAAGAAGGAAAACTCAAGAGCACAATCAAAAGTATCATCGTCCAGCCCGGCGAATCCCATCAGGTTCTCGATGGTGCTGAACTCAGAGTTGAAGACGGCGCCAAGGTCAAAAAGGGTGAAATCCTCGCCAAGTGGGGCGCTTCAGCCAGAAAAACCACCGACATCATCCAGGGTCTGCCGCGTGTTGCCGAACTTTTCGAAGTTCGCCGCCCGAAAAAAGAGGCAGTCCTTGCTGAAGAATCTGGCGTGATCCATATTTCCGGCAGCTCAGTATCTATTCGCGATATCAATTCTGGTGTTGAAAAACCAGTCCGTGTCCAATTCGGCGCCACCGGGTTGATCGTACATGACGGCGAATACATTGAAGCCGGTGATATTCTCACCGATGGCAAGGTGTTCCCGAAAAAGCTGGTAAAAGTTGTTGGTCTGCCTTTCGTTCGCCGCTACCTGATGGATGAAATCCAGAGGGTTTACCGCGATCAGGGCGTTAGCATCAACGATAAACACATCGAAATCATCGTTCGCCAGATGCTGCGTAAAGTTGTCATCAATGAATCTGGTGATTCAGAATTCCTGCAGAACGAATCAGTCCATGTTCGCCGCTTCGAAGAAAAAGTGAACAAGCTGGTTGAAAAAGGCAAAAGACCGCCAGTCGGTGTGCCAATGATTCAGGGTATCACCAAAGCCTCTCTGACCACTGACAGCTTTATCTCTGCAGCTTCATTCCAGGAAACTACCCGAGTTCTTACCAAGGCTGCCATCAAGTCCAAGGTCGACTATCTCAAGGGACTCAAGGAAAACCTGATCATCGGTAAGCTGATTCCGGCAGGAACTGGTTTGTCTGTGGCTCGCGACATAATGTTCAAAAACCTCCCGGTTGAAATTGAAGCCGTCGAAAGTACCTCTGATGAATTGTTCACTCAGGTCGATTCAACCGACAGCGACAATCTTGACCAACTCGAACAGGAACTGTTCATCAGCAAAAATGATGACGAATAAGTAATAACCTGTCCTTTACAAAGAGAGCTGTCTCACTCGCTGAGACAGCTCTCTTTTTTTATCGGTTTACAATCGCCCCGAACCGGTTATTTTCTTAATAGACTAAGAGAGGAGGCAAGCTTCATAAGCTGATAAGATATGAACACCTTTCAACTTCCACAAAAACATGGTGACGAGCAGGGTTCTCTGGCGAAACTTTTGTTAGATGCGGCTCAGGGCGCGGTTTTTGCTGTAATTGAGATGATAGAGTATCTGGCCGTATGGTTTGTCTGTTATCCGGTTTTGTTCTTTGGTAGCGTCTTTCTTTTGCACGTTTTTTACCAGTCACCTCTTGAAAATGCCAGTTTGGATTTCTGGGCCAACCTGATGCTTACTCTTGGCGCAGTTTTCTTCTTTGGCCACAGATTGCTGACCAAATTCATCACCGTTGATCACAAATCACCAGAATACGCGGCGAATCGTTCGGTAATAAGATTTGAAGTTCTATTGTTCATTGCCGTTAACTTCGTCAGCTATTACACTATGAAAATCCCGGTTATGCGACTCATCGACCGTGAGCCCCTGGTAAGAATCGGTTTCGTGGTTTTCTATCTGATTTTCGTTCCGGGCATGTTAATGGTTAAGTCCTATTACAATAAATACATGCGATGAGAATTCTCAAGCTTAAACAAACACGGGCACTTGAAAAGACTCCTTCAAGTGCCCGGCTTTGTGATGTACATTAACTGTGTGTTGGCCATGTAAAGGCTCTGATTTATGCTCTTTCCTTTCGGGCAATCAGTTCCTTGGCCAAAGTTTGATGAAGAAATCTTGTGTCAAGAAGTCCCTTAAAAACCTTATCATCTTTTGACCTGATAACCGGAAGAACATCCAGAGAAAGTTCCCCAGCCAGCTCTACCGCTTCTGAAAGAAGCATCTCAGGATAGATAGGATGATATGAAAAATTCATCATATCGGCTGCAATTATCAGGTTTTCATCTTCCCTGGTGAACCATGTTTCCTTAATTTCATCCATTCCGATCATGCCCACAAGATGATTATTCTCATCAACAACAGGAACGGCAAGGGCAGGGGACTGGGCGAAAACTTCGAGAACCTTGTATGCCGGGGTTGCCGGGCTTATTTTATTTTCTACTGCAACCATTACCTGCTCGATGTTATAACTCGCTATCAAATCCTCTTCGGTTATGTTGAGCCCAATTTCCCCTGCTTTCGTAATTGCGAACTTAACACATGGAGGGCCAATCAGTTGAACGACGAAAGTCGTCGTCGTTACAACCATCAGGATTAAGTTGCCGATGTTCGAGTCAAAATTTTGTACCGCCAGAATGGTTAGACCAATTGCCACGCCAGCTTGACTGAAAAGTCCTAAGCCAAGCCACTTTCGAATTTTTTCCGGACTGCCGGCAAGCTTTCCCCCCAAAAAAATCCCGAGAATTTTACCGGCTGATCGGCCAACAATAAAAATGATTGCCATGACCCAGCCCATTTTGGTTAAAGCGCCAAGTTGCATTCGCGCACCAACGAAAATAAAAAACAAAGCAAAAATAGGCGGGGCAAAACGACTTACGACGCTAAAAGCCTCCTTACTTCTTCTTGGAGCAAGGTTGGCAAGAGTAGCTCCCAGCACCATCGTTGCCAGAATCAGGTTTGCTTCCATAAGCATTGCAATTCCACAGGTTAGAAGAATGCTGCCGAAGGCAAAATCAAGTGTCTTCTCTGGATCTTTAAGGGCCCTAATAAAGCGATTGAGCATAAGACCAATAATGCCGCCAATTATCATGGCAGTCGAAAATTCATAAAGGGGTTCTTTTAAAACGCTGACAATGCTGAAAGCACCTGTTCCCATAACAACTTTGGCGACAGAGGAAGCCAGGCCAAAAAGAATCAATGCTAAACCATCATCCAGGGCAACTAGGGCAAGAATTGTAGTTGTTACCAGGCCTTTGCTTTTATATTCCCAAAGAACATCTACAGTTGCTGCCGGGGCCGTTGCCGAAGAAATTGCTCCAAGAAGAGCTCCTATAGCAATCGCAAGGAATACTTTGCCGGTAAAATAATATATTGCTGCGCCAGTTCCCAGGCTGACCAGAAAAAAAGCTCCAAGTCCCTCAGCAAGAAGTAAAATAAAAAATTCTTTTCCATGAGCTTTGAAAATTTCCAACTTCAATTCTCCACCGATGCTAAAGCCGATAACCCCAAGCGAAATAAAATTCAGATTCCTCATGGCCTCAAGAAAATCGTGGGAAAGTAAATTGAATCCAGATTCACCAATAACAACACCTATGGAAATAAACCCTACGACTTGCGGAATATTGAGTTTTTGAAAAACTCTTGCTCCAATCGTGCCAAGGATGATGGTCAATCCAATTATAAATAAAAGATTTGTGTGATGGCCTAGCATAAGCAAAGCATTTTCAGACATTTTCAACTCCAAATAACCTAAAGTTACGGTTCTTTTTCGGGGTCCTAAGCTAACACAACCGGCGTTATAATACCAATTATTTATTTTATCTGGGCATGTAAAACTATTTTTAACTATCAGAGAACTTCAGCACCAAAAAAGACAAAAAAAAATGGCTGAAATTTGCATATTAATGATATTTAATAGTAAAATAATAAAAATATTTCTGTCCGTATTCTTTCATTTTTTCCCATGAAAAGTACGTTGACAGGGGCTTCAAGATGTGCTAATATCAATATTCCACCTTGCTCTATGCGGGTGGCAGTTCTGCAGTATTGGCGGAACTGAGCTTTATCAGGAAGGTGTCAGCTGTGCCTACCATTAACCAACTCATTCGTAAGGCCAGACAGGCGGTTAAGTACAAATCTGACTCACCGGCTCTGGACAACTGTCCGCAGCGCCGCGGTGTTTGTACTGTCGTTAAAACGACTACTCCGAAGAAGCCAAACTCAGCTCTTCGAAAAATCGCCCGTGTAAGGCTCACTAACAAGATTGAGGTAACTGCTTACATTCCGGGTATCGGCCACAACCTGCAGGAACACTCTGTTGTTCTTATTCGCGGTGGTCGTGTGAAAGACCTTCCCGGTGTTCGTTACCACATTATCCGCGGGGCTCTTGACTGCGCTGGCGTTGCCAACCGCATGCAGGCTCGCTCCAAATATGGCGCCAAACGGCCCAAGAAATAAGGAGGATTGATTCATGCCACGTCGTGGTCACGTATCCAGAAGAGAATTGACTCCTGATTCAGTTTACAATTCCAAGCTTGTTACCAGATTCATCAACAATTTGATGTATGATGGAAAAAGAAGCATTGGAAGCCGCATTTTCTACGATGCAATTGAAAAAGTTGCCAAGAAACGCAAAGAAGACAATCCCCTTGAAATGTTCAAAAAGGTTGTTGAAAGTGCCAAGCCTATCGTAGAAGTTCGCAGCAAAAGAATTGGTGGTGCCAACTATCAGGTTCCGATCGAAGTAAAACCTGATCGCGCGATCGCTCTTGCTTTCCGCTGGATCCTCAAGTTTTCCAGAGATAGAAAAGAAAAATCAATGGCCGACCGTCTTGCCGCTGAATTCGATGAAATTCTCAACAATTCAGGCGCTACAATGAAAAAGCGCGACGAAGTTCATAGAATGGCTGAAGCAAACAAAGCCTTCTCTCACTTCCGGGTTTAATACTTTATCAGTATAATTATTGCACTTAAGCATCAACCGAGCAAAAAATCATGAACGCAAGCCAGACAATCAGCAGAATACGTAATATCGGAATCGTGGCCCACATTGATGCGGGCAAAACCACGACCACCGAGCGCATTCTCTATTACACCGGCAAAGCCTATAAAATGGGCGAGGTTCATGAAGGAACCGCAGTCATGGACTGGATGATCCAGGAACAGGAACGCGGCATTACCATTACCAGTGCAGCAACAAAATGCCACTGGGGTGAATGCGACATCAACATTATAGACACGCCCGGCCACGTGGATTTTACCGCAGAAGTTGAACGCTCTCTCAGAGTGCTTGATGGAGCGGTTGTGGTTTTCTGCGCTGTAGCTGGTGTACAGCCGCAGTCAGAAACCGTCTGGAGACAGGCAAATAAATATCGCGTGCCGAGAATAGCGTTCGTTAACAAGATGGATCGCATTGGCGCAAACTTTGAAAGGGTTGTGACCCAAATTAATGAAAGATTGCAGTCAAAACCCCTGCCAATCGTAATGCCGATCGGTTCTGAAGACAGCTTTGCCGGCCATGTTGACCTGGTCACCATGCAGGCACATCTCTGGAATCTTGACAATGACAAGTCACTCGGCGCTGAATTCAGCAAATGTGAAATTCCGGCTGACCAGCTTGAAAGAGCCAAAGAAGCCAGAAATCATATGCTTGAAACCCTTAGCACCTTCAACGATGAATTGCTCGAAATGCTTCTCGAAGAAAAAGAAGTTCCAGAAAAACTGGTTCGTAAGATCCTTCGTGAGGCAACGGTTAAGAATCAGGTAATCCCGATTCTTTGCGGCTCAGCCTTTAAAAACAAAGGCGTTCAGGACCTTCTTGATTCAATCGTCGCCTATCTGCCTTCTCCGCTGGATATTCCTGCGGCAATTGGCTATAAGCGCGAAAATCATGAGGAAGTAGAAATCGCCGCTGACCCAGATGCTCCATTTGCAGCTCTTGCTTTTAAAGTGGCAACTGACCCCCACGTTGGCAAGCTGGTTTATCTTAGAGTTTATTCCGGCTGCCTCGAATCCGGCAAAGTTGTCTATAACCTCAATCGCGAAAGCCGAAAAGAACGTATTGGCCGATTACTGCAAATGCATGCAAATCAGCGCCAGGACATTCCGAAAGCCCAGGCCGGCGATATCGTTGCCGCCGTAGGAATGAAGAACGTTGGCACAGGCGAAACCCTGTCAACCGATCCTGATTACGTTACTTTCGAAAAAATTACCTTTCCCGAAACCGTCATTTCGGTTGCAATTGAACCCAAAACCCAGGCCGATCTTTCTAAACTCACGGAAGTGCTTACCGCACTCATGGATGAAGACCCAACCTTTAAAGCCAAGATTGACCCTGACACTGGCGAAACCCTGATCTCAGGCATGGGCGAGTTACATCTCGATGTTATCGTCGATCGCATAACCAGAGAATTTGGTGTTCATGCCAGCGTAGGCAAACCGCAGGTTGCCTACAAAGAAGGCATTACCGGCACCGGACGCGGCGAAAGTCGCTACGAACGTCAGATTGGCAATAAGGGGCAGTTCGCCCATGTCGTTCTTGAGGTTAAAGCCCTTGAACGTGGCAAAGGCTTCCGTTTTGAAAATCGTGCCAGGCTTGAAGAAATTCCGGCAAAATTTGTTTCTTCCGTAGAAACAGGTTGTCAGGACGCAATGAATGATGGTATTCTTGCAGGCTTCCCGGTAACGGATGTTGATGTAGTTGTCACTGGTGGAACTTTCAGTGAAACCGACAGCAACGACATCGCCTTCAAAATTGCTGCTTATGAAGCAATGAAAGTTGCTTTGCGAGCTGCAAAGCCGGTTCTGCTCGAACCGTTCATGAAGGTCGAAATTGAAACACCCGAGCAGTATATGGGTGATATTATCGGCAACATGAACTCAAGACGCGGCAAGGTGATCAACATGGAAATGCGCGATGACATCAGAATAATTGAATGTCACTCACCGCTTTCAGACATGTTTGGTTACTCGACCCAGCTGAGATCACTCTCACAGGGCCGTGCCAGCTTCGCTATGGAACTGCTTCACTATGATGAAGTTCCAAAAAGTGTAACTGAACGTATTCTCGGGGTGTTTGGCTACCACCATCCACCACAGCACATGATTGCCGGCGATCAATAGGCGCCACAATCGATTTTTATTGAAATCCACAAGGAGGATTTTAAAATGGCTAAGCAGAAGATGCGGTTGTCTCTGAAGGCATTTGATCATCGTCTTCTTGATCAATCTGTTGCCAGAATCTGTGACACCGTAAAACGCACAGGAACTAAAATTTCCGGCCCGATCCCGATGCCGACCGAAATCCGGAAATATACAGTTCTTCGTTCTCCTTTCGTTAACAAAGACTCTCGCGAGCAGTTCGAAATGAGAATTCACAAACGTAACATCGATCTTTATAATCCGTCAGGTCAGACTGTTGATTCTTTAATGAATATGGACCTTCCCTCCGGTGTAAACATCGAAATTAAGATGCTGTGAGCACACTGGAAGGAAAAGGAGGAAAATAATGGGCGTTAAGGCAATATTGGGTACCAAAGTTGGTATGACCCAGATTTT
>CAZTHA010000191.1:0-8368 GCA_964613435.1 uncultured bacterium
TCTGTCAATTCACGGTCAGGCAAGACCGTCAACTTGCGGCCGCGCTGCGGCGGCGCAAACAGTGTAATGTCTGAAGAAGTGGCAACACATATTTTTGAAAAATTTTACCGGGGAGACGCTTCTCATACCGAGCCGGGCAATGGATTAGGATTAACCATCGCGCAAAAGATTACGGAACTACATGGCGGGGTTTTGAGAGCAGAGAATACTCCTGTTGGGTATATTGTATTCCGAGCGGTATTCTCATAACGGATATAATCAAGCATCAATATTGAAATAAATTAGAATTCTTAAAGCATATTGCACCCTATCGGGTTACAGCACACACCCCCTCACTATAATTTTCAGAGGGGGTGTGTATTTTTATGTTCTGCAAAAAATGCGAATAAACACCCCCTCCAATGGTTTTTATTCGTGTACAGGTAAAAAAACAGTGAAGCGGCTTCCTTCGCCCGGTGTGCTTTCAACGATTATTTGCCCATCACAGAGCTGCAGGATCCTTTTTACCAACGAAAGGCCAAGCCCACTTCCCTCCGTGATTCTCGAATCGTCGCCCTGATAGAATTTTTCAAAGATATGTTTTTTCATCTCCGCATCCATGCCAATCCCCTTGTCGGAAATCGATACGTCGGCATAGGTTCCATTGGATTTAAGCGCTATTTCGACGGTGCTGCCCTCCGGACTGAATTTTACGGCGTTCTCCAGTAGGTTGATCCACACATGGCTCATCATTTCTTCATTTCCGACCACCTGCGTCGGCTCAAGACTGATCTCCAACTCCAGCCGCTTTTTTTCCAACTGAGGCTTTAAAAGCAGGATCGTCTTACGGATCTGCTCATCTAAAGAATAGGTAGCCTTTTCAAAAAGCCTCTCCGTATTTTCAAGTTTTGATAAAAGCATGACATTGCTGGACATCCTCGTCAAGCGCTCAGTCTCCGCAATGATGATATCCAGGTATTCCTCCCGCTGCTGCTCTGTCAGCGTACTTTTTTTAAGCCGTCTTGCAAAGCCTCTGATGGAAACAATGGGTGTTTTAAATTCGTGAGAAATATTACTGATAAAATCACTGCGGAGTTTTTCAATGCTCGCAAGCTCCGTTGTCATCTCATTAAAATTGATGGCCAAACGATCAATTTCTAACGTACAGCCAGTCTTTATCTTGACGTTAAAGTTCCCTGCGGCGACTTCTTTGGTGGCCTCCGTAAGATCACGCAGCGGGCGCAAAAAACGGTCTCCTCCAATAATGGCAATCAGCGTCCCGATAAATAAGCTGACAAGCAATAAGAAGATTAACACCACGGGAAACCGTCTCTCGGACAAAGGCGGTAAAATACCTGCATTGATAAGAAGATACGATAAGCCGCCTGATACGATTATACTGACAAGCAGAATGACAAATACAAAAAGGACGAGAAATAAGAGCGAGGTTAGCCTTCGCTTTATGGCATTCTTTATATCTTGGTACTCATCTCTCATCGTTTTTCACCGCCTTATAACCCAACCCTCGTACAGTCGTGATCTCAAACTCCGGCCAGCCTCCAAAGCGTTCGCGCAGCCTGCTGATATGCACGCTTACGGTGTGATCGTCCGTTTGAGAATCGTATCCCCAAATTTCATCCATCAACTGCATCCGGGTGAAAATCGTGTCAGGATAACTCAGCAGCTTGTATAAGAGCATGAATTCTTTCTGAGGGAGAGTAAAACGCTCTGATTCGCGGCTTACGGTCAGCGAGTCATAATTCAGGCTCACTTTTCCTATGACGATTTTCCGGTCATTTACAATTTTCGCTCGCCGCAAAAGCGCCTTAACTCGCAGGATCAGTTCCTCTTCATCGACAGGTTTTACCATATAGTCATCTGTTCCCACAAGAAACCCTTTGCGCTTATCCTTGATCGTTTCTTTGGCCGTCATCATCAATATAGGAAAATCGTACTTTGCATCTCGAAGCATTTCGGTCAGGCTGTAGCCATCCATGCCCGGCATCATGATGTCGGTTATCATCAGATCAATATGCTGATGCTCTAAAATATCGAGGGCCTTCTGCGCATCCTGCGCCACTACCGGAATATAGCGTTCGTCCTGTAAAACATCCGAAATCAGCTTTCTCGTGTGAAAATCATCTTCAACTACAAGTATATTAAACATTGCGATCACTCCTCCTACGGCAGTATACCCAAATAGTTTCAACTGAACTTCAACTAACTTGCAGTTTCAGTTGAACTTTGGTTGATGTCGTTATTATACCATGAAGCCAAGGCAAGCAAAACACAGATAGATCCTTGCAAAATAAAGGAGGAAGAAATATGAAGCCGGATAAGCACACCGACAGCAGTGACAACCTCAATCAGATAAATCCAAGTCAAGCGGGTGGAATGCCACCCGCCGATAAAAATGGACCATCCGCAGAGAACACGCCTAAAAAGAATAACCTTTTCAATATCATCACGGTCATATTTTTGATTACGTTCCTGATCAATCTTGTCTTCACAAACAATATTAGTTCCGGATCGCAAATCGAATACAGCCAGTTTATCAGGCTTGTTGAAAGCGGAAGTGTCCATCAAGTGCAAATCGATGACGATACGGTGCGATTGTCCTTAAAAAAAGATGCGGATCTCGCGGTGGTCGAGCAGATTTTATATCCCGCCGGACGTGATACTGCCTCCAACCATCAGCCCGCGCCCTCCGCAAAGGACATCTATACTGCCGTAAGGATCGATGATCCAGCCATGGTGGATCGGCTCAGTGAGAATGGAGTGGCGTTTTACAAACTTCAGACACGCACAAGCTCTCCCATTATGAGTTTTATGATGTCCTGGGTTCTTCCGGTGTTTCTCATGTATTTCTTCTATGCGTTTTTAATGAGAAAACTGATGAAAAAAATGGGACAAAACGGTGGAGCCGGAGGCATGGGCCATATCTTCGGCGTGGGAAAGAGCAAAGCTAAGGAATATAATATCGAAAAAAGTACCGGCGTGAAGTTCAGCGATGTCGCCGGGCAGGATGAGGCGAAGGAGAGCCTCGCTGAGCTTGCGGACTTTTTACACAATCCAGCAAAATATCAGGAAATTGGCGCAAAACAGCCCAAGGGCGCTTTACTTGTCGGTCCTCCGGGAACGGGCAAGACACTGCTGGCGAAAGCGCTGGCCGGAGAGGCGAATGTCCCCTTTTACTCCATATCCGGCAGTGAATTCATTGAGATGTTTGTAGGCGTTGGCGCGTCCCGCGTGAGGGATTTGTTTGAAAATGCCAAGAAGAACTCGCCGTGCATTATTTTTATCGATGAAATAGACGCCATCGGGAAAAGCCGCGATAACCAGCTCGGTTCAAATGATGAGCGGGAACAGACTCTCAACCAGCTTCTATCCGAAATGGATGGGTTTGATGGAAACAAGGGAATTGTCGTATTGGCGGCCACCAACAGGCCCGAAGTTCTCGATAAAGCCCTGCTTCGCCCCGGACGCTTCGACCGTCGCATTATTGTCGAAAAACCTGATTTGGCGGGACGTGAGGCTATTTTAAAGGTACACGCCAATAAGGTTGTACTTGCCGATGACGTCAATCTTCACGAGCTGGCTCTTGCTACCTCCGGCGCTACCGGTGCCGATCTTGCCAATATGGTCAACGAAGGAGCTCTTTTGGCGGTAAAGGAAAACAGAAAAGCCGTGTGTCAGAAGGATCTGATGGAAGCAGTGGAAGTGGTCATTGCAGGTAAAGAAAAAAAGGACCGGATTATGAATGCAAAGGAACGCCGTATGGTAGCTTATCATGAGGTTGGCCATGCGCTGACAAGCGCCCTTCAGAAAAACAGCCAGCCTGTTAAGAAGATTACCATTGTACCGCGCACCATGGGCAGCCTGGGATATACCATGAACATGCCGGAGGAAGAGCGTTATTTGATGACCGAAAGCGAGCTTCTCGCGCAAATTACCACACTGCTCGGAGGACGTGCGGCTGAAATCGTGGAGTTTGGCGAAGTCAGTACGGGCGCATCAAACGACATTGAACGCGCAACCGCGCTTGCCCGTGGAATGGTCACACAATACGGTATGAGCGAAAAGTTCGGCCCCATGGGGCTCGAAAGTCTGCAAAACCGCTATCTTGACGGAAACAGTGTCAAAAAATGTTCGCCCGAAACCGAAACGCAAATCGACGAAGAAGTGCGCGGCATATTGGCAAGCTGCCAGCAAAGCGCGATTGCTTTGTTGAAGAGCAAGTTGGATTCTTTAAACAAAATTGCGGAATACCTGCTGGAAAAGGAAAACATCACTGGCGAAGAATTTATGCGGCTTTTAGGCGAAAGCCCTGCTGATTCTGTGTGATAGGCAAAGGGACTGTCCGCTTCTCAGTGAACTTCAACTGAACTTCAACAAAAGCGGGGCTGGAATTGAGGACTGGTTAATGTAGCCATTATATCATTCAACTACGATATCAGGTTCGAACCGATCCGTGCAGAATTCGAAAGAGGATGAAACATGAAGCATGAAACAGGTACCGTTGTTACAATCGCTCTCTCCATACTAATCTGTGTCAGCCTTGTTCTTTTGTTCGTGCCATTTTATGCCCAAGACGGCGGTGGGGTCAGCTTGGCATCCTACACATGGTTCCCCACTGAACATACAGCATTGTCAGAAAGCATCAGTTCTTCAATTGAGGGACATACGGTAAGTGATATTCTTACCTGTACCATCTTTGTTCCATTCTGCGGTCTTGCTTGCCTCTTTCTTCTATGGAAATTCCGCGACAATCTGGTAAGCAGCATACTGACAGGCGTATGGAGTTTGTGGGCGTTGATCTGGTTTGCCAAAAATCCGGCACTGCGCTTAGGCGGGGGTATATGGTCGGCTTTTATCGTGCTATTTGCTGCCGCAAGTGTCCTCTCTATCTTCTATTGCGTCACTCTCCGGCGTAATCACAAGGATGAGGCAGGAACGAAACTAGCTGCAGATGCAAACAAACAGCCGATCTCATCGCATTGATCCATAATATTGTAGCTTTTTTCAAAGCCCCGACACATTGAGACGGGGCTTTGTTCTGCCCAGCATCAACTGAACTTCAACAAAAACAAGGGCTTGAATTGAAGTTTGGTTGAGATAACTACTATATCCTAAATACAGCACGAAAGAGGCGTAGCGCAAATTCGAAAGGAGGAAGTGCCCTGTGTTTTACGATTCAAATTATTTTGTATTTGTCATTATCCCAATGATCATCGGGGTTTGGGCGCAGTATAGGGTTTCAGCAACCTATAAGCAATACAGCAATATCCCCTGCAGAAATGGCTGCACCGGCTATCAGGCCGCAAGGAGCATATTAGATGAGAACGGGTTGCGAAATGTTCAGATCGAAAGAGTGAAAGGAAACTTGACCGATCATTACGACCCGCGTACCAATGTTGTCCGTCTATCCGAGGGTGTATACAGCTCTAACTCTGTGGCGGCTGTAGGGATTGCCGCTCATGAATGCGGACATGCGGTACAATACGCGCAAGGATATGTCCCGATAAAAATCCGTGGTGCGATTGTCCCGATTACTAATTTCGGATCCAAGCTGGCAGTTCCGCTGGTTTTAGTCGGGCTGTTGTTAAGTTGGTATCCACTTGCTTACGTTGGCCTGATTGGATACGCGTTGATTGCCGTGTTCCAGCTCGTGACTCTGCCTGTGGAATTTAACGCCTCGAACCGTGCCGTGGCCGCACTGTCCGGCATGAATATCACAGAAGAAGAACAAAGAGGCGCGAAAAAAGTGCTCTCTGCGGCAGCGTTGACCTATGTGGCAGCTTTAATTGCCGCTGTAACGCAGTTGCTCCGCATGGCAGCAATCATCGGCAGAAGGAACAGGCGCTAAGTACAAAGATAGATTAACGTGTTAAAGGAGAGGAGTGTTGATTATGAAAACAGTGCTCAAATCTATGAAGTGGCTACTGCTTCTATCCGGGATATTCGTAGTGATACTGGGTATCACCATGCTGTTTACACCGCTTGAGAACCTGGTCACGCTTGCAATTTTTATCGGAATCTCCATGTTGATATCGGGTGCTTCCGAAATCGTGTCTTTTTGGAATGAGAAAAAGGATAATCGTTCCGGCTGGATGCTGGCAAGTGGAACTGTTACCGCCCTTTTTGCTGTTTGGGTTTTATTTGGACGAGGGACCGAGGCGTTGACCGCAATTCTTCCGTTTGCTTTTGCCGTATGGGTGATGTCTTCCGGTATCATGCGTATTGTCGGCTCAATGGCCATAAAGTCCGAGGGTTCGAATTTGTGGGGGTGGATTCTAACATTTGGTATCTTGGGTGCGGCCTTGGGGTTCCTGCTCTTGTTCTCCCCGATCCTTTCTGCAGTGATCATATCCTATTCAATTGGTCTCATGCTGATTTCATATGGGATAGATAATGTCATCATCTTCTTCCGTTTGAAAAAAATCAGCGATCATATTCGAGACCATCTAGAAGAGTTACCATAAGGGAGCTACCCATCGCAGGCAGCCGTATCTCCACAAATGGAAACCACCCGTGTTGTAAATTGTTGACGCCACATTGCTATTAAGAATTGGGGGTATCATTTTGATCGCACATTATGACGCAATGGAACAAATCGTAAAGGAACTACAGGCAAATCCCAAAATCGGATTTGCTGACGATAAAGCACAAGAACTTCTTCGCCAATATGGCGAAAACAAGCTGCGGGAAAAGAAGAAGAAAACCAATTGGCGGCGCTTTCTTGAGCAGTTTAAGGATGTCATGATTCTGATCCTCATAGCTGCCGCCGTCATATCATTTGCCATAGCAGTTTACGAGGGACACGGTTTTTTTGAGCCGGTGCTGATCCTCCTAATCGTTGTTTTAAATGCAGTTATGGGCGTCATGCAGGAAAGCAAAGCGGAAAAGGCGTTGGAAGCGTTGAAAAGCCTCTCTGCGCCCCATGCCCGCGTCCTCCGAAATGGCCAGGAATCAATCCTTGACGCATCGCAGTTGGTTCCAGGCGATATTATCCTTTTGGAATCCGGAGATTTTGTACCGGCTGATGCTCGAATACTCAGCTCCGCCAGTTTGAAATCAGAGGAATCCGCTCTGACGGGAGAGTCCGTCCCTGCGGAAAAGGATGCCGAGGCGAAGGTGGCAAAAGACGCGCCGCTCGGGGATCGCCATAACATGCTTTACTCTGGCTGTGGAATCACCTATGGCCGGGCGAAAGCGATGGTAACAGGCACCGGAATGAATACTGAAATGGGAAAGATTGCGAACCTATTAGCTGATGAACCGGATACGCAGACTCCTTTACAGCAGAAACTTGCATCGCTCGGTAAATATCTCGGGATTGCCGCTCTGGCTGCTTGCGGCGTGATTTTTATCATCGGTCTGATCGATGGGATGCCCGTGATGGAGATCTTTATGACGGCGGTGGCATTGGCCGTATCCGCAATTCCGGAGGGCCTGCCAGCAATCGTCACCATTGTTTTAGCCATAGGCGTACAGCGCATGGTGAAGCGTCATGCGATCATTCGCAGGCTTCCCGCCGTGGAAACGCTGGGCAGTGCGTCTGTTATCTGTTCAGATAAAACCGGAACATTGACGCAGAACCGTATGATGCTGACGCATTTATTTGACGCAGAGACGGCTTCTCTTCATGATCTTCGGGAGGACGGACTCCTCTCCTCTGATCGACTGCTTCGCTATGCTGCTTTGTGCTGCGACGGCAAAGTGCTTTTTGAAGACGGCGGTGAGAAACATATCGGCGATCCGACGGAAACTGCCATTATACTGGCTGCCCATAAAAATGGCATGGCGAAAGAAGCGTTGGACATCGCACATCCCCGACTGGCCGAGCTTCCATTTGATTCAGAACGGAAGTTGATGACAACGGTTAATCGGATCGATGGGAAAAATGTGGTCATCGTCAAAGGTGCATTTGATGTTCTGTCGCAGAGGTGCGTTGCAGGAAACATTGCTGCAGGACAAAAATATGCCGATGAGCTCAGCGTACTTGCGCTCCGGGTCCTTGCTGTGGCCTATAAAGAGATTGAAGCGCCCCCTGCGCAGCCGACGCCCGAAGAACTGGAAACCGGGCTGAATTTCATGGGACTGATGGGTATGATTGACCCTCCGCGCCCTGAAGCGAAAAAAGCGGTATCGCTATGCCGAGAGGCGGGGATAAAGCCCGTTATGATAACCGGGGACCATGTGTTGACGGCCTCTGCTATCGCAAAGGATCTCGGGATTTTAGTTGACGGGGACGATTCGGTCACCGGGAGCGAGCTTGCTCTTATGTCGGAGGAGGAGTTGAATCAGCGAATAAAAACGATATCCGTATACGCACGAGTTTCTCCGTCCGATAAAATCCGGATCGTGCGCGCTTGGCAACGGCAAGGGG
>CAZTHA010000192.1:0-8317 GCA_964613435.1 uncultured bacterium
CCTTAGGAGTATGCACAAACTTTATCGCCGAATATAGAGTGGTGGTTTTTCCCGAACCGGTGGGACCGGCGACGAGAACCATTCCATAAGGCTTTTTCACATTACGCTTGAACATCAGAAGATCTTCACCTTCGAGTCCCAGCTTTTGAATGTCAAGGCCAAGGGCAGATTTGTCGAGAATACGCAAAACTACCGTTTCGCCAAAAATAGAGGGCAAAACGGAAACACGAAAGTCGACAAAACGGTCGTCGATCTTAAGTTTGAATCTGCCATCCTGTGGAATGCGCTTCTCGGCAATATCAAGCTGGGCCATGATTTTCAATCGCGAAATGACCGGCCCGCGAAACCGTGGTTCAACATCGGAGAGGACTTCGAACAGTACTCCGTCAATTCGATATTTTACCTTGAGCTGCGATTCATATACCTCGAAATGGATATCGCTGGCTCTCTTACGCACACCTTTGAGCAGAATGGCGTCTACCATCCGAACAACGGTGGTGTCCGAGCCAAAGCCCGAGGCCGTGGCAACTCCGGGAGCAGGCGAACTGTCATCATCTTCTTCCTCGACCACTACTTCAAGCGGCGGGAAGTTTTCAAGATCGCCAAAAACAACCTTGGAATCAAGACTGGTCTCAACCATCAGCGACAAAAGTTTTTGCAGGCTGATTCGCGAAGCAACCAGCGGTACTATCGGCAAGCCAAGTTGAACTTCGAGTTCTTCGATCGCGTCGACATTGCCCGGATCTGACATTATCAGGTGAATGTCCTTGTTTTCCCGGCGATGCGGGATAAAACAATAACGACGCATCAGGGCAACGTCGATACTGTTGAAAAGCTCGTCATTGACCTCGTAATGCGCAAGATCGACGTATTCGATACCCAGTTCACTGGCTACGGCGCGGGCATATTCCTCTTCAGTTATTACCCGCCGGTCGATAAGAATCTGACCAATATTCGCCGGAACCGCCCCAAACTCGTCGATTATTTTCTGAATGAACTCGATGGAAATGTACCCTTCTTCAACGAGAATTTCGCACAGGCTTTTTTTCTTGAAGGTGGTCACATAAGCCTTAATTAAAGCGTCATCGGCAACTTCAGGATTTTGTTCAAGACGACGCAGAAAGCGGTCAATATCGCCGCCGCATTCTGATAGCGCCTTTTCTGCCAGGGCCGCATCGACAATTTTTTGTTTTACCAGATAGTCTTTAAAGCTTTCCATGTCTATTCCTGTCTCAGTTGATGTTGGAGGCCGCTGTAAGAACCGGATAAAGCAGAGCTATCACCAGAGTTCCGACCACAAGGGCAATTCCCAGAAACATTACCGGCTCGATAAGGGCGGTTATTGCATCGGTTGTTTCAACAATTTCTTCATCGTAGTGATCAGCCAGATTATCCAGCATTTCACCCAGATTTCCCGACTCTTCGCCGACATGAATGATTCGCACCATAACCATGGGAGCGCCGGGGATCTTTTTCAAGGCGCGGCCAAAACCAAGGCCCTTCTCAAGCAGTTCGGGCAAAACGGCAAATTTGGCGGCGAGGACCTTGTTCTCGAGGCTTTCAAGGACTACGTGCAGACTGTCGAGCAGAGGAATTCCGCCCTCGACCATGGTTGAAAGGGTTCGCGAGAACTGACTCAAGGCATAATTGTTCTCAAGATCCCGCACCACCGGCAGGGACAATTTCAAACTATCGACACTGCGTCTTCCCTGGGGGCTTTTATAATAGCTGTAAAGCGCAGATGCCGCCAGAATACCGGCAAAAATAATCAGCCAGAACCATTCACCGAGAAAATCAGAGGTTCCCAGCAAGATCCGGGTCGGCAGGGGCAAGGGAACGCCAAGACTGTTAAAAAGTCCCGAAAACTCAGGAACGACGGCAACAACCATGTAAGAAACCGCCAGCAGCGAAACCACCAGCAAAATTACCGGATAAATCAGGGCAGCAATGATTTTTCTTCTGATATTCATCGTACTGACGAAATATTCGGTCAGTCGCTGCAGGATATTTTCCAGTGCTCCTGATTTTTCGCCGGCAACAATGGTTTTGATATAAATATCGGGAAACACATCAGGATGTCTTCCTAAAGCGGTACTTAGCGCAATTCCTTCGCTGATGTCTTCCTTTACCTGGCGCAGGGCCCGATTGAGCTGGGTGTCTTCAGCCCCATCGAGCAATACGTCGAGGGCATCATTGATCGGCATTCCTGATTTTATCAGGGTACGCAACAGCTTGGTAAATTCGTTCAACTCTTTAATCGAAGCACCGGCGCCGATTTTAAAGAATTTCTTGAACTGTTCAGACAATGGCAGTTCTTCGGGCTCTTCCGAGATTATATAGTACCCCTGAGCCTGAAAAGCTGTACGCATCTCCTGTATCGATCGGGTTTCAAAAATTTCTTCTCTCGCCCGACCCTTTTCGTCTGCATATTTTACTTTGATTCGTTCCATTTTGCGCCCCGAAAAAAAATCCTGATTTTCCCCAGTTCTGTAAGTTTATGGTATTTGCAAGAAAATAACAAACTTTTCTGGAAAAAAACAGGATTTTTAAGACTAGAGACCCTCACTCCCTTTCAATGTGAGCCTCAGTTTATAAAATGTTCATTTAATTCAGCCTGCTTTTGAGTCAGTTCGAGTATCCACTGCTGATCATTATCGATAACGAACTCTTCGACAGAACCGAACCATTCTCGCGCCGATTGCCGGTCTTCAAGCCGACGGTACAGCTCGCCAACCAGATAGATTACGATTGGCAGATTATCCGGGTTGGTTATCGTCGAACGCTCAACCGACTGTTTTAAATATTTAACAGCCAGCTGTTGCAATTCAATCTCCAGTTTGCGATTTTCAATGAGACGACAGCACCATGAGCCCCTGAGATACAAATTACCTATGTGATAGGGGTTGCGCTGATTTTCTTCATATACCTTGCCGGCAATGAAAAACTTCAGGGCTTCTTCGGGTAATTTTTTTGCAACCGGCAGACTCAAAACCTTTTTGATAAAGGCCGGCGTAACTTTATTCTGCTCACCCATTTTCGGCGCATAATCTTCTGGATAGGCAGTGAAACTGCATTCCGGGCATCTGACCAGAAAAAATGGCAGGGGGTTTTCCCCCAGGTAATGGGGAAAAAAGTCTGAATCCTGACCCTGATGGGTAACGGATTTTACAATCCTCGCCTCGAAATTAGACGAGCAACTCGGACATATGAAACTGCTGGTTTTGAAGGATGTTCCCACGCTTTTCTCCTGACGCTAGTCAGAATATACACACAAGGTTGAGGCTGTCAACCTTTTATCATTCTGCAAGACTGGCAATAGTCCCGGCGGAATCAAAGGGCCAGAATTTAAGTTCGGCACGACCTTTGACCATGGATCTTTTAAGTAGACCCCACGACCTTGAATCGTGAGAGTTGTTACGATTATCACCCATAACACAGAGCTGATCAGCCGGAACTTTTACTGGACCGTATGAGCCGAAAACATATTCCTGAACGAAAGGCTCCTGCATTTTTCGGTTATTGCGGTACAGATAACCATCTTTTATTTCGATGATATCACCGGGTACCCCGACCACTCTTTTGATAAAATCTTTTCCCGGTTCCAGTGGGTAGGCAAAGACCACCACATCGCCAACCGTCGGTTCCTTGATTTTATAAATCAGTTTGTTGACAATGATCTTTTCATGCGAATGAAGAGCCGGCTCCATGCAGGCGCCTTCGATCACGAAACCCTGTACCACATAAGTCTGCAGAAAAAGAAAGAATACCAGTGCTTTAACAAAGTCTTTAAACCAATCCCTTAATCCGTGTAAAAGTTTTCCCATCGACCAAACTCCATTTGGGTCTGTTTATTTTGTGTGTACTTTTTGTTCGGAAGGGTTAAGGGTTTTGCTTATGATAAAAATGAAAAAAAATAAATTTTTATTCTTGGCCTGTTGAAAGGCTATTCAGGCGCAACTTTGGGAAATTTGCGTACCGCCCGGCCATCCTGATGCTCGAATTCCCGGGCCGGCAGTTCACCCTCGGGGCGCTGCAGCATCGACTGGAGTTCATAGCCTTCCGGCTCAAGCTGCCATTGTTCAAACAGAGACTGTACATGGGCGAGCGGCATCGTTCGGTTGTACATCCCGGCGTTTTCACGCTGTCGTTGAATTTCGTACATTATCACTGCCGAGGCGACCGAAATATTCAAACTTTGTACAAAGCCAAGCATCGGCAGAAAGATGTTTTCGTCGGCAACCTCGAGAATATCATCTGAGCAACCGCTCTGCTCGTTCCCCATAACCACCACCCAGGGACTCGTCCAGTCCAGACTGCGAAAATCAACAGCCCGGGCACCCATGTGCGTAGCCGCAATTTTAAACCCCTGCTTTTTCAGTTCAGACAAGCGATTTTTCAAATTACCGACGGTTTCAAGCTTTACCCATTTCTCAGAGCCTTTGGAAACTTCGGGATTGACGGTTTCGGGTTTGCGAATGTCGGGAAACCAGATAACGCGACCGACTCCTGTAGCGTCGGCACTACGCAAAACCGCTGAGAGATTGTGTTGGTCGTGTACCCCATCAAGAGCGATTATCAAGTCCGGCTGACGATTATGAATGGCTTTGGCAATACGGTGAATTCTTCTTGATGTCGGCATATTTTTCTACCCTTCCCTTCGGTTGATTCTGGCATTGGTTTCGACAAACCCATCGTGGATGTTGATACTGTCGATATTCAAATTCAACCAGGTTTTTCTTGAATCAAAAACCGGGTTGATGTTGGCAATCATTGACCGGGCAGCATTTCTTGGCAGAGGAATCCGATTTAGAGTCAGACGGTCACAATTGAAATTGACCACCTTTGGACTGACCAGCTTAACACCACCACGAACCTCAAATTTAACGGTCAGAATGCCCTTTCGAAACCATCCACCAAGATTGGCCCGGTTCTGTTTGAGCTCCAGTCGCAGGTCTCTAAGCGACCGCGCCTGCGCATACAGGTCGAAGACCTTAAGGATATCGCCCTCGGAAACTTCGGTCTTGAGCTTTATTTCGTCGGTATCGAGAAACCTGATTCTATTGTTCGCCAAAGCCTGACTATCGAGCCGGCAGTTGGGAAACTCAAATGTTGCCGTAGCAATAGTCAGACTGTAGTATTTTACCTCACTGCAGATCACCTTGATGCTTGAAAATTTCCCGGCTTCACCGGAGTCGCTAAATTCTATTTTCAAACTTGCCGGTTTGGGAGTTATTTTGTGAATCATCGCCACTTCAGGCTCCAGATAACCAAGAATTTTGAAAACTCCGGTTTCCTTGAACCCTTCCGGCGTAGCAAATGCCAGAGTGAATCCCTGCTGCAGACGTTCGCCGAGCTCGGTGTCGGTAAGGGGCAACGCCTTGCTGCCGGTAGACATGGCCAGAAAAGCCAACGGCAGCAACACTGCCAGCACGATAAAATTTCTGAGTTTACCTTTTCTCATCTTTTACAGCCTCAACGATTATTTCCGCAGTCTTAAGGGGAATCCCGGCCTTCTCCCGGATAGCCTGAGCCCCAGCGGCAGCGGCTCGATCCATAGAGCCGAATGCCCAGAGTATTTTCCTTAGAATGACCGGCCCGACTCCCGGTAGATTAAGCAACGAAGATCGCACCATTCGACGACTGTGGGTTTTCTTCTGAAAACTGTTGGCAAAACGGTGTGCTTCATTTCTCAGCTTGATGACGACACGCATTCCCGGACAGGTATGCGGCAGTCGCCGTTCTATTCCATCTGAGCTTACCAGTAGTTCCTCGCGTTTGGCAAGTCCAAGCAGCGGAATTTCGACGCCGAGATTTTGAATCTCACGCTCGGCCGAACGAACCTGGGTGATGCCGCCATCGACGATCAAAAGGTCGGGCAAAGGCAGATTCTCATGCAAAAGGCGTTTGACCCGCCGCCGCACCACTTCGCCGATCGAGGCCGGGTCATCACCACCACCAGCTTCTTTAATATGGAAAAGACGATAATCGGATTTTTTTGCCTGGCCATTGACTGCCACCACCAGCGAAGCCACCGGGTCAACCCCTTGTATATGAGAAATATCGATACATTCGATTCTTATAGGCGCCTTTGCCAGACTCAAACGCTGCTGCAGGTCGATTACACCGGCATCGATGCGATGCAGCCCTTCCGTCTTCAGGTTTTTCAAAACTTCAAGGGCATTGGTATCAGCCATCTGCAAAAGATGCCTGAATTGTCCGCGAGCTGGAACAGCTATGACAACCTTTTTCCCGGCCTGTCGACTGAGTAATTGCCTCATTGAATCAACGCTTTCTGGTAGCATCGAGATGTAAATCAGTGCGGGAATAAGGTTGCGGTCATAAAAACGCTGCATTAAAGAAGCAAGGATTTGCTCGGTTTCAGCGCCGGGCTCGCGCTCGACATCGATTATCCGATTGCCAAGAAGTTTGCCGCCGCGAACGAAAAATACCGAAACCACCAATCGGTCTGGGGTGTGACTCAGCCCCCAGATATCCGAATTAACCGGTTTAACGAATTCAACCTTTTGATTTTCAAAAAATCTTTTCAGCGCCGCAATTGTATCACGCAATTCAGCAGCTTCTTCATAGCGAAACTCTGCAGTGAGCTCTTCGAGGTGACGATCGAGCTCTTGGTAATCGGGAAGACTTTTTCCGGCAAGCACGTCAACAGCCTTCATGACCGAGAGACGGTAGGTCGCCGGGGCAACCTTGCCTTGACAAACGCCCTGACATACACCCAGGTGGTATTTCAGGCAAGGCCGATATACCTTTTCTACCGAAAACCGACGTTCGGAAGTACAAAGGCGATAGGTGCGACAGAGCAGATCGAGAATTCGATTTAGATCATAGGCGTTAGGAAACGGCCCAAAATAAAGATTGCCGTCTTTAAAATTCACCCGCCGAACTTTTTCGATTTTTGGAAATGGGTCCTTGATGGTGACCCGCACATAGGGATGGGTCTTGCTATCTTTAAGAAGAATGTTGTATCTGGGCTTATGCTTCTTGATCAGATTGTTTTCAAGAATAAGGGCTTCTATTTCATTGGCGGTTACGATGAATTCAATATTTTCTATGG
The DNA here is from genome assembly GCA_964613435.1 of uncultured bacterium. Classification (GTDB taxonomy): domain Bacteria; phylum Muiribacteriota; class Ozemobacteria; order Ozemobacterales; family Ozemobacteraceae; genus DYKG01. Next base: position 7,076 of record CAZTHA010000192.1, read on the forward strand.
CCGAAACCATAACCGCAGTCTTCTGATTATCGTGATTGCGATTGAAATAGGAGCGAACCCTTTTTCTCAGGGATCTGGACTTGCCGATGTAAATTATCTCATCAACCCGGTTCTTCATTAGGTAAACACCGGGGTTGTCTGGAATCAGAGCAAGTATTTTTTCAAGCTTTTCGGGTTCGATCAATGCTAAAGCCCTATTTTACCTTTTTTGCTGCAGATTTTTCCGGTTTGTCTTCGTCGGCATCGCCTGCAGGCACGGCATTCTCGACATTGAAATACCTGAGTTCAGGATTAAGGGCAGAAGCGACAAAATAGCCGGTCAGCATGGCCGGGCCGTCGAGCAATTCTTCTTTTCTCACTAAAGAAAGAAGTTTGAGATTCGATTTGAGCGGGATTCTGCGACCATCGTCGGTTTGCAGAACCCAGCGAAACATGTAGCGCCGGCGTGTGATATTTCGTTTTTCAGGTATAATGCGGCCACGCAGTTTTTCCTTTTTTGAGTTTTCGCTCATTTCCTCAACGGGATTACCGCGTACCATCAATACCGGCTCAAGTGCCGCCGCTTTTTCATAAAGCTTTTCCTGGCTATTTTCGAGCAAAACAACCCCTTCCAGATTCTCGGAACCCGAAGCAAGTTGTGAATCTGACTCATCAGAAGCCCCGTCTTCGAAAGGAATATCCTCAGGAATCGGTGCTTCGAAAATTTCCTCGGGATTTTCGCTGGAAATTTCCGGTTGGGCCATTTCCTGCTGCGACTTTTCCTGCAGATGCTCTTCCAGGGTTGTTTCAGTGGCCTCCAGACCGATGGCCTGCTCTTTCAAAACCGCCTCGCTGATGTCTGGAGCGGAAAAAACCACGCCGACAAAGCAAAAGAGGCACAAGCAACAACAGAAAAACCGCTGCAAATTCATTGGCAAATCTCCGATCCGCATTAGTTACGACATAATAACATTTTTAAGGGGGTCTCGCCACCGGCTTCAACAATATTGGCTTCCGGCGAAATAATTATTTGAACTGAACAAAGGTTTTGCTAGAATGAAAAAAAACTTTTTGAGGTGAGTATGAAAACATTAATCGAACCTTTTAAAATAAAAATGGTAGAGCCTATCAGGCAAACCACCGAAAAACAGCGCAACCAGATTTTAAAAGACGCACATTACAACCCTTTTTTAATCAAGGCTGACAACATTCTGCTCGACTTTCTTACCGACAGCGGCACCGGAGCAATGAGCGACAAACAGT
>CAZTHA010000193.1:0-8307 GCA_964613435.1 uncultured bacterium
CATGTGAGCCTTGATGCAATCATTGGGACAGCCGGTAACGGCAATCTTAAAATGCAGATCGTGGGGATACATGATTCCTTCAATCTTCTCGGCCAGGGAAGTCGTGTCGGTGTTGGCAAACGGGCAGACCCGGTTGCCGATACAGGCCGAAATGTTGCGCATTCCTGCGGCAGGGTAGCCTTTTTCCAGGCTTACCAGTTCAACCCCATTGGCAATTTCCAGAGATTGTAGAAGCGGCTTGAGAGCCTGGTTGACCTTTTCCATGTCGGAAAAGGCAATGTTGGGGATTTCGAAGCCCTGCCGGGTTGTGATGTGCATTGTCCCATCCCCGAATTCCTGTGCAATTTTTGCCACGATACCGATTTGTTCGGCGTTGATATGCCCACCCGGCACCCGAACCCGCAAGGCCGTGAAATTGCGACGTTTGGTTACTCTATACGCATTTTTGGTAACTTTTTTTCGGTTGATATCTGCTGACATTAAATACCTCGCTAATCGATCAGGGTGGCGGCCTGAGAAAAATTAAAAACTGGTCCATCGACACAGACATAGGTTGAATCGATCTTGCAATGGCCACACTTGCCAATGCCACACGACATGAGGCGCTCGAAAGAGACCCAGATCTGTTGCTCCGGCAATCCCAAAAGCCGCAATTCGGCGGTACTAAATTTCATCATTGGACCCGGGCCGACGACAACCGCCTGAAGATTCTTCATATCAGCAATCTCCAATTTTCTGATATGTTCGGTTACCAAACCGGTATTGCCATTCCAGCCACTTTCGGGTTGGTCGATCGTCAGGCAGACATCACACATTTTTTGCCATTCCTCTATTTGCGAGGAAAAAAGAATGCCCGCTGAATTTTTAAAGCCAACGATTAATTTAAGTGAACGATTATCAAGCTTGCCATTGATCGCCTGCTGAATCAACGGACGAACCGGGGCAAGGCCGGATCCGCCGGCGACAATCAGCAAGTCCCGATCCTGGAAATTTTCCCGGGCGAATCCTTGGCCATAGGGGCCGCGAATGAAAAGATTCTGCCCGGCTTTCAGCTCCTGTAAAATATTGGTTAAGCGGCCAACGGCTCTGATCGTGAATTCAACGAAGTCTTTGCCATAACTGCTGACCGAAATCGGAGCTTCGCCGATGCGCGGCAGTGAGACCTGAAAAAATTGTCCGGGGGTAATTGCAAATTGCCCTTGGACACGAATTGTGAATTCAATCGGCGTTTCCATGGATATTGAGCTAATTCTGGCGGCAACGGGACGATACGGGTTATTCTTCATTTTTCATCCCTTTCAATGTCGAAGTTAAACGGTTTATGCAGCTTGAAAACGAGATGTATTCAGGGCAGACATCGTCGCATCGGCCGCAGCCGACACACATGTCAAAACCGAATCTTTTGCGAAAATCATAGATTTTATGAAGGGTTTTGAAACGCATGCGCTCGCCCTTGTTTTTTCTGAAGGAATGGCCGCCGGCCATATTGGTAAAGCCGTCAAGATGGCAACCGTCCCAGACGCGCCTTCTCTCACCGCAGCCGCGACTGTCGGGATAATGGATGTCGATTGTACTGAAACAGGTGCAGGTGACACAGGATGTATTACAGCGCCCGCAGGCAATACAGCGCTGATCATATTCCTGCCACATTGCATGGGAAAAAATTTCGGCCGGCATGGTCTGGTCGGGCGGAAGTTCTACGGAAACCGCGTCTTCGCTTACGAATTTCGGTTCAAAGTCAGTTTTTTCTCCAGAAAAATATGACCCGAAGCTTTCATCGTTAATTTTGAGTAAAAGTTCATTGTCACCAAAGCGAACGGCGGCGGCATAATTCTGGGCTATGTTTGAATTCATCGCCACGCAAAAGCAGTTTTCAAAACTGCTGCGACATTCAATCATGAAAAAATGAATTCGGTCTCGTCTTCTTTTATAGTATGGGTCTGGTTGACCGCCGTTTTCAAGGAACATCCTGTCGAGTCTGGCGAAGCCATTTATGTCACAAGGACGCAAAAAGACGATTGTTTCCCTTTCATCTTCCATTTCCGGTTCTTTGAACTCATCGCGATTGAAGACAAAAGTCGTTTCGTCAGGCGGAAAAACTACTGCCTTTGGCGACAGATAACTTTTTTCTTCGCTTTCGAGTTCTTCGATGCTGTTGAGAAAATCACAGGTGATCAAATCGGTGTCTGAAAACCTGCCGCGACCAGCCAGGCGTTTTGGTCCAAACAGACGATATTTTTCGCCTAGTCTGGCAAATGCGTCGGTGAATTCTTTGCGATTTAGTTTTAGGGATTTCATTTTATTCACCGAATCAGATCTTTCCGGCGGTTTTCAGTTCATTCAAAGCATTGTTGAGCATGCGAAAATGCTTAACCTCTTCGGCGATAAGGCGGTCGACCGCTTCGCGGCTCATTCTTTGGCTTAGCACATCCTTGATGGCGGAATAGAAGAAAACTGAATTTTTTTCCAGTTGCATCGCCTTGCGGAATACCGTTGCCAGATCGTCTTGGCTTGATATAGCCAATTCCTCGGTTATGATCCGGTCATTTGTGAGCGCATAGAGAAAAGCAAGTTCTTCTGCTTTTTCGTCGCTGTTAAGAACCTCTTCTGAGAAGTCCGTTTCATTGGCGAAATCCAGGAAAATTTTCGCATGCATCTTTTCCATTTCGGCAAGCTGCAAAAGCATTTGCTGACATTGTCCGGAAGCGTTTTGCGCTGCCTGACGATAGAAACTTTCTCCCTTCTGTTCGAGAAGGGTGGCTGCTTTAAACAGTTCAAAAGGCTGTAATTGAAGATTCATCAAAGTTTTCCTTTCATTTCATCTCATCTCATCTTTCAGAAATTGGTTCAAGGCTGGCCTGATCTGATACTCTTTTACCAGGTCTTTTAGGGTCACTTCCTTGAGAAAGCCAATGAAGTCGCCGTGGAGCCTGGCCCAGCGCGGATGCAGGCTGCAGGGTTGCGGGCCACAGCAAATTTTTCCCATAAAACAATGGGTTTTCTGGCTGACATGTTCAATCGGTTCGACGATGTCGAAAAGACTTATGGATTCAGGGGATTTTGCCAGTTTCAAACCGCCGCCAAGGCCTCTTTGCGATTGAAGCAATCCGGCTAGAGTTAATAGTTTTAGGGTTTTGCCGAGGTAGTTGGCGGGAGCGTCAATTTCACTGGCCAATTGTGCTGAACCTATTGGCTTGGTTTCATTGCGGGCGGCGAGGTGGGTCAGGGCTTTGATCGCATGAATACTTGTCTGGCTAAGCATTGAATATTATCCTTGGAATTAATCTCATAATCACATGCGATTATATGTGTTTGTGAAAAAAATGTCAAACTTTGTCGGGCTTTTTTTGTTGTATAATGGCAAAAATTGAACCCGGAGGGAATTATGAAACTTGAACTTGATAAAAAAGAGCTTGAATGCCTGGTTGAGCTGGCAATGATTGCGGAATGGGTTATGACTGCCCATGATGAAGAAGATGACCCGCGCAAGGAAAAATATCTGGCTCTGACCGAAAAGCTTTATCGTTTCGCCCATGAAAATGGTATGAAAAAAGAGTTCGTCATTGAAGACGACGATATTTGTGAGCCCGACCCGGACTGGGAAGACGAAACTCTTGCCAGAACCTTTATCGATGAATTTGAAGATATGACATTCTGGTCAGAGCTGGTAAACAAGATGGCCGATCGCGAAATGCAGAAAAAGTTTGGTGGCAAGAAGCCTAAAAGCTTTGAAGAACAGCTCGAGGTCTATGAAGAATACGCCGAAAAATATGTCGAAGAATTTGATAAACACGGCATCAGTCGCCTTGAAATCGTTAAGGCCAGCTTTAAAAAGAAATAACAGAAATTTGCGCAGAAAAAAGGGGCTGTCTCTGAAGAGGCGGCCCCTTTATTATGGGAGTGCTTAAGTTCAGCCGGCATGGTCTTGGTTGTTGTCAGCAATCAGCGACTGATTTAAGTCTTAATCATGGCGAATGCAAATTAGCATAAACTAACTTAGTTAGTCAAGACTAATTTTTCGCTTTCAGAAGTTATTGTTTTCCGATCCCAGGGCGACCCGAACTTCGGCTTTCAGCCGGTCAACCTCATTCTGTAGCTCCTGCGAGTCGGGCTGGAATCTTGGAATATCGAGGAATTTTGAGTAAAGCTGAAATCTTTGCAGATCCTGCGCTTCCAGGGCGTTGCCTCGTTCCAGGGCTGATACCTCTGAAACAGCGTTGGTAGCGCAATCGATGACCATCTGTTCTTCGAGTTTCTGTTTTAGTTTGCGAACCTGTTTGATGCTTTCAAGAAGGTCGGCAGCCTCGGGCACCTCTTTAGCCATTTCGTCCGGATTCAGAGGGAAGGGGGGTAACTGCTGATGGAAGAAAAATCGCATTTTAAATGGGATTTCGTAGGGAACATGCTCGAAGTTTCCGGAAAAGGGTTCAGTCATCGGCCCATATTGCGATAAAAAGAAGCGGTCAAGCACAAACTGACGATACGAAGCGTTTTCTGGCGCGCCGTCGAGCAGGCGACCCTGGGTGAAATCGGCCAGAACCCCGCTGACCTGCTGCATTCTCATCAACCAGCGGTAGCGGAAAATCATTGCTTCGGCCTCTTTGATTTTGTTGCCAATGGCAATGGCTTTTTCCTGGGAACTGGTGTTCATTGCGACGATCGCATAAACATTGTTGCGCCAGATAATTGCCGAGGTGTCCAGGGAAAGCTTGGCGCATTTGGCGATTCTTGATGAAATGGTATGGGCAGCGCTGATAAAATTTTCGGAAGTAGCTGCGCAGTCCGGGTTGTTTTGCCAGTCCTGATCGAAAAAAGAATTTATGACCAGTTGCAGACTTTGCAGCATTTTTTCAAGCTGGTTTTCGAATTTGAAATGTACCGAATAAGGTGACATGCCTGGCTTCATTTGCAGCCTTTTTACCAGGTAAGAGGTCAGAACTGCACGGCCAAAGTTGATTGAATCATAGCCAAGATAAACCATCGCTGCCCAGAAGAGCATGAAACTGATTGGAAAAAGGACGTTGGCCATTAGCATCGCTCCGCCGGCAATGGCGGTAAAGAAGGCGATGAAAAAAATGGTAGCCATGGCCGGGTTACCAAGGTAATTGCGCATTTCGCGGGCGATGTTTTTGCCAAGACTTAGCTTTGGATCAACCGTTTCAAGCATTTCGTGAAATTTCCCGGGAACCATTGGCGGGTTTTCAAGGTACTCTTTTTCGAGCGGATTGAGCTTTTCGTAATTTGGGCGGGCAACGCCGCACATCGGGCAGCAGGCAGCATTGGCCGAAACTGCGGCGTGGCATTGCCGGCAGAAAGTCTTGATCAGGAAATTCTTTCCAGCTTCGTTCATTATTTTTTCCTGTTATTGAGGTTTTTCAGAATTTTACTCTGTTAGTTCGGCTTAAGCAACTCGAAGCTTTAGGAGGTGTGTTGAACGGTGAAAAAAGGGAATTTAATGGTTTTCTATGTTATTTTAGTTCTGAAGTGATTTAAAAAGAATAACCTGTTCTGGGGGAGGAAGCGGCATGTTAAGATTGATCGAGTTGGCGGAGAAATTGCCGGAAGTTAGCCCTGAGGCGGCAAGAGCTTATGATTTCAGAAAAGGGTTGATAACTGAAAGAGTAAATTTGATTCTCGATTCGCGGGATGATCTTAAGAAGCTCATCGGCGACCTTGGTCGCAGCGAAATGATGCGTGATAACCATCGAAATCATGCGATGTTTTTAACTACGGTTCTGCATTTGAATGCTTTCAGGCTGCTAGCGTCAGTAATTCCATGGGTATACCGGACATACCGGAATCATGGTTTTTCTTATGACTATTTTCCCGTGGCTTTATCGGCATGGAAAAAGGCTATCGGGCAGGAGATCACAGAATCCGAAGCCACAAGAATTTTCCCGGTTTATGACTGGATGTTGAATCAGCATGAACTGGTAGTAGAACTGGCCGGTGCCCGTGACCGGAGCGTCTTTGAAAAGCCCGACCGGGAAAAAGATTTCTATGAGACGCTGATAACGCACGATCTGCATGGCGCGCTAAAAATCAGCGAGAATGAACTTTCACGCAATCTTGACCCCGGAGACTTTTATGAAAACATTGCCAGACCTGCGCTGTACCGAGTCGGTCACGGTTGGGAAAACGGTGAACTAAGTGTTGCACAGGAGCATCTGGCTACGGCCATGGTGCAAACAGTAGTAGCCAATCTTCAAGGCAGAACTTTAAAAAGCGGAAAATTGCTTGGCCGGGTTCTCGTTGCTTCGGTGGCAGGGGAGTTGCACGACCTTGGTGCAAGAATGATCGCTCACAGTTTTAGCAGCGATGGTTGGGAAGTCGCTTTTCTTGGCGCCAACACTCCAATTAATAACCTCATTGAAATGACTCGCGAGATCAGGCCTGCGTTTGTCGCTCTTTCGCTGTCTATGCCTTATTATCTGCTTTTGTTGAGAAGGATAATCGATGAATTCAAGGCGGATGCGGAGCTTTGTAAAATTCCGATAATGGTTGGCGGTCTGGTTTTTCGACTTTTTCCCGAAGCGGGTAGGTATTTGCCTGGCGCATCGATATTTATTGAGATAGAACCTGCTCTCGCTAAAGCTCGGGAGTGGGCCTATGACTGACATTGAACTGAAGCTTTCGCCTGCCCTTGAGAAAATTATTGAAATGTCTGAAAGAGTTTTCTGGTTCTCTATCGATAGAGAAGGGAAATTAATCGAATATTCAGGCAACTTTCAACGCATACTTGGCGAATTTGACGATTTGCGCGACAGGCAAGTCGGCGATTTATTTCTCGGCTCGTCAGCATCGGCTGGGCGGCTGTCTTTTCAAGATTTTAAAATTGGCCAGGAGCCGTCCCCGGTTCTGGTTCGTCAGGCAATGAGCGGAAGGCCTTGTCGAATTGTTTCGTCGAATCTTGCAGAGTCGCTGCTATGCTGGGGCGAAGTAATTGGCGACCGTTCAACTACTGGTCTTAACGAGCTGAGCTCCATTACCGGCCAGATGCAGAACCTTCTGCTTGAAACCCATCGGCAAAAGACGCTTATCGAGAAGGATCTTGAGGCCGCTGCCTGGCTGCAACAGAGACTTTTACCGAAATTTAGTCCCTGCTCAGGAATTGAGACTGTCTGGGAATTCCGTCCCTGTGACAGGGTCGGCGGTGATCTTTTTGGCATTTTTCAGTTGCCTGAAGGGAATATTGGCCTTTATTTTATCGATGTTTCCGGCCATGGAGTGCCTTCGGCAATGATGGGCGTCGCAGTTTCACAGTTCTTGCAGCAGGCGGTCGTGAATTTCGCCTATCCGAACGATCGACACCAAAAGATGGGTGAATTGCTCGAAAAGCTGGAACAAGAATTTCCTATCGAACGCTTCAATCGTTATTTTACCATGGTTTATCTGGAATTTTGCCCCGAAAGTGGCGTGGTGACCCTTGTTAATGCTGGGCATCCCTCGCCAATCCTGCGCCGATCAAAAAAAGCCATAGTTGAAATCGACCAGGCCGGACTCTTTATCGGCATGGGAAATTCGGAATTGATACCTGTCCAGGAATTTTCAGTCGAGCCTGGCGATTGCCTGTTTATCTATTCTGATGGCCTGACTGAAAGAAGAAATTCGCAGGGCGATTTTTTCGATAAAGAGCGACTTTTAACTGTTCTGGGCAATAGTCTTGATACCTGTCTTAAAGATACGGTCAAAGCTCTGATTGCACAGAATGATGCCTTTGCCGATCAAAAAAGTGCCGAAGATGATTTGACGCTGCTGGGGATAGAGATTTTGCCGTCTTATTCAAAAGATCCTAATTAAATTAAAATTTGAAAAAAAGGTTCAGCCGCGTGAGCAGTTTGTTGTCCTGTTCATTTTTGCCGGGGTAGTTGCAGTGGCCGGCGTCAAGCAAAAACAGCTCTTTGCGCCCGGAAAGATTATTGTAAATGGCGAATTGACTTTCAGGAGAGACGACCTCATCGCGGGTTGCGCAGGCACAGAGGGTGGGGATCTTGATGTTCTTCGCGGCATGGGCCGCATCGTAATAATCGAGAACCGCGAAAATTCGGTTGCCGTGAATGGCATGATAGTTTTGCAGCGCCGCCGCGCTACCGATGGTTTTTACCTTCATTCGCTCAGGGTAAGCGGCAAAGCTGGGAACATTGACGTGCAGACGAGCGATGCGATGATCGAAGCCTGCGGCCAGAATCGCGATTCCGCCGCCAAAGCTCAGCCCAAGAAGGCCAATGCGCCCCTTCAGTTCCGGAAAAAATTCGATCATGGCACTCAAGGCAAGCCAGGTATCTTCTACGCAGCCGCCAATAACGT
>CAZTHA010000194.1:0-8286 GCA_964613435.1 uncultured bacterium
GCTTTGCAGTCAGGGTGAAGCATTCGTTAAAGGTAGCTGACCAGCCCAAATAAGTTAGAACCAACCCGAAGCACCCGCCGCGCTCCTGGCCCGGCGGGTGTTTTTTTCATGCTGTTTTGTGCAACTCGTCTCCATAAGCCGTATATGATGATGCCCCAATCTTTGCTTGAGAAAAAATGCATCAGCTCCCGAAGGTTTAATCAGTTTTGCATCATTTTTCGCTTTGCTTTTACGGTCGGATTTGCCGATATTTTTAGTAGAGGTATGCAGTTATGACGATTAAACCTATTGACCTGAAAACCAATCTGATGGCCAACGATGACGCCAGCCGCCTGCGTGAAGCGCAAAAAGCTCAGGAAGCCGGTCTTGCGGAAAATGTCAAGCAGCACAAAGACGAGAGCGACCACAAGGCCGAATCGGTGCAAAAAACCGAAGGGGCCGAAGACAAAGTTGTGCGCAAAGAGGACGAAGAAGAAGAAAAAAAGGGCAAAAAACAGGCCAATTCTCAGGCAGAGAAACGAAAAAATGATGAAAAAGAAGAAGATAAAAAGGAACATCCAAAAATCCCCGACGGCCTGCGCGGAATGAAAATCGACGTCAAAATATGAAAAGAACCGCCCTCTTCCTGCTGCTGTTGCTTTTTGGCCTGCAGATTGCGCCCGGCCAGGCAAGCAATGTCGATGATGCCTGGCTTTTCAATCGCCAGGGACTTTTCAAGGCCAGTCAAGGGGACCACGCCGGCGCAATCAAGGATTTTGAAAAAGCCTGCCGCCTCAATCCATTCGATGACAATGCGCTGACCAACCTCGCCTGTGCCCGCAATAACCTTGGCGTAATTCTTGCCAATCAAAAAAACTATGCCGAGGCAATCAGGCATTTCAACGCTGCCAAAGCCCAGAAACCCGAAGATATTTCAATTCGTCTGAACCTGCTTTCGACCCTGGTAACGGTCAAGGATGCTGCGGCAATCGAGCGTGAAGCGGCCGAAATTATCCGACTTCGCCCCAACGATGTCGATACCGTGCTGAAAGTGGCCGCTGCTTATCAGAACAGTGAAAACGGCCTGGCAGCACAAACGACCCTTGAAGCTCTGGCCGACCGGGTTGTTGATGACAGTCGCGTTCATGAAACCCTTGGCCGACTGCTTTACCGCAATGGCGATCTCAGCGAAGCTGAATACCACCTGAATCGTGCCTGCAATCTGGATCGAACCGAGAACCAAAAAGCCAAATCGCTTCTCGAACAGCTTCGCCGCGAAAACCAGGTTAATCAGCACTCGCGCAACTATTCAAGCATTCATTTTGCCTTGACCTGCCATGAGTCGTTTTCAGAAGAATGGGCCGAAGGCCTGCTCGAACTGCTCGAAGAAGCCTATGAACAGATCGGCGAAAAACTCAATTTCTACCCGTCGCAGCGTTCACAGGTTCTGGTTTTTCAAACCGAAGATTTTCACAATGTCCATGATCTGCCGGAATGGGCCGGCGGCGTTTACGATGGTAAAATCAGACTCCCGGTCCCGGGCAGTTCAGTTAACCCGGGTTTTCTGCGCAATGCCATCCGCCACGAATATACCCACCATGTCGTCTTTCTGCTTGCCCGCGGCAACTGTCCGATCTGGCTCAACGAAGGTCTGGCCCAGATTTTTGAATTCGATTCAGAAACAGATGGCGTGGCTGAAGACTTTAAACCGGAAATCGAAATGCTGCAAAACTTTGCCAATGCCATTCGCAGTGCCCAAAACCGGAGCCAGGTTGCGGCAATATACGGCAACGCCCATCAGACAACCCTGAAAATGATTGCTGAAGCAGGTTGGGCTTCAATGGCCGAGATTCTTGAAAAAATCGGCAAGGGCTTCTCTTTTGAACAGGCCGGACGGGAAATACTCGGCTACGCACCGATCAATCTCCAGGCCGCGTCGAAATAAGCCAATCAGGCTTTTCTAGATTCCACCGGCGTAAATGGTAAAATATGCGGCGCGCAGCACCATCTGGATAACTTCGAGCAACACCAGACAGAGCATCGGACCAATATCGATAAAAGCAGGTCCGGCCGGAATCAGCACACGAAAGATCTTTAACAGGCGATCGATGGGATTGGCGACTTTCTGAAGCGGACCAGGCAGTTGCCCAGGCATTATCCAGGTCAGAAGCACCCTGACGAAAATGACTATTTGTAGAAGCCGGATCAGATTGCTCAGCAGAATCAACATGTTTTAACCTGCAAACAACGCGGTACCGACTCGCACCAGCGTTGCTCCTTCCTCAACGGCAATTTCAAAATCGTTGGACATACCCATTGAAAGCTCGCGGGCATGATAGGCCGATCCTTCGAGTTCGCGACTGCGCTTGAAAAGCTCAGCCAACTTGCGAAAACAGGAACGAATGACCTGCTCTTCACCGACAAACGGAGCCATGCCCATCATGCCGACGATATCCAGATCAGGGTGTTCGCGAAATTTTTCTATTACTTCGAGCACCTCTTCGGGAGCGAAACCCTGCTTGGTCTCTTCATCGGAAATATGCACTTCGAGCAGGCAGGGGCACTTGCGCCCGGTTTTGCGGGCAAATTCTGCGAAATGTTCGAGCAGCTCGGCGCGATCGATTGAATGCACCAGCTCGGCGACCGTGTAGACATACTTGATTTTGTTCGATTGCAATGGCCCGATAAAATGCCAGTGCAATGCGATATCGACAAGATTTTTCGCTTTATCGCGCAGGACCTGGGGTCGGCCTTCGGCAAAAATCTGCTGACCGGCAGCGAACATTTCCTTTATTGCTGCTTCATCGACGGTTTTCGACACCGCCACAAGTTTTGCCGAACCCGGCGTGCGGCCGCTTCGCTCTTCAGCAGCCCGGATAGCTGATAAAACGTGATCCAGATTGGTTTTCAGTGACAATTTTCAGCACCTCCCGACAACCAGGCCTAGCGTTCAGGTCGGGTTCTCATTCTCAGAATGTTAACAGAAACCGGTTTTACCGGCAACCTTGCCGCTGCTTCACGGTTCCAGGTAATGCTGAGAGAGTCAGGCTCGAGATTGTCGAGCCAGCGCTGCAGGTTTCCACCGATACAGCCACCGTATATTCTTACTTTCAAGCTTTTTCCACTGAAAACACTGCGGAAATTTACCGGCCCGGTCTTGTGCGAGCGCGACTGGGTGGTGTAAACGCCGGCACCCGGCTTGTAGATCAGGGCGTTGATCAGCCATTCCCGGGCGGCATCGACGAATTCAGGCTCAGGCTTGTTTTCATTGATGAATTTTTCCAGATCGACGGTCGATAGAGCAGTTCCGTTACCGGCGACCAGGAACAGGTTGAGATTGGAATCAACGTTGGTCGGTCCGGTCAGAAAAATATGTCTTGGCGTGACTATTACCAGGTCAGAGCCGATTTCACCGCGCAGATAAACCGAACGTTCGCTGAAAATGATCCGCGCACCGCCGAGGTTCTCGCTACTCAGGTTGTTGAAGCCGTTGAACCTGGTATCTGTCGACAAAACTATGTGCTGATCCTTGATTTCATCCTGTTCATTCGAAACCGAATTCGCCGTCAGGTAGCTGTCGGAATAAAGGTGGTCTTCGCCAGGATGATAGTCGACGCTGGTCGGAGTGCCGGCCTTGAAGCCACGCCCCATTTCATCGACATAGATTCCGTTCTTTTTGGCAAATTCGCGCAGGAAAGCAAAATCCGGCCGCCATTCAGGAATAAACGACGAGTAGAGAGACGAGTCGCGGTCAACGATGACATCCGGCGGATTTCGGCCTTCGGCCCGATTCGCCGCATCATGAAGGCGATAGCTGGAATTTAGGGCCACAGCCGTGTTGCCCAGTTCGATACCCGGCTGACTGTTGCCACGGCGATAGAAATAAAGCGCAGTCTGTACCGGTCCGAAAAATTTGTGGGAATCTACGACGATCGGACTTTGGCAATACATCGGCCCGCGGCAGGGAGAATCGCCGTATTTGAACCATCGGCGGCCGAAATTTCCGGCCATTTTATTGCCATCAGCTGATTTGAACGGGTCCATCCCATCAGGCACGAACATTTTGAAAAGCAACCCAGGATCGTAGCAAATTCCCATGCGATCGAGAATGCCGGCGTCGAAGAGTTCGCTGTTCTGCTCGACAAAAGCTTCAAGTGATTCGGCTTTTTCGACCCATGGCTGAATCGGACGGCCATAATAGTATTCATCGAGGCTTTCGAACACGGCAAAGGTTGCCGAAAGATCGTAAAGCTGCACGACAGTGGCATTACTAAAGCGATGGCGACCGCAGCGCCCCTCGCTGATAATCTGGAACCGCAGTGATTCATCGATCAGAGGCGTTTCTGCCAGATCCTCGTCACCGAGTTTGCGAATACCGACAATCCTGAAAACGCAATCGGTTTTCAGACCAAAGTTTTTCCAGACGTCGAGTTCGAGGCTATTGGCGAAAAAATTGGTCGTCAGAATTTTCGTGTTGGCAGTGCGATCGGTGTGATTGAGGATCGAGCGCATCTTTTCGACGGCGTAATGGGCTCCGGCTTCAGCAGCCAGTCGCGCCTGACGTTCCGCAATGCGGACTTCTCCCAGATCGCGATCGGCCCGATAGACGCGAAAAACCAGCGCCGCCAGCAGCAGAAGAATAAATGACAACATTACCACAATCGGCACTACAGAATGTTTTTCGGCGCTCTGTCTGTTCATTGGTTCCTCAGATTGATCACCCGACGAAACTGCTTGATTTCACCGGAATTATCGGGAGCATTAACTTTGAAAGAGATTTCCAGGCGGTCGGGGCCAAGGCGATTGAATTTGCCTTCACGACAATTGGCGACCAGCGGGTTATTGAAGCGGCCAAGGCGACGCAATCCAGCCGAAGCTGAAGCATTGCGCGAAACGTAGTTCAAACTGTTCTGGCTGAAGGAAAAGCCTTCCTGGGCGATCGATGGCAGCAGATTGCCGGAATTCATCGCCGACCGGTAGAAACATTCCTTATCGGGTCCGGAAGTGGGAAAGCTGACGATAACCGCGTTGGCCAGTTCAAGACTGACTTCGTCGAGCACCTGGTTGATATTTCTCACCCACTCGTATTTCTGTTGCGCCTTCTTGAAATCATCTGACTGCAGCATGAAAAAAAACACCGAGGCTCCGATTGCCACGGCAAGAAAGAGCGTGAACAGCATCAATTCCCAGATTGTTATTCCTTTTTTATTCATGGTTTGTTGCGGGTACGCAAATGCTCCATCGTCAGGGTTTTGGTAAACGGAAACCAGCCCCAGCGGACCTGGGCCCTGGTCAGAAACATGCCTTCAAATTCAGGGTGAGGGAAAGATTCCACCTTGCCGGTCAGGCCAAGATCCTCGCAGCCCTTTACCGGCTTGAACTGCGGGCGAAAGCTCATCTTTTCGAATGGTCGCGACATTGCCTCTTCCATGAGATTTTCCAGCTCGACCGAAGCCCGAAGGTGCACATCGGATTCAAACATCGGAATGGCCTTGATAGACCAGAGCTGGACAAATGGCCAAAGAAAGAAAGTGGCTATGCCAAGATAGAGCAGGTTTTCAAAGATTGATCTTGGTTGATTTTCACTCATAATAGCTCAGTTCAGACTCGAATATTCTTTAAGTTCTTTGATAAAACGCTCGGCCATGATGATTTTTTCCTCATCCTTGGTGGCCTGAATGTATTTCTGCCAACTTTCGATCGCTTCACCAGTCATTCCGAAACGCTCATAAATGACGGCCAGGTTGAACAAGGCCTTGTCGAGGTATGGATCCTGTTTCAGCGCCGCCTGATAAACTTCGATGGCCTCTTCATAGCACTGATCCATGTCGAGGAGACAGGCCAGGTTGTAAAGCGCCTGGGTGTTGCGCGGATAGATGTTGAGAATGCCCCGATACTTTTCAACTGCGCCCTCGAGATCGTTGGCCCGGAATTTCTCGTAGGCATCGTTGAGTCGCCGCGACAGGTCTGAATGCAAGGCAGGCATGACTTTCTGCTTTTTCATAACGACTTTTTTGCCGCTTCGACTGACACCACCGGCCGAATATTGCCGGTAATAGTGCTTAACTTTTTTTACGTAATTTTTGGTTTCGCGAAACGGGGGAATTCCGCCGTATTTATCGACATTGCCCGGGCCGGCATTGTAGGCCGCGAGGGCTTTTTCAACGCTGCCGTCAAAACGTTTGAGCATCATGCGCAAATATGCTGCGCCGCCGAGTATGTTCTGGCGGGCATCAAAAGAATCACGACAGCCGACAAGCTTTGCCGTCGACGGTATTAGCTGCATCAAGCCTTGAGCGCCTTTTGATGATCTTGCATAGGGATCGAAATCGGATTCAACCTTGATTACCGATTTAATCAGATAAGGATCGACGGAATGCTTTGCAGCAGCTTCATTAATGTATTCAGAATAGGTTTCATCGTTGGGCAGAAGAAACTTCTGTGCCTGATAACTTGAGTGCGGAGCGAATGAGGACGCGGGTGTCGGGGAATCGGGCCCTTCCCGGTCCTTTTTGGTGGTAACGATAATCTTGTAATTTTTATTTGGCGGATTATCGGTAAGATAGAGTCGTCCCTGCTCATCGCGATAGGAATAAATCGCTGCAGAAACGGGCACTGAAGCCATTAGAGCCGCAATCGCACCAAGCCAGACAAACTTTCTCAACCAGAAACCTCCTGCACAGGCATGAAAATATGCTTCAATAGTAAATCGGCAAACTTGGGCGGGAAGCTTAAACAATTTTTTGCACCGGCGATCTGATGCGGGAAACAACCAGTAACTGAAGCAAAAGTCTTTTAGGCAAAAAAAATGGCCGCCTATTATGACGGCCATCTATGAATATTTTCTATTTTATTGGCTACCGACGGGCTTGTCGGCGCATTTCAGTCATCATTGCGGTGCAGATATTCCCAGCTTAGTACGCACGAGGTAAAATGCCAGGTATCATCTTCGGAAAGTTCTTTTGCTTCGGCGATTTTTCTGGCAATGCCTTCACAGAGCCAACATTCCCGTTCCTGGGTGGCATACATCTGCATGAGCATTTCAAGGGTCGGTGGTTCAGAAGGGCTTGGGGGCACGACCTGAGTCTGCCTTTTCTGCACCGAGTCATACTGGGAATTAGCGTTATCAGCGGAAATACTATTATCAAGAACGGGATTCAAAGTCTGCACGGCGATGGTGTTACTCATTACTACCTCAATCTCACAAGTTCATATCTGCATCGGGTTCGGCAATTATAAAAAGTTCAATCTGCTAAAGCAAATCAAGACAACTTTTTTGACCCTGACCACCAGCGGTTTCTAAAAAAAAATCTCTAACTCTTCCCGGTTATAAAGACAGATAAAAAACTTTTTTTCGTGCACAATGCACGGTGCACAAACCCCTGCCTTTCTAACAGCTGGGTCGAGACAATTTTCAGCTCAGCAAAGTTTTTTCTTCAGGAAGGTTTTCATTATAAAAATCAAGCAGCGCATTTCTGAACTGCATGCGCAGATGATCGCGCAGAGCCGACCTGGCCTGGGCCACTGCTTTTTTGTGGCGGGTCACTATTTTGTCGGGGTCAATATCCGGATCATCGTAATCTTTAACCGAATTCTGATCGGTCAACCATTTTTTCATGTCAATCATCTTAGTTTCTCCTGTAAAATGCGCTTTTATTCTAAATCGGTAAAAGTTGAGCAAAACTTGACAAGCTCATTTGCGAATTATTCCGCAACTACTGGGGTTATTTGCCAGAGCGGATCTTTCTATGCAAAAGCTCATTGAATCTTTTACTCATTGTCATGCCCCGACGAGCTTGTTCCCCGAAGGGGTAATCGGGGAATTTCAAATTCAATGGTTGAAATTGGAGCGCCCGATCTCTGGCACAAGCTCATCGAGCGATGACAGTTTGTGGTTTTTTAATGAGCTTTAATATAATTAATTGGGTTAGTCCGCTTATGCCATGCTGAAAACAAAAACTTTAGAGCTTCAGCTGATCCTAAAATACTCAAGCCCGCCCCATTTCTTTTCCAATTTTTATTTTAAACCTACACTTGCTTTAAAATTTTGTTTGATTTATTGTCATTTTTCCCTGAAAAACAATAGTCGCGATAAATTTTATTATGTAAACCAGGTCGGTAATTTTTTAGAGCATGAACGAAGCATCACCCGACCGCAGCCGGCCTAGCAGAAAAAACGTAGATGCGTAGCGCTGCAATGCCGCCCCGCAGCGGCCAGGAGAAGGCCTGTCTATTACACAATAGTTGGTGAAGGCCGCGGCCGGCAGGAATTTCAGCTTCATGCATCTACGCTTGCTCGCTTTTCTT
>CAZTHA010000195.1:0-8264 GCA_964613435.1 uncultured bacterium
GACCATGAGCTCGCACCAGTAGTTTTCCATCCAGCTGAAGGCGGGATTCTGGTCATTGAATTGCGATCCGCCTGGATAAAGATAAATGGCGACCAGGGTCAGAATGAAAAACAGAGTGATCCCGATATTGGTTAGTTTAGAGAGCACCCTGTTCTTATTCCCTTCAATTATTTTTCAGGCTGAGGCGGCGATTTCAATTTCCCGGCTCGAAATCAGGTTGACCCCGGTCTCACTCATCTGCGACAGGGCCAGAGCGACATCGCCTGAATTCAGGTTTACTCCGCGACAGCCATCGGTGATGAGAAAAGTTCTGAACCCCTCTTTTATTGCGTCCAGAGCGGTGAATTTGACACAGTAATCTGTCGCCAGACCCATTATATAAACCTGTTCAACCCCCTGCTTTCTGAGCCAGTCAGTCATTCCGGTGGAAAATTGACGGTTGTTGTCATAAAAGCCACTGTAAGAATCTATTTCGGGATTGGTTCCCTTATGAAAAATACGGTCGATGCTGTTTCGGTGCAGATTTGCATGAAAGTCGGCGCCGGGCGTACCCTGAACACAATGATCGGGCCAGAGGGTTTGGGTGACTCCGTTTAGCTCGACCTGATCGCCTGGTTTGCGCCCCTGGTGCGTGGAAGCGAAACTTGCGTGATTGGCGGGATGCCAATCCTGGGTTGCGACAACCAGATCGAATCTGGGAGCGAGGTAATTGGCAATCGCGACCACTTCGTTACCTTCTTCGACTGCCAGGGCACCTCCGGGCATAAAATCATTCTGTAGATCCACTAGAATCAGCGCTTTCATAATACTTCTCCTTTGCAACTGATTATTGTCTATTTTTTTATTTCTTGAAACCACGGTTCTGTAAAATCAGCTCCGTTTTGAGTTTTGACAGGTTTTCTTCAAGTCCAACCGGGTAAAGATGAGGGTTTACAAACCTTTTTATGCTTTCGTGAACTGTTTGCAACTGTTGTTGGACCAGCTCGCGAATCTCTTTGGCAGAGCGGCCACGATAAATTCGTTTGCCGTCTTCGAACATCGGTTTGAGTAGTTCAGAATAAGTGGCGTTGGTCGGAAAAGTTTTTCGGCGGGTCATATCGGCTGGATCGATGATTGTATCATTTTCAGGTGCCGGCAGAAGTTCATCGACGAGCATGTCGCCAATTGCCTGGCCGGCCGCAAAATACCTTCTTATCTGAAGTTTGCCGGGGTTGGTAATTTTGATTGCCTGTTCGGAAAGTTTTATTTTATGCTGCCATTGGCCATCTTTTTCTTTCAGGGCAACCAGCTTATAGACGCCCCCCAGGGCCGGCTGATCGTAGCCGGTTGCCAGTTTGGTGCCGACGCCCCAGAGAGTGATCGTTGCCCCTTGCTGTTTTAGGCTCGAAATGATGTGTTCATCGAGGTCGTTGCTGGCACAGATTATTGCCTTGGGAAAGCCGCCGGCATCGAGAATTTTTCTGGCTTCAATGCTCAGGTAAGCAAGGTCACCAGAGTCGAGCCTGATGCCGACCATTTCGTGCCCGGACTTGCGCAGCTCCTGGCCGACTTTCACTGCATTTTCAACCCCTTCAAGGGTGTTGTAGGTGTCGACGAGGAAAAGGCAGTTATTAGGCATTGCCCGGGCGTATTCTCTGAAAGATTCAAGTTCGGAGTCGAAAGACATTACCCAGCTATGGGCATGGGTGCCTTTTACCGGTATGCCAAACAGCTTTCCGGCGAGAACGTTGGAAGTGCTGGCACAACCACCGATATATGCCGCTCGACTTGCGGAAATGGCGCCATTTACTCCTTGAGCTCGCCGCAGGCCAAATTCGAGCACCGGTTCTCCGCGGGCAGCCTGACAAATTCTTGCCGCTTTGGTGGCGATCAGGCTTTGAAAGTTGATCATGTTCAGCAGTGGGGTTTCAAGAATCATGCACTGTAAAACCGGACCGGAAATGCGTAGCAGTGGTTCGTGGGGAAAAACAACCGTTCCCTCGCTGACTGCATCGACATTGCAGGTGAATTTCAGGGCGCGCAGATAATCAAGAAACCCTTGTTCGAACAGGGGTTGGCCATTATTGCCGGTCAGGGTGCTTAAATAATCTATGTCGCTGTCGTCAAAGCTGAAATTTTCCAGTAGCTCCAGCGCCTGTTCAATGCCGCAGGCTATGGTATAGCCGCCGGCAAAAGGGTTTTTTCTGAAGAAGAGGTTGAATATGCCTTGTTTGTCGGTATAACCGTTTTTCCAGTAGCCATAGGCCATGGTTAACTGATACAGGTCGGTAAGAAGAGAAAGAGAAGCCGAGGTATGCAAACTGGCAAACATAATATTCTGCCCTCCCACTCAACTCAATATAGCTTTTTTCCGTGGGGGAGTCAAAAAGACGACAAGATTGTCGCGATGCGCGTTGAATACATGCTTTTGCTGATTAACATTGTTTGATCTATCCGGCAATTATGTTAATATCTGTAAATGCATACAGAAAAATCCTCTCAAAAATCTGTTTCAAAAAAACTGTTTTCTTTTCTGAACAGCATCAAAACCAAGCTTATCATAAGCTTTTTGGTAATCACTCTTTCTCCGCTTGGCTACATAAGCTATGTGATGCTGAGAAACGCTTCTGATGGGCTGTTGAATGTCAGCGTCAGCAATTCCATGGCCCATGCCCGCAAGGCCTCAATTGATTTGAATCGCTTTATCGCCGGGCAGTCAGAAATTATTCGTCTGCTGACTCAGAGTCGGGCAGCCATCGAGAAGGATTTTTCCGCATTGAACGAATTGTATCGGGAATACGACAGCCGCCATCTGGGCATAGAACGAATCAGGCTTATAGATCTTTCAGGTAAGTCGGTTGCGGCATCGGGAGATTTTTCAGGTGATTCGGGCTTCGAGGCTGAAAAGCTTTTGCCGCAACTTGAAGGGCGGCCATGGCTGATGAAAACCCTTCAGGATCAAGCGAATGCGAATGCACGAAGTGTGGCAATAATTGCTGCGCAAAAGGATTCAGACAGCAAAACTTATGGTTTATTGCTCGTCGAGCTCAATTTGCTGCAGTTGGCCAGCCTGATGTCTGAGAATGTCGTTGGAAAAAGCGCGAGGATTTTCGTTCTCGATGGAAATTCGCAGGTCATTTGTTCGGTGCCGGAAAACACTCCCGGTTACGATGTCAGCCTCATGCATGGCAAGATCGCCGCCAGAGAGTATGGCGTTTTTTCAATCGAGTCCAAAGTGCTTTTGCAGCCATTGCTGGTTTCCTATTTGCCGGTCGTCGGGCTTGAGTGGCAGGTTCTTCTGAGCCAGGATCAGGAAGAAGTCTATGCCCTGGTAAAAACCTTCCAGAAGAATCTTTACTGGATCCTGTTTCTGACGGTTCTTATCGCGGTTATAATCGCCCTGGTAATTTCCCAGAATATTGCATTGCCGATTTTGCAGGTTACCCGTGGGGCGAACGAGCTTGCCGCCGGCAAATTCGACGTGCGCATCAATGTCGCCAACACTGACGAGGTCGGGCAACTGGCCAATAACTTTAATTTTATGGCAGACAGTCTGGCTGGAAAAATGGAAGAATTGCGAGCGGCATACGACGAGTTGCAAAATCGCGCTGAAACCATTCAACAGACCAATGTCGATCTTGATCGCAAGGTTTTCGAAATCAGCATTCTTTACAAGATCGGTCGCGCAATGGGTGAGATTGGCATAGATCTGGAGCGCCTGCTCGATTTGATCATCGACAAAGCTCTGGAAGCGGCTAATGCCAAGCGCGGTTCCCTGATGCTGATCGATGAAAACCAGGAGTTTCTTGAGTTGCAGCGTGTTCGCATCTGGAACGATGAAACCGGAAAAACCGTTGCTATAAATGATTTCAAAAAGAATATCAATATTCGTCCGGGCGAGGGGATTGCCGGTAAGGTGCTGCAGTCCGGGCAAATGCTGATTATCAATGATCCGGATAATCATCCTGATTTCAAACAGTATGAGGGTGAGATCAACCGGGTTGAGCAGCTGGTTTGTGTGCCGCTGCGGGTAAAAAACGTTACTTTTGGCGTTATCAACATCGTTAATCGTAAAGATGGTGGTGATTTTGACAAAAAAGACACTGATCTGCTCGAGACTATGGCAAATCAGGCTGCTTTGGTGCTTGAAAACACCAAGCTGTTCAAGTTGGCGATCACCGATGGTTTGACCGATCTGTTTCTGGTGCGGCACTTCAAGATCAAGCTTAACGAAGAAATCAAGCGTTCTCGCCGCTATGGCAAGATTTTTTCCGTTGTATTTTTTGATATAGACCATTTTAAAAAATTCAACGACACCTATGGTCATCAGGTTGGCGACGAAGTTTTAAAACAGGTTGCCGCAGTTTTCCGGGAATCGTTGCGCGAAGACATTGATTTGCCGGCGCGTTATGGAGGTGAAGAAATGATCGCCCTTCTTCCGGAAACGAATGCCGAAGGTGCTTATGTCGTCGCTGAACGCCTGCGCTCGCGAATCGAACAGCATGAGTTCACCGGCTGGGAATCACCGCTGCACGTAACCATCAGCATTGGTGTCGCTGAGTTCCCCCTGCACGACACTGATCCGCTCGAGCTTATAAGGAAGGCGGATACCGCGCTTTACGAGTGCAAAAAACTTGGTCGCAATCGAACTTCGATTTATTCCGACCAGATGGGAGTCGTTTCCGAAAAATGATGCCAACAAAATTTTCGCCAAAAGACTATATGCTGCCGGCAGTTTTTCTTTTTTCAATGCTTTTTTCTGGTGTTTATGCGCAAGCGAATGAAAATGGAAATTTGCAAATCAAACGTTTGTATGATTTCCTTGCTCTGGGCACCGGTGCAACTACCGGCACCTATTACCCGCTTGGCAATGCATTTGCGAATGTCTGGTCGACTCGCATGGAAAAAGTCAGTGTAATGGCTCATTCTACCCGAGGATCGGTTGACAATATCGAATTGTTGCGGCGAAAAGAGTTGAGCCTGGGAATCGCCCAGAGCGATATTGTGCTTTCGGCGGTTAAAGGAACCGGAAGCTTTTCAGGGAATGCCTACGCTGGATTGCGTGTTTTAACTCCGCTATTCCCTGAAGTTGTGCAGATTGTGGTGGCAAAAGATTCAGAAATACAGAGTATCGAACAGTTGCGTGGGCAGAAAGTGGCTGTCGGGGCTCCGGGCAGTGGCAATGCGCTTACTTCACAGCAGTTGCTGGAGAATGCCGGAATTGGCGCCGACCAGTTCGAGCCGGTTTTTCTTTCTTATGACGAGGCAATTCAGGCAATGGAGCGTGGCGAGTTCGCGGCAGCGATAATTATTGCTGGCGTGCCTACTCGCGTTATAAAGGAGTTGCAGCAAAGAATCGGGATCAGGATTCTGAGCTTTTCAAGTAATGCAATCATTGATTTTACCGGCAAGTTGCCATATCTTTCGCATATATCGATTGCTTCAGGCACATATCCGGATCAGAAAGAAAAAATTGAAACTGTGGCCTTGATGGCTTTGCTGGTAACCAATGACCGGCTTGCGGATAATTTGGCAACCAGGCTTTTGCAAAGTTTATTTGCCAATCTGGACTATCTTAAGAGCATCCACGATCGGGCGGCAGATATTTCGGCGGCAAATTATCTCAAAGGTGTTCCTGAGGGGTTTCTTCACCCGGCTGCTGCCAAATTTTTCAAGGAAATCTCTTCAGAGCCTCGCTAGCTGTAGGCGGGGGGTAAGGCTGCAGATTCATATACAAACATTGCTTGTTGTGGAAATGCTGTTTGTGCGGGCTGGTGCGAAATTTGAAAGAACGCTGAAATAGTGGTAGAATGCACGCTGAAAAGCGGGTAAAACATGTCATTACAGATACAGAATCTCGGAAAATCTTTCAGCGTCAGGCAGCTTTTTGCCAACGTCACATTTGCGGTCAACCCTGGTGATCGGGTTGCGCTGGTTGGCAGCAATGGCTCTGGCAAAACGACGATGATGAAGATCATTCTCGGTTGGGAGCAGCCTGACAATGGCAGTGTTACCAGCCCCAAAGACAGTCGGATCGGCTATTTGCCCCAAGAAATTTTTCTTGGTGAAAACGCGTCCTGGGATAAAGAAAAAGAGA
This sequence comes from uncultured bacterium, assembly GCA_964613435.1. Lineage (GTDB taxonomy): Bacteria > Muiribacteriota > Ozemobacteria > Ozemobacterales > Ozemobacteraceae > DYKG01. Next base: position 6,077 of record CAZTHA010000195.1, read on the forward strand.
CGCTAAGCCTCTGGCAGTTGGTAACTCAGGCTTTTGACCGCCTCGATGAGATCAAGGCCCGACTCGAAAAAATTGAAGCTGAAATGGCGGCGGGCAAGGCTACCGCCGCAATTCAGGATGAATATGATCGGTTATTGCTGGCTTTTGACCGGGCGGGCGGCTATTCGTGGCAGGCAAAAACAACGAGATTGCTCAAGGGTTTTGGCTTTTCCGAGGGGCGGTTTCATGACCCGCTCAAGACTTTTTCCGGCGGCTGGCAGATGCGGGCATACTTTGTTCGTTTGCTGCTGACCGAGCCTGACTATCTGTTGCTTGATGAACCGACCAACTATCTTGACATTTCCTCGATCGCTTTTCTTGAAGATTATCTGAGCAATTACGAGGGCGGTATTCTTGTCGTTTCCCATGATCGCTACTTTCTGGATTCATTGGCAAATTCAGTGGTCGCGATTGTTCCTGAGGGTGCGAGGGTATTTCGCGGCAATTATTCGCAATTTCTCGAAGCCCGAGAAGTCTGGGCCCAGGAGGCGGAAGCGGCGCAAGAGCGGCAGAATCGTGAGCGTAAAAGGGTCGAACGTTTTATCGAACGCTTTCGCTACAAGGCGAGCAAGGCTTCACAGGTGCAGAGTCGCATTAAGCAGCTCGAGAAGATGGAAAGTGTCGAGCAGATTCGCTCTATACCGAGGCTTAGCTTTAGTTTTCCCGATTGTGAAGACAGTGGCGAGATCGTGCTAAAAGGTGAAAGTATTCGCAAAAGTTACGGCGAGAATCATGTTCTTAAGGGTGTCGATTTTTCTATCAATCGTGGTGACCGTCTGGCGATCATTGGTGAGAACGGAGCGGGCAAAACGACCCTGATGCGCATTATTGCCGGCGAAGACCATAGTTGGGCCGGGCAGATGGAACTTGGATACCGGGTTCATTTCGGCTATTTTGCGCAGGATGAAGAAATCAGTTTTGAGGGCGATGAAACGATCTGGGAAAGGATGTTGCGTGAAACCCCGCTCGATGCGGTTCCAAATTTGCGCAAGCTTTTGGGTGCTTTTCTTTTTTCTGGTGATGACATCGATAAAAAGGTTAGGGTGCTTTCGGGCGGGGAAAAAAGTCGTCTGGGTCTGGCGCGCATGATGTTGCGTCCATGTAACCTGCTGTTGCTCGATGAGCCGACCAACCATCTCGATCTCAATAGTCGCGAGGCTTTGCTCAATGCGCTGGATGATTTTCCCGGGACCATAATTATCGTTTCACATGACCGGTTTTTTCTCGACAGCCTGGCGACAAGGGTTCTTGCAATAGAAAACGGTCGGGCTTCGACTTATGAGGGTAATTACAGTCAATATCTTTGGGCTCGCAAATTCAGGGTTGATGAGCATGGTGATGAATCATCGGCGCCATTGGCGACCGTTTCCGATAAAAAGCAGCAGGCTCGTGAGAATGCCAAGTTACAAAGGCAGTTGAGTAACCGTATTCAGCGGATCAGGCGCGATATAAGTGAAAACGAAAACGAGATTTCCGGTTTTGAAACACGCATTGCGCAGCTTGAGGAGATTCTAGCCAGCCCGCCTGCCGATTTTGATGCGACGAAGATAACCGAAGTTTCTTTAAAACACTCAGATTTGAATGAATCTTTGAATCAGGCGCTTGAAGCCTGGGAGAGTCTGCATGAAGAATTGCAGACCAGCGAGACCGAACTTGAAAGGCTCAAGGAGGGAAACGGCTGAATGGCGCAAAACGATCAACAGCCCCAGCGTGGGGTAATGGAAAAAACCCGGCAGAAAACTACCCGCCCTTCAATGTATAAGGTATTTTTGCTCAATGATGATTATACGACCATGGAATTTGTCGTCGAGGTGCTGCAGAATGTTTTTGGTAAGAGCACCGTTGAGGCGACTCAGATCATGTTGCATGTTCACCGCAATGGTAAGGGATTGGCCGGGGTCTATGCCCGCGATATCGCAGAAACCAAGATTGCTCAGGTACACACTCTGGCTCGCGATAACGGTTTCCCGCTCAAATGTGATATGGAAAAAGAGTAGGATTTTTCAGGTAATCTCAAATTGAAGTTTGCAAAGAGGATACCCTCAAATGAATAAATTTAAGAATAAGGAATCGGCCTGGGTGCTCTGTCTGTGGGCCAGAAAGCTACTGTCACGGTCTTTTCTGATTTTTGGGGAGGCAAATCCCGCGC
>CAZTHA010000196.1:0-8221 GCA_964613435.1 uncultured bacterium
GAATTTGCAGGAGTATTGGCAGCGATCCATTCTGCCGGCTTGACCAGAGGTAGAGAATTTGCAACGTAATGCGGATACATTTTCCCGGTTTCGGGTCTAAGCAGAAAAACTGTTTCAGATGCTGAAAGCATTGTGACAATCGCAACGGCGCCCAGCAAAAACCTCCTGGTTGTTTGCAATGAAAATTTGAACAGGCTGCTTATCTGGTTGATTCCTTCGAAAAGCAACCAGTAACAGAATGGCAGATATGGAGCGAAATATCTGGCACTTCCGGTCCAGTCCTGCCTGGCATAAATCGCGAAAAAATAGGCGGTAAACGCTATGCTTATGCCCAGGGCCGCGTCTATTTGTCGATTTTGTCGCCAAAGCCGCAAAAAGCCTGCTAAAACCAGACAAATTGCCGGAAGACCCGCAAAAATAAAGTAGACATTTGTCTGTTGCCCAAAACCGGTCAGCAACGAAGTTAAACCCCGCAAAAAGGCATCAATATAACTGGGTTTTGCGATAAAAGTGTTTGGCACAAGCGCATTGAAATACCAGAGGCGCAAAAGTTGCTGAAAAAGAATCAGCATTGCCAGCAAAGAAATGGCTTTAATCGCAGGCTTGAAATCTACCAATCTTTTCAAGCCGCTGATAAGTAAAAACAACGGAAAAATCAAAATGCTTTCCGGTCTTACCGAAAATGCCAAAGCTGCCAGAAAGGCCGAAATGATGAGATTTTTTCGCTGATTGAAATAGATGATTGCCGCAATGAGAGTGAAGCACAGGCTGGTTTCCATGCCGGCAAAGGAATAATAAAGGAACTCAAAAGAAGATAGGCTGCAGATAACTACTGCAGTCGGCATGATTTTATAATTTTCCTCGTCGGTCGCTCGGCAGATTGATAACCACAAAAGGTAAAGACCGGTTATTATCAGAAAGAAACCGGCAAATTTGGCGGCAAAAGTGGGTGAGGTTATCGATGCCAGTGGCAGCAGAAAAAAGAGCCAGCCGATATTGGTGACGCACTCAACCTGTTCTTGGCTGTTTAAAAAGAAACCGCGGCCCTCAAAAAAATTGCGTAAACATGAAAAGCCGATGTATGCGTCATCGACGAAACTGTCGCGAACTATCCAGAAAAAGGCTCCGAACCAGAGTCCGGCAGCAATCAGCACAAAAATTTGGGTGCGGGAAAGATGCATAGCTAAGATATGCTAACTGCAAAGGGGCGAAAAAGTAAAATGCAGATCAGGGCTCAGTAGTGAAGGCAAAATCTCTGCTCAGGCTGGTGGTCGAGTCAAGACTGTAGCGACTGGCGGCAATGCGGAAATGGTAGGTTGTGGCCGGCTGCAAATCGTAGAGCTGAATTCGATGTCTGGTTTTCAGCTCAGTATCGGCATAGCTTGCCATGCCGTAGACTTCAGTCGTGCCATATTCCACGTGGCCATCTGATTCTATATCGGTTTCCCACTCAATGATGGCTGAATTATCATAAATCATCGGCACAGAAACCGACGTGACCCTGGGTATTGGTATAAGGTCCACATCTGTGACCACCAGGGTTAGATTGTTTTCTACCAGTAACTCGCGTCTGATAACAATCAACTCACCCTTGGAGTTCTGCAAAAGAAGCTGGTAGCGTCCGGCCGGTAGACTGGCTGAAAATCTTCCGGCAGCATCGGCGTTAACGGAAGTTTCACCGGCTGAGCCCCTGATAAGAAGAGTGGCATTGGCAAACTGCGGTAGTTCACCTGCGACCATGCCGCCCTGAATCTTTGATTCTGAACTGTTAAGGCATCCGGAAAAGGCCGCCATACCAATCAGACAAATCATTATCACCATAAGTTTCTTTTCTGTTTTCATCAGAATTGTTCACCTGCTGCTTTAACGGTAACTTTGGTTGCGGTAACTTCTCCGAAACCATTTTTTGAAAATTTAAGATCATACTCGCCGGGGGGAACGTTGTAGAACTTGTATTCGCCCATCGAATCAGTGGTCGTGGTAAAACGGGTTCCCTGTATCGTTACCCGCGCGCCGGAAACAGGGGAGCTGGTGCGCTCATCGACTACTCTGCCGCTCAACAGGCCCATGCGCAAGTCGATTGCCACCTTAAGCCGTGCGAAAAACAGGCCGGATACTTTGCTGGTCAATCGCCAATATCCTTCTTCCCAGGCGATGGTAAAGATGTCGCTGCCACGGTCTTCGTAGCGAAAATTCCAGTTGCCGGTAAGGGCAGAAAGACGATAATTCAGGTGAATTTTGATTTTTCCATCCTGAAATTCGTATCTGAAAGGATGCAGTGAGAGCCTGACATCACGATAACGGCGCAGACTATCTTCAGACATTTTCAGAAAGTCGAAATAGGTATTGCCGAGCCAGTCATGATAGTCACGGGAAACGTGATCGCGCAGCCAGACGTGGTCGCGTCGGCCCATTGCCTGAACCATTTCGCCGCAAAATTTACGTGCGATTTCTTTGCGACTTCGCTGGTTATGAATTGTGAAGCCGGCCTTGAAAATCCTGACCTTGCGGCCAAGAGAGTCTACAGAATGAATCGCGCAGAGAAAATCTGGAATCGACGGAACGGGAAAAACCACTTCATGATAACCTTCGGCTCCTTCGCGAACCGCATAGGCAAGATTTTTCCCAAGATAGAATTCGAATCTGTCGTGGGGCCCGGGATACGGAGTGATCTTGAACTGAAGATGAATGGTGCTTACCATTTTTTCATGCCCGGAATCGATCTCATAATAGCCTTTTTCGTTAACCCGTAAATTGCTGATGAACTGGTCGTTTATTTTTACCTGGTCAACGGCAAAAGGTATTTCAAGAGAGGTTTGTGCGTGCAGCTCACTGAAGCGGTTCAGCCAGCTGGAAAACCTTCTGAAGGCATGATATTCAGCTTGGGGATCGATCATGGTCAGAGGTTTTTCGCTGCCGTCGGCAAGAATTTCCAGAGCGTAGCTTTCAGGGACGACCTGGGCTTCTGAGTTGCCACTCAAACGGCAGGCTGCCTGCCCTTTGACCGCTTTGATGATCTCGTGATTATCATTGCTTTGAATCGAGGTTTCACCATGATTTACCACCACATTGCTATGTTTGCCTTCAACTTCGATCAGACCCGAGTCTCTGGCGGAAATCATCAGAGTTGCCTTGAAAAGTTGCAGGCTCAGTTGTGGCAGTTGCTGCGGGTGAACCGTGAATCTGATGCCCGATTTAGGCTTCACCATGATGAGATTGTCGGCTGACCAGGCGAGGACAGCGTAACCATGATTGCCGGTTCGCAAAGAGTCGCCGTGCAGAAGTGTCTGATGCTGCTCGACCCGATGCCAGGCATTTTCGTTGAAACTGCGATAATAAACCGGACCATCACAGAAAATAACGGTCAATTGTTGATCAACATAGCCATGCTGTGAAAGTCGCGCCAGTCTGTTGGTGTCTTCTTTCGCCATTAAAGCGCCGTCGATACTCAAAAGCATGCTGAGAACTAGAAGAATAAAGGGTGTCAGAATTGTCTTTTTCATTAAAAGGCCCTCAAATAGCGCAGTCTGGCCGTGTAATCGTCATAATCGAGGCCGGTGTTGCCAAAACTGCTGCGATTACCCTCAAGATCGAGCGTAAGTCGAGCTGACGGGCTGTATTCACGGGTGATGAACATGTTTACCCGATCATGCTTCGAATCAAGACCGACCATGGTCGGGTCAACTTCCTCGCGCTGGTAATCCAGCCCGACAAAAATATCGTTATGGAATTTTGAGCGCCCGCCAAACCCGAACATCGAAGTCTGATCCATGCCGCCAGCCCTCTTGTAGCTAAGCTTTTCAAGACTGTAGGAGCTGTAGACCCTTCGGAATCTGTCGTATTCCCAGGTCAGAGTGAAGTCAAATTTTTGAATGTCCCGGTCATTTAAAACGTTTACGTCGTCTTTGTCGACAGTCTGGCTAAGATTTGCCTGATAATGCATCTGTCCGGCCCGGTGATTGACTTCGACCCACATCAGGTCAACAAAACGATCCATGAATCCTGAATTTTCAGAGTATTCATGCAATGGCTGGTAGAAGAAATCAATGCGCAAATCTTTGTAATATTCACTTGGCTTGAAGGTTACCTGCAATTCGGGCTGGTCTCTGACGATGGTTGAGCGCTGGTAATTGGCAATATTATCGCGAGAGCTGCGCTGACTGAATCTGGTGCTGATATACTGGTTCAGCTCATAATAAAAGCGGGCAAAATAAGCTCTTTCATCGCGAGGTGATTCGCCCAGCGGCGAAATGAAAGCTGTGTCGGCGCTTTCAATGCCGGCTTCAACTCTGGCATTTTCCCGTTCATAGGCAGCTTTGAGTCTGAAAGCATCTCCTTTTTGCTCGCCCCGATCGTCTGATTTATCGAAGTCAGTATCGCTTTGAGCAATCTCGGTATCTATATAAATGTTTTCAGTTGGTTTGATTCTGATATCCATCGAATAAACCCGATTTGCCATTGCCGGCAGATCGAAGTTCGCGGCGGCATTATCGCGCTCGTCTTCGGTGCCGACCAGGTTCAGGCCAATGCGCAGCGATTCATCACGTGAATGTTCAAGGCGAATTCCGCCAACATAGCGCGGGTTTTTCAGATCATCTTTTTCAAGAGCGTAGTAGCCGGCAAAACCACTGAGTTTGGTGTATTCGTATTCCTGAACGCCGTAAAGGCCAAGCATACTTTGAGTCATAGAAAGATCTGACATTTCCGGGAAAGCGTGCCCAGCCACCAGTCGTGAGCGCTGTGTGCGCGAATCCACGGTGATCTGGTTCAGAGTGAAGCCATTACGATATGGTCGGCGGTCATTGGTATAGGTCGTATCAAGGTTTAAGGCGATCGAATCTCCGTCCTGCCGCGATGAAAAAAGTTCATAACGCAGGTTTTCTTCATAGAATTCACCCTGATCGCGGGATGACATCGCTTCGTTGCCGTCAACCCTGGTAACGTAGAAGCTTGTATCGGTGTAAAGATTTGAACTGAAGAGGCGATCTTCTTCCCATTCATTCAAGTCATAACGATGCTCGGGTCTGGTATCGATTATGGGGATGCTAAGGCTGACCGGAGGCGGTCGTTGTTCTGAGGCCGGCACAAAGACCTGGCGGTGAGGGTTCATGTTGGCGATGAATCTGGGATCTTCTGCGGTTGCCACTGCCAGTGGAACCATGTGATAATTACCAACCGGGGCGAGTTCGGGAATTGCGAGCGGGTTGAAATAGGCCAGGTCGTTACTGGAAGACAGATTTGCCGAACGCTGCTCGAGTTGTTCGCGGCGTTCGGTTCTCTGTTGCTCTTTGCTGGCGGTAAAACCGTTTCCGATCAGAATCAGAAACGCCGCCAGAATCAGCAGTGTTGTTCTGGCGGAGCGGTTCATTTATGCCTTTTCTTGATCAATGGCTTTTCCTGTAAAAACTAGTTCAGATAAGTAAGGGGATTCAAGGTTTTCCCATTTTTCCTCACTTCGAAGTGGAGATGATTGCCGGTAGCAACCCCGGTTGCGCCTACTCTGGCGACCAGCTGGCCCTGTTTAACCTGCTGACCTTTTTTGACCAGAATCGAGCTGCAGTGGGCATACCTGGTAGAATAGCCGTTGCTGTGGCTGATTATTACCAGTTTACCGTAGCCAGAGCGTCGTCCGGCATAGATTACCTTGCCACTCATTGCGGCTTTGATTGGTGAGCCTTTGGGCGCAGCAACGTCGATTCCGGCATGAAAGAGTCTTTTGCGGTAAACGGGGTGATTGCGCCAGCCATAGCGGTCTGATAGTCTGCCTCTTACCGGCATTTTCATGAACTTGCTGCTTCTGGAAGAGGTTCTGGCGATTGAATACTGCTTTTTGTCGGCTGGAACCTTAAGGGTTTGGCCGGCTTTAACCAAAGTGCTTTCGAGGTCGTTTTCAGCAATGATTGCCTTGATGGTGGTTCGATATTTTCTGGCAATAACCGAGAGAGATTCGCCTTTTCTGACCTTGTGGCTGACAATGGTGATTTCTTTGTCGGTTTTTTGTGAAGGGGCCTGAACCACTCGATAGAGTTTTTTGTCAGGGCTTATTTTCAGCTGTTCACCAACCTTTAGAAGGTTTGAATTCATCTTGTTTTCGGTTTTGATCTGGGCAACGGTAGTATTGTAGCGATGAGCGATCTTGAGCAGGTTGTCGCCTTTTTTTACTGTGTAGACCAGAGATTCGGCTTTTTCTTCTTTTGAATCGGCGACCGCTTTGGTTTTCTTTTCTTCAACTGCCGTTGAAGAGGCCGACAGTTTTACCGGCTCTGATTTGGCAGGCAGAGAAGTTTGTGCTGGCTTGACCGAAGCTTTAAGCGGTTCTGCTTTTACATTGGCCATGGAAACCTGAGTTGCTTTAGTCTGGGCTGGTTTGGCGCTGATAGCAGGGGGGGCTTTCAGTAATTCCTTTTCGATGAATTTAATGTCAGGTTTAACTGCTGGAGCCTGAGCAACCTGAATCCGGTTCATTTTGACCGCTTCAAATCTTGGTTTGCTGGCGATGAGGGCCGGTTTGCCGTCATCGACTTTGCTGAGCCGCTGTTCGACCTTTTTGATTGTTTCGCGATTGCTGATCAGTTTAAGCTCGCGGTCGATCTTTTTGACCGGGATGCGTAACTGCTGATCGGCTTTGAGAACGTGAGATTTCAAAGAGTTGTGAGCGATCAGATTCGCCAGGGGTACTCTGAACTTATTGGCGATTTTAGAAAGAGAGTCGCCGGACTTGACCCGATAAGTCATTTCACTGTTTGGCAAGGGAACTTTGATGGTTTCGCCTGCCTTGATTACGTGCTTGCTTTCGAGTTCGTTAACTTTTCTGATGACGTCGGTTTCGGCTCCAAAAAGGTTGGCGATATGTGAAAGGGAGTCGCCGGGTTGAATGGCATATTCGATGAAAACGTTTTCCGATTTGCCCGAGGCGGCAACGAAAGGAGCGGAAACTTCATTTTCAACCTTTTCGATCTTTTTGATTTCAGGAGCAGGAATTGCGGCAAGCTTTTGTGAAATGGCCGGTGTGGAGTTTTCGGCAATTTTCAGTGCGGCGGGAACTTTTTTGCAGCTGGCTTCAGCCACTTTGAAAGTCTGGATGAATGAATTGTTCTGAAACGGGCTTTCAATGGCAAAAGCAGTGTCGCTTTCACGATTGATGAATCTGTCGATGGCGATGGCTGAGGTTTCCAAAGCCACGATTGCCAGCAGTATCAGGACTGAATAATGCCTTGCTCTTAGATTATTCCACACATTGCGCTCCTTGCATTTTCCGTCAGACCGGAGGTTGTTTTTTTTGCCGGAAAAATCATCCATGATCTTTCGCTTTAATTCCGTAGTAAGTAAATCGACAATTACGAGCGCTCAGTTTAGTGAAAAGATAAAAAAAGAAGTTTTTTTGAAATTGTTAATGGACTGGTAAAGGCAATTATGATATTGTTTGAACCTGAGCTGCACTGTAATAGCAGGCAGTACACCTTTTATCGGAGAGATTAACCTTGAGTAAGAAGCCACCCGAACTCACCTGGCAGGATAAGGCGATTTTGATTGCCATACCGATAGTCGTTTTCACCATATTCATTCTGGCCAATTATTTCAGTCAGGATCTTACGGTAATGAGTGCTTTTGAGCAGCAGTTGCCCAAAGCACAGGTTCGCGATGGCGGACATATTGTCAAGGTTTACCCCCAGACTGCTACAGATACGGTCAGTTGTCGGCTTAAAAGCCGTGAGGCCAATTTTGAGTATGACTTCGTCTACAATGTAACCGGCTCAGAAACCATGCGTTTAGAGCTTGGTCGCCTGGTTCAGTTTTTTGGCGAATATACTTATGACCAGAAGGGCGGCAGGGTTGATGCCCCGTTCAAGGGCAAATCAGGCAGGCTTACCGGCTGGGCCATTTATGAAAACCATCGCTTTACCCCCAAAGAAGAACAAGAACAGGGCGGACTGTAATTCAGGGTCCAGATACGATTTCAAGGCTGACCTGAGCCAGACCTGCTGTTTTCATGCCCAGTTCATCGGCAGCACGTTCGGAAAGATCGATAATTCTGCCTTCGACAAATGGTCCCCGGTCGTTTATTTTGACTCTTACCTTGCGCCCGTTTTCCAGGTTGGTTACTTCGACCCAGGTCTGAAAGGCCAGTTCTCGATGCGCAGCGGTCATGGCATTGCGGTCGAACGGTTCACCAGAGGCCGTGGGGCGCCCCTGATACTCGGCCCCATACCACGAGGCTATG
>CAZTHA010000197.1:0-8199 GCA_964613435.1 uncultured bacterium
ACCCACGTGATAGACCCTTTTCTCAGCGACTTGTTCAAACGGAAGTTCAAGGAATATCTTTATACCCACAAACTCGTCACTCGCCCCAAAAACGCTCAAAAAGACATAGAAATCGATGAGCTTAAAATCGAACTCCTTAATGATTTGTTTCTGAATTTCTTTGGACCGGATGCCTATTTCGACCAGAAAAAAGACATTGGCCATCTTCTTGAACTCAAATCCTTTGATGACCGGAACTTCTTTTATTCGATGCCGGTCACTGAAAATGGGAAAGTCAAATACATTCTTTCGCATATATTTGACTCCCATTCTCTTCGCAGCCATTTCCCGATAGAAAAGCTGTCTTCGAATAAGGAATCCTGCTCTTTTGTCTTGTTTGGTTGGGTCGATCGCCTGCTCGCCAATCCGAACGAAATTGCCTTTTATGCCGAGAAACACCCCAATGCGCTCAAGCTCGGCCGAGAAAGCCATCTCAGTAGACTTAAGCTTGAGCAGCAAATCATCGGTTCGCCAAACAAGATCATCATTTCGCAGCCGGCAAAGTATTCCGACTACAATATCACCACCGCCAGAATCGCGCCCAACATTAGTGACCTCAAAAACTCTCTGGTTAAGGAAGTAGCACGTCTGACCGCTTTTATGCTCACATTCATGGCCTTTTTGGCCCTGATGGTCGCTAATTATTTCCAGACCCCTATCGATGAAATTACCAAAGCTACCAGCGAAATTATCAAAGAAAATTATCATGTACGAATCAATTCCCGTCATCCCGATGAGTTTTCAGAAATTGCTTCTACTTTCAACCACATGGCCAGACAATTGCAGGAAGGCAAACTGCTCAGCACTTTTGTCACTCAAAGCTTGGCAACTGAGCTTGAAACAAGTCCAGAAAAGGCGAAGCGCCTGGAAGTTTCAGTGATTTTTTCCGGAATTACCGGTTTTAAAAGCATAGCCAAAAGCATGTCACCCCAGGAAATTTTCGACCTGCTGCAGACACATCTTATTCTCGCTTCGCAGGCTGCTCAGGAGCTTGGCGGCGAAATCGACAAAATGATCGAGGACAAGGTGATGATTGTTTTTGAAGACAACCAAGATGAAAAAAAATCTAACCAAAGGGCGATTAAAGCCGCACACATACTTTTTAAAAGCTTTACCCAAAGAACCGGGCAGAAACTTTCAATCGGCATAAATACCGGAGAAGTCATTTCCGGCATCATGGGTTCGGAACACGTTCGCCTGGCAAAGACAGTAATAGGCGATCCGGTCAATCTTGCCGCCAGACTTGCCGCCATTGCTGATACCCAGAACGGCGGGAAAATTGTTTCCGGACAGACGCTATCAGGCCTGGTCGACCCGCCAGCTGTCGAGAAATTGGCAATCAAGACCGTCAAAGGCAAAACACAATCTGTTGAAATTTTTTCGATCGTTGAAGAAAAAAAATCAGACGGTTGACAATTGGCAAAACTGAGAATAAAATCGCCTCTGAAAAAAGAATTATATGATGATGATTCTGATGAAAATTCCGAAAAAATCTAAAAAGCGTTTGAAGTTCAGAGCAGTCTTGTTGAAACTGCTCCCTCGAATTAGCCGCACGGCATTTCGAGGGAGTTTTTCTTTTAGCTCCTTTTTCGTTTCTCTCTTTGTGACCATGAAAGGAAATCACAAATGCCAGGCGAAAGCTCAAATCTTACGTTTCGCGACCTGATCGAGAACATTCTCAAAGAAGGTCTCAACCATCACCCGAGCTGTTTCGTAACTTCCCCAAACCCATCAACTACTTCTACCCGCGCTGAACCTCCCGTGCACACTGAAATCAACCACAAAGTCATTGAAGAATTCTTAAAACCCTGAGCAGAAGTTTAATTTGTCGGTTTAACAAAAAAAGCCTCCGCTGTTGAATTGGTCGGCAAAACCGTGTTAGAATCGCAACAAAAGACGGGAGGCGAATATGGGTATCGGCTTTACCGAATTGATTGTTATTCTCGTGATCATTCTCATTCTCTTTGGCCCTGGCAAACTGCCTGAAATTGGCAAAGCCCTCGGCAAAGGCATCCGCGAATTCAAAGATGCGCAAAAGGACATTAAAGACAGTATAAAAAAAGACAATGGTGACTCAGACAAAGAGTAATTTCTCTGGGCGTAGTTAAGGAGACCTGATTGTGAAACTGCATCAAAGTTTTTACGGCAGATTGATTGCGACAATTTTCGCCTGTCTGCTCTTTTCTTCGATTCTTGTGGCTGACACCCCCGAACAGACCGAACAATATCGTTATGCCCTCGGGCTGATTCAGCGACATCTTTACGAAGAAGCCTCCAGGGTTCTCAACCGTCTTCTAGCTATACCAGCTCCCTTTTCCCAGACTGATGGCGCTATTTTCTGGCTCGCTGAGTGCGAATATCGCCAGAAAAACTACTTGAAAGCCATCGGCTATTACAACCAGGTTTTGAAAGACTTCCCCAACAGCATTTTTCGGGACCGTTCCGCCTATGGCCTTGCCTGGGCCCATACCCGCGACAACAACCCGAAATCAGCCGTAGAAGCATTTGCCAAGGTGCGCAAAGATGATATCAACCTTTGGATAGATGCCAATGTGAAACGCGGCTTTCTCATGGTTAAATTCAACATGGATACTGATCAGACGGTCAGAGTGTATGAAGAATTATTGAAAGAGCCACTGCTCAAAGATGACCAGCGTTTTGAAGCCAATCTGCAGGCCGGAATCGGCAAATTCAACCAGAGTATTTTTTCACAGGCAATCGAGCATTTCGAAAGCGCCCTACCACTGGCAAACGAAGAAAAAAAACAGGCTCTTCTCTTCTATCTTGCAGAAGCAAGATTCAGATCGAAGGATTATTCAGGGGCAGCCGCGGATTATGCAAAAGTTATTGCCGCCGGCGCCGACACTGGTCTTGGGCAAAAGGCAGCCTATTCCATGGGCTGGTGTCAGATTAAACTTGGCAAACCTGAAGCGGCCCAAGAACTTTTTTCTCGCCAGGCTGCCAACCCCAAATCGGTTGTAAGAGCCGACTCAATCAAAAACCTTGTCGAGCTGCTGATGAACCTGCATCAGTATGAGAAAGCGATTGCCCAGGCCGAAAAAGCTCTGAAAATTCTCGATGAACCCGAAAAATCTGAAATGGCCTTCATTAGAGCACTGGCACTCTCACGCATCGGTGAATTCGAGAAAAGTCTCCAGGCCTTTGCAGATTTTGTTAAGGAATACCCTCAACACCTCAAAACCCCGGAAGCAAATTATCAGTCAGGTTTAGTCAACATCTCCCTCGGCAGATTCAAGCAGGCCATCGACCTTTTCTCTCTCCTGGAGAGCGAAAAAACCGAACCTTCTTTACGGGAAAAGGCCATCTATCGAATTGGTGAATGCTTTTTCAACCTTGGAAACATCAAGGAAGCCGGTGACAGCTTCAACAAGGTCATCAAACTTTTCCCGCAGGGCAGCGCCAAATATGATGCCCTCTACCAGATTGGTGAGCTTGCCTATTTGCAACACAGCTTTGCCGATGCCTTGATTGCCTTTGAAGCTATCGCCAGTTCCAATTCGGAACTTAAAGCCCAGGCGCTTTTTCGGGCCGGCGAAGTGCTGATGCGCGCCCAACGCTATCCAGATGCCATTACCCGCTTTGAACAATATCTCGAAAAATACCCCGAAGGCAAAATGCGCGAAGACGCCATTTTCAAGACCGGCTTGAGCTGGATTGAACTAAAAGACCAGGGTCAGGCGCTGGCGGCCTTCTCGCAACTTCTCGATGCCAAAGGCTATTTCCGTCAGGAAGCCCGATTTCAGATTGCTGAAATTGCCCGCGAACTTGGCAACCATCCCTTGGCAATTCAACACTACAAAGCAATTGTGGCCGAAGAGCCCGGACATCCACTGGCCTCAAGATCGCGACGGGCTGTGGGGATTTCTCTTTTCCATTCAAAGGATTACCCCGCGGCAATTGCAGCATTCAAAGAAGTCTTGAAAGACTACCCCTCTACCGATGCCGCGATTCCAGAAAGCCGGCTTTGGCTTGGCCGTAGCCTGATAGCTTCGGGTGATCTCGACAACGGCATTCTTGAGGTGCTGAAGGTTCCGGTACTCTACCCCGGATCGAATCTCAGTGCCCAGGCCTACGCCGAAGCCGCACGGGCTTACGCAGCCGGTGATAACCTGAAAAAATCCCTGAAAATGTGGGAAGAAGTTTTGAAAAACAAGCCTTCTGAGGAACTACAAAAAGAAGCCTTAGCTGCACTCAAGCCCCCAAAATAAAACGATTTTTTCCAATAAAATCACAGGGTATTTTTAAAGTTTGACCAGCTTTTTGCCGATGGTGATAACAGAATAAAAACACCGGAGGCATGTAAATGCAGACAAAAACAATTATTGCCCTGACTTTGGCTTTGGGCCTTAGTTCGAACCTGTTCGCCGGTGATGATTTTGACATGGGCAAAGTACAGATTATCGGCAAGGACGCCCAGGTCGAAAAAATCGACCCGAACAGCCAGGATCTTTCCATGCAAATGGACGACCGCTATGCGCCAATGCCCGAACTGGTCCCTGATGCGGGGCCTGCGGAATTCAAACCAATGACCGAAAAGCAGATTCTCGATAATTTTCATCGTGAAAACCGGGAAGAGCTTTCAGTAGCAGCTGGCATCGGCACTCGCGGCGCAAATGAACTGATCATCAACGGCAAAGGTGTTAAAGAAGGCTACACCGGTGATCTGATCATCCGCCGTGAAGCCCGCGACGGCTACAAATCAAACTACGACACGAGAAAGACCGCGTTGAACGCTGTTGTCACTTCTTCAGGCGAAGGAAGTTACATTCTTTCGGGGGCCGGTGAATACTCGTTTTCCAAGCAGGCTGAACGCGGCACCCGCGCCATTCCTTCTCCAGAAGCCGGCTTCGAAGATTCTACCAGTCGAATCTCGATCAAAGGCCATTCAACCTTGAAAGATGGGGCCTTTTTCAAAGGGCATGCCGCTATCGATTCAATCAGCCGCGATATTACCAATCGCCAGGTTTCATTCTCTGAAGAACAAAGCCTGTTCTCTGCCACTGCCGGCGCCAGTTATCAGAAAGAGATAGCCAAAAAGCTCCGCGGCAAAGCCGGCATCGAGCTTAAATCCGATCGATTCACCGTTACTGGTGGAGCTGACAGAAACCTCACTAAAACCGTCCTCGACCTCGGCGCCGATTATGAGGTTTCAGAAAAAGCCGGGCTGCTGTTCGGCTACAAATCAATGAACCTTCTCGATGAAACTCGCAATGCCCCTTATTTCAAGTTCAACTACCGTTGGCAAAAGCCCTGGCAATTCTTCTTCGCTTATGACGAAGCGATGGGTAACGACAGCATCGAACAGATCTTCATGCCGGCACGTTATGTGGTTGCCGCGCCTCTCGAAGCGTCACACCTGAAAACCTGGAAAGGCGGAGTAAATTACCGCACCGACAAGGGCGATACCCTCTCCGTTGAAGTTTTCAGCCAGACCGAAAACGATGCTATCGAATTTCTCGACAATTACGATCCCGGTAAAGCAATGCTTACTTCCACCTTTCAGTTCCTCAATGAGGCCAAGCGCAAAGGAACGACCCTCAAGGGCTCGTTCAAACTCGAAAACAACTTTCGCTTCAACATTGCCACGACTTATCAGACCCCTGAAGACAGCACCACCGGCAGGAGGATTTCCTATGAACCCGAAAGAATTCTTGATGTCGGAGTAAATTATACCGAAGGTAAATTCATGATCGACTTTACCAGAAGAGCCGAATTCGACCGAACCGCCCATACGCCGGTCGCCTCTTTCGGCGCCGAAGACTATTCACGCTCAGATCTTGCGGTGCGTTACAAAATCAACGACCGCTTCAGCACCTATCTCAAAATCAAAGACCTGTATGATGAAGCCAGCGAGCTCAGATACAATGTTCCCGAAGAAGGCAGAGTTACTCTCGCCGGACTCGAAGCGCATTTTTAGGAGGCAACCAGAATGCAGAAAATTTTCCTGATCGACCTGTTTACCAGTGGTGGCCCGGTTATGATTCCGATCATGCTTTGTTCGGTCATCGGACTGGCCATTCTCATCGAAAGAATTCGTTTCTACTATCGCAACCAGAACAACGCAACCGGATTCATGAAAAAAGTTAAAATGGCTCTTTCAACGAGAAACTACGTTGATGCCATGCGCCTCTGTCGCGATGAAAACACGCCTCTTGCCAACGTGGTTGCCGCTGGCATAGATCATCTCGATCTCAGTAAAGAAAACCTGCTTGACGTTATGCGTGCAGAAGCCATGTTGCAGATGAAAAAATACGAAAGACATCTTGGCAAACTTGGAACCATTGCCAGCATCACCCCCCTGCTTGGCCTAACCGGCACGGTAACCGGCATGATTTCTTCCTTTGCCGTAATATCTACGGTTGGTATCGGCGATCCAACCGCTCTGGCCGGCGGAATTTCCGAAGCACTCTACACTACCGCAGCCGGACTCATGGTCGGCATCCCCGCTCTGATCGCCCACAACTGGTGTGAATCAAAAAGCCTCGAGTTTGCCGAACAGGTCGAAATTCATTCTCTCGACCTCGCTAACCAGGTTACAACAATGGAGGTCAGCCTTGAAAAAGCTGCTGCCTGAGAAAAAGAAAGTTAGACCTCAAATCGTCGTCACCAACCTGATCGACATTATTCTGCTGTTGGTCTTCTTCTTCATGATCACCAGCTCATTTGCCCGTAACAATGAAAAATTACCGATCAATGTGCCCAAGGCCTCAACCGCACAAACAATGGAAAGTGAAAACTTTTCAGTCCAGATCAGCAAAAACGGCCGCATTTTCGTTGCCGGCAAGGAAATGTCAGAAACGGACCTCGACACCAGCGTAAAAACCTGGGTAACCCGCTCTCCCGATCGCCCGGTTCTTGTCGAAGCCGACGCCGAAGCCAATTATGGGAAAATTGTCTCGGTACTTGATCTGATGCACAAAGCCGGCGCTGCTAACATTGGGCTGGCTACCAAACCAGAAGTGAAATGAAAATAATTAAATTTACCAAAACCAGGCACTTTGAAGGATTAGATGAAATAAAGCTTTCTTTGCTGATTCATCTGGCCCTTCTTCTTGCTCTCTCGGCATTCTTCGTCTGGCGACAGGCCTTGGCCCAGCCGACCAAAAAACCGGTGGTTCCGGTAAAGCTAATTTCCCCTGTTGCCAAGCCGCGAATTGGCTCGGGCGCCAAGCCAGCCAAAACGACCGGCAGCAAAACGGCCGCCGGAAAAACCAGCAAAGTCGTAAAAAAAACCAGAAAGAAACCATCAACCAAGATCAGCAAAAAAGCGACTGTCAAATCTGCGGCCAAGCAGGTTAAAAAGGAACAAACCGTTGTTGCACCAAAGACAGAAAACAAACCTGAAATTGTTCCTGCCGTAGAGACTCCAATCAAAACCGAAACAGTATCAACCAAACCAAACCCAGCGGCTGTTCAGGAACCAGTCAAGGAGATCCTGCCGATCAAACCCGTTCACAATAGCCCAACCTTTGAAAATGTCGGCTATCTTGCCCCTGGTGAAAGTGCTTCCTCAGAAATAGATCCGGAACTGGCTGGACTTGAAATGAGTTCCCCGATGAACGAACTGATGCCAGATTCTTTCCTGGATGATGAAAAGCAGATCGCCATGCCCGATGAATTCGTTCCCGCTCCAACTGGTGTGGAGTCATCAACCGACACCGAAGCATCAGGTCTTTTTGAAATAGGTTCAATTGAATCCTTTGGCGGAAACGGCGAAAGCTTTACTGCTCCCGGTATCGTTTCCAAGGTTTTACCCGAATATCCCGACTGGGCCCGTAAAAACGGGGCGCATGGCAGTGCTGTTTACCGGGTTCTGATTCAGCAAAGCGGTACTGTTGGCGATGTCGTCACCATGAGTTCGACCATCGATCCAAAACTGGCGATAAATGGTGCTCAGGCTCTGCGTCGCTGGGTCTTCACCCCGGTTTTGCGAAACGGCGAACCCCAGGAAACCTGGGTAAAAATAACCGTTCAATACCAATTGAACTGATTCGCGATTAAACCGGTCTATCAGCTGATTTAAAACTGGTAGACCGGTTTTTATTTCCATCAGATTCCACTTTTATTAGCTCAAACTTGCAATGGACAGCGAGGGTTGAGTTAAACTATAATCCAGATATAAACAAAAAGTTGAGGGGG
>CAZTHA010000198.1:0-8193 GCA_964613435.1 uncultured bacterium
AGCGGCAAATCGGCAAACTCCCAGGAAGTTTCGTATGAATCCCAGTCTAATTTTGACAGTTCGACACATTCTTGACAAGGATGAGCAATTTTTAAAACATTCTTTGGAAATAGAACTCTACAAATATCGCCAGGTTGAAAATTCAATGTTGGTGATAAAAATTCAAGATATCTTGCCATTACCTTGCTATTAACAAAAGACGCAATCTTCATGATATCCTTATCAGCAAAAATCGTACAACCGCCATTATCAAAAAGAGCTCCTGCGGGACAGAATCTTGCAGAAAAGCCACCTGAAGAAACAGTGGTCCAAGTCAAACCCTCTTGAAAATGAAATTTAGCATTACGTATTGTGGGCTTTTTGCTCTTATTATTTAATCTTTTCTTGATTTCTTCCCCATCATTTGCCCAAAAAACTAAAAATTCCCTATTGCCATACCACCTTCGAAATCCACCACCTTTATTATAAGGGAACCAAAAATGGAGTGTGCCAAAAACACTAAACTTTTCCTTTTCAATCTCAAACCATAGCCTGAGAAAAAAATCATTTTCACCCGTATCAATACCCTTTTTCGGGAAACAAACCTGTTCAAGCAACTCCCCTTTCAAATATGAGCTTCTTTCATTTTCACTAATCCAATAAGCGATTGGGCTGCCGGGTATTTTTTTAAAGTCGGCGGCGGAGGCGCGGAAAAAATGCTTTTTGGCGGTGGTTTTGCTTTCGGGGCTTGGGGTTGCTTCGAGATTGGTTATTTTCTGGTCAGGCATTTTGTTCCTCGCTTTGGGCATTGTTCTGTCTTCATAAAAGATTAGTTTTCATTTTTCTGCCGACGGGGTTTGTTGAATTCTTTGTCAGCCGTCTCAGATCGGCTTCAATTTCTTTAACTGTCGGCATGGCACCCTTGAGATTGTCGGGCAAAGTCTCTACCAGTCGGTATTCGCTGACCCCGAGTGGTTTGGCGATATCACGCAAAGCAAATTCGACTTCGATATTGTTTTTATCCCTGCAGAGAAGAAGACCTATGGTTGGCTGGTCATCGTTCTGCTTAAGAAGACTGTCAACGGCAGACAGGTAAAAATTGAGCTTGCCGGCGTATTCAGGAATGAACCTGGTGTTTTTCAGTTCAATTACGACATAGCACTTGAGTATGACATGATAAAACAGTAAATCTATGTAATAATCAGAATCGCCAATCACCAGATGATACTGGCGACCGATGAAGGCAAAACCTTTCCCCAGCTCAAGAAGAAAATTGCTGATGTGGTTCACCAGCTGATTCTCGACATCCCGTTCGTTAAAAGAGCCGGTCATACTGACAAAATCAAAAGTATAGGGGTCTTTAAGAGTCTGTTGAGCCAGGTCTGATTGTGGTGGTGGCAGGGTCTGCGAAAAGTTGGTTATCGCTTTGCCTTTTCTTGCGTAGAGGTTATTTTTCATCTGCAAGGCAAGAATTTCGCGACTCCAGCCGTTTTCAAGAGTTTGATGAATATAAAAGTTTGCTTCTTTACGGCTTTTTGAGCCGGTGAAAATGATGATATTGTGCCCCCATGGAATTTGGTCAACAGGCTGTTGACCAAATTTGGGTAAACTGATGTCAGAATCTGCGGCAATATCTTCAAATTCAGAATAGAAGAGGAAAAAGCGACGACAATATTTAATATTGGTAGATGATAAGCCTCTGACATCTTTGAATTCTTTTTTCAGATCAGCTGCCAGTTGAGTAATAATTTTGTCGCCCCAACGACTCTGCCGCTGTTTTTTTGCTATCATTTCTCCCAAATCCCAGTAAAAACCGATTAACTCACGGTTGGCGGCAAGGGCAATCTTCATGCGGGCAGTATGAACTCTCTGTTTAACCGCCGCGAGCCATTCTCGATACTCGCTTGAAGAGAAATTTTTAATTGTGTCTTGCCCGACACCAATCGGCTCTAAACTTTGTCGACTTGTTTTTTTCATTTAAAATCTCAATAATTATTGATCATAACCTGTCTTTATATCAGATTTAACTGGAAATTCACCACCTGAAGATCGATCTTTATCAAAAGATTCCATTAATTTTGGCTTTACCCAATAAGCTGGGCTGCCAAACATTTTAATGAAGTTGGCGACGGTTTTGCTTTCATGGCTTGGGGTTGCTTCGAGATTGGTTATTTTCTGGTCAGGCATTTTGTTCCTCTTCTGGTGCGGAATGCGGTTCTGCAGAAACCGGAAATTGCTTATGAAGCTCAATAAGAGCAGTTAAAAGGTGATTGATCTGATAAAAGTTCTCGTTCTGTTCGTAAAGCCGGGCAACCTCTTTGGTGCCATGAAAAAGATTATTTCTTAATCTGAAAGCGATCAGCAATATGGCTTCGAGTTTTTCTTTTTTGCATGGTTCGGCTTTTAGCAGACATTCTTTTACTTTCCGCTTAGTTTCGTTGTTTTCATCGCCATTCCTGGCAAATTTAAAGCGGTAAAAAAAATCAGTGATTGAGCCATTCTTAATATATCTATTCTTGAAATAGTCAAAGACATTATTTAAAAGATCATTGCTGATTCTTTCATGCTGCTGAATAGAAAGCTCTTCAGGGTGTTTTTCAATTTTTGCAAAACTATCACAACAGTTTTTCTCAAAAAGATTCCAGATTAAACTGAAATAAAACACGCTTTTCAGCCGTGCTTCATCAATCGCCGGAAAATTTTGGCATTTCTCAATCCAGCTCTTTTCATCAAAATCAAAACTCTTTGTTTCTTTTTTATTCATTTAAAATTACGTTACCCCACTAATTTCTTTGAGCAGCCTGGTTTCTTTTATTATTAGGAGGAAAGCTTGTTGGCCTATTATTTTGGTCGAGATCTTCATACCCGACATAGCAATAACAACCTTTAAAATCAGGAACAAATAGCTTTTTCCAAACGGTTGCTGCAGTGCCAAAGGCAATGCCCATAACCATATTTGCCATGTGAACCATACAGTGGATGGTTGAATTTTCGAGAATTTTCTGTCTAAGCTTTTCATAAGAAGATAAAAACATCCAACTTTGCATAGTTACCATAGCTGCATATCCTCTTTCTTCGGTAAGATCAAACCCTCTTTCAATAAACATGGCAAACAGGTCAGATTTTGAAATAGGGAAAAAATCTTTGGCAAAAGCTGACAAAGAAGAATTCATGCCCTTGCCGCCCATATAAGGCGGATTGGCAACGACAACCTGAAACTGGCGGCCAAGGTAATCTTTTTGTTTGTCTGCCAGGTTGATCTTTCTAAAGGTCTCAGAAGCAAGAAACTGGTCGATATGTTTTTTGCTTTCGCCCATTATTGTATGTGCTTTTTCAATCGGCATAATCAACGAACCGAACGATTTAAGATCACCCAGATTAGTAAGGTAATTTTTTACGAATCTTAGACTATACGAAAAATCAGAAAAGAAACTTTCAAAGCAGACATCTTCGGAAGATACCCGCTTTAAATCGTCACTTTTTTGAAGTTTTGATTTTTTAAAAATAGGAAAAACCAGATTAAAATCAGTTAAATGTTTGATTGCATTTTTAAAGTTAACAAACAGATCAGGCTCCAACGAACGATTCTTCTCAAAGTTTTCCCGGGCTTTTTCAATCGCTTTAATGCTATTTTTATCTGGTTCTTCTTTTCTGGCAAACTCTTTTTCTAATTTTTGCAGTTTCTCTTTTTCGATCTTTTCATTGAGACGATTGATTTTCTGCCAAAATGGGCTTGTATCTATTGTTTGATTCTGTTCTAGCATCTGCCTGGCTTGCATAGTTATGCCTGTAGCCAGAATGGTTTGCAGCTCGACTTCAGAAAATTTAACGTTCTGAAAAGTATGAATTTCTGGTATAACCCTGTTGCCTGAAGCATCTTTGCGCGAGAAGAAGCGGGTGTCTTTTTCGCGGGCTTTCATGCTCAGAGCAAAGGCGGCCAGTTCAGCGGCGCGTTCGTCGATTTCGAGGCCGACAAGGTTATTTTTCAAAATTAAGGCCGGGATCTGAGTCGAATCGTAACCATGCTCTTCGTACATCTGATATAAAAGATCGAAAGCGATTACTAAAATGTGACCACTGCCACAGGCGGGATCGCAAAAGCGAATATCTTCAGGCGAAGCTATTTTTATAAACTCTGCGGCATTGGCATCTTCAGGCTCATCAGGTATGTAATATCGCATATTTTTCTGCAGCTTCGACCCGGGAAAATTCTGCAGCCAAAGCCGGCCGAGCGAGTTTTCGACCATGTAACGAACTATCCATTCGGGGGTAAAAAGCTGGGTTGCCGCCGGGATATCAGCCTGCTGAATCTTTTTATTCTTTTTCAGATCGGCAAAAACTTCGTCTTTACGCTCAGAAATATAATACTGATAAAGCCAGCCGATAACCTCGACCTTTTCACAATTCGCTTCATCGAGCGCGGCAATGGTCATCTGCATTACCGAGTTTTCAGACAACAGGCCGTCGGGCAGCAGCAGTTCAGTATAGTCCTGAATTTTTTCAAAAAGGAAAGGCATTTCGCGATGATAATAGTTGCAACAGGCAGTAAAAAGCAGCGAAAACGCCTCTTGTTCCGGATTCTCAGAAGGAGCCTGCCGGCTCAAAAGTTGCATAACCCGCTGTCTGACGTTTTCTGGAATGAGAATTTCGTCGATATGGCCGGCTTTAGCTTCGGTTAGAATTTCGGGCTGCGAAAGGCCGGTCGCTGGAGAAATAACGCGAACTCTGGTGTAGCCTTTGACATCCATGTAACGCAGGGCGCAAAAACGATTGAACCAGGTATAGGCAGCTTTTTTAATAACCATTTCACGGCCACTGACAGAAATTTCACGTTCAAGCTCTTTAACCGCATTTTCGTTTTCGCGACGATAGATTGCCGTTGGGGCCAAAACCACTTCAAGCTTTCGGGATATCTGCTCAAGCAAAACTCTTCGCGCGTTCTGGGCAAATTTTTTAATTATGGCTGTATTCATGCTGCACCTTTAAATCTGAATTTTCTGCCCTTTGGCAATGGCCTGCTGCATCGCGGCTTCGAGCTTTTCAAGATAATCATTCACGTCTTTATCGTTTTCGAGCCAGGGCTTGCCGGCCTCGATCTTCAATGAAGAAATGGCCACAAACACCGGTTTCTTTGGTTCTGTGATGGGCTCTGTCTTTGCCGGCAGGGGTTTTGCTCCGGGTTTTTCCGGCTTGACTGCTACTGGTTGCTCTGGCGCATGGCCAGGCTCAAAACCTTTGCCACCTGTTTCTTCTGCTGCTTTTTTTGCATCTCGGTTCTGTTCGGTAAAAAGATTGAGCTTTTCAAGAATCTTAGCATAATCTTTGCTTTCAAACCGCTGCAGGCGATCGCGAATATTTGGCAAAAGCGTCATAGCCTCGACCTCTGCCTGTGCCTGGGCAAACATTTTTTTGATTTCACTTTTCTGTTCAGACTTTATTGCGGCATATTCGCCGGTTGCTTCAAGCATTGCCAGTTTTTGCTGAATTTTATCAAGAGCATTTTTAATTTCGCGCTGATAACGTTGATGATTTTGCTCTTTCAAAGAATCGAGAGCTGCCCGCAGCTGGGTCATATTGTTGCCCTGGTAACAGTTTTCAAGTTCAAGAATTCTTTTGATTTCAGAAACTTTTTCACCATCTAATTCTGCAAGGTTTGATGAAATCTGCTCGATAAAAGCGACCGCTTCGTCATAGATCGACCTCTGGCTGCCGTTAAGAAACTTGATAATCGGGTCTATTGCCGCTTCTTTTGCATCGAGCAGTTCATTCTGCTCGTCTTCAGAAAAACCTTTGAAAAAGAAATCGTATTTCTGTTTACCATACTTGCTGATGCGTCCGTAATGCGTCTGCAAAATTTTTCCAAATGGATATTTAACCGCATCAAGGGCATAATTATTTACCTGTTCGCCATAATCAGAAAAAGCCTTTGCAAGTTCTTCGCCCAGAGCTTTTGCTTCATTCGCAGCGGCAAAACTGCCGAAAAAATGATTAAAAAAGTCCTTTATGCGGCGAACTTCAGAAGCCGAAAACTCTACCTGGGGTTCAAGAATAAGACTCGTTTGAATTTTAGTGTTTCTGATATTTTTCTTGAGAAAAGCAATGTCGACAGGCTTTGCCCCTGAGGTTACTTCGATGCGACCCCGCGCAATAAGCTTGGCAAGATTACAGAGGGTGGCAGCCATTGGCCAGCCGAATGGCTTTCTTTCGAAATGATCGACCAGCCCTTTAATTGACAGACTGGTGACCGAATTACGAGAAATCTGCACAAAAGAAATAATTTCGTTTTCTGCTTCAGTGTATGAAGTGGTGCCTGGCAGAATCATCTTGTCGGCTTCAAGGTAAGACTCGATATCTTTTTCCTGGTAGATTACCCCGTTGAGCATTTTTAAATTTGGGTAAGTAATGCCAATCAGCTCGAAAAAAGCATTCTTAACACGGGTGGCCGGATCATTGCTGCCGGGATTGAGCTTGTTGCCGCCGGCATAAACCTGGGCTTTAGCGAGCAATTCTTCAACCAGTTCGCGAATGATGGTTTTGCGTTCCTGGTTGCGCAATGAATTTTCCTGCATGATGCGAAATTTCATGGTGCCGCTTTCATGACCGCTGTTGAGGGCGAGATAGCGCTCGGTTTTCTTGAGCATGGTCAGCTCGGTATAAAGCTCTTTACTGGGCTCAAGAACAATGGCGATTTCGTTGAAAGAGGAACGTGCGAGGGCAACGGCTGCTTCAGAGGGGTTTTGCGGGTGAAACGGGGTGATGATGTTTATGGCCGTTTCATGTTCTGAACTGCAATTTTCATCGTCGATGCGGCGGGTAAAGGTGTAAAAGGTTCGGGTAACCGGATATTCGATCTTGCTCAGTTTTAAAACATCGTCGAAGGCGACTTTGCTGAATTCACGGATAATTTCCTGAATTTCGATGTCGGTATTTTTGATTTCGGTCTGAATATCTTTTTCTTCGTCGGTAAGATATTCGTAAAATTCGCCATTCTTCTGTAGATAATTCTGGTCATAAAGAGTTTCGAGAGTTCGGCTGATTTTGGTATGCAGCGCGGCAATATCGGCATCGAAACGATCGAGCATGAGCACGCCAAGGTTTCTTACTGTCGCTTTGAACTCTTTGACGTATTTGACCAGGAACAACACCTTGAGCAAACGCACGGCAAATGGATCAGGCAAATGCTGTTCGGCGTGAAGAATTGCGCTTTGAATTTTTGATTTGATAACTTTGCTTATACCTTCAAACATCGCATCAAATGTTGCGAGACAACCAGGTTCGGTATCGGCGATTTTAACCGCTACCTCCTGAAAAACCCCGAGCATCGAACGTTCACCGACCGAGGCATGTTTGCCTTCAAACGCATTGTGGTCAGAAAGCTGCTGAATACATGATTGAAAAAGGGAAAACTGATAGGGAATGAAGGGGTAACAGTCGGTAAAATCTTCCTGGTCACGAAAGTTTCTATAAGGCCTTGCGCCATCGACGAGATCAAACAATGTTTTGAAATTAGTTGCATGCTTTTTATACAAATCTGCAACAATTGCTTTGCCGGCATCGTTTTTGGCAAGAAGACGGCGCTGAATAACTTCATCGACATTCTGGCCTGAAAGCTTCAAACGGGCCTGAAATCTGGCCTGAATTTTTGAAAAATCGTTGCTCTGCTGCTTGCTTGCTTCGCCGACAACGGTGTTCATGTCTTCCTGTGAGGTTACCAGCAACCAGGCGCGCCCCCGGCATTTAGTCGCAAGACTTTCGGCTATGGTTTGCAGATTGGTCATGAGCTTAACATTATCGGCGATATACTGGCCGACTTCATCGACAAAGAAATTAAGTCGAAAATTCTTCGGCTTTTTGCTGAGATAATCGTTGATATGCCCGGCAAAATCTTCGATCGAAAGGCGATAATCTTTACGATGCTTGTCGATCAGATTATTTTCTTTTTTGCCGGTTATCTGGTTATAAACCGCATCAACCTCTTTTTCGATTTGCAAGGCCCGTACCCGGCTCCATTCCCAGGTTTTGCCAGTCTTTTTCAAAAATTCTTCTTTAAAAATTTCGAAAAGACCATCATGGTCGAGGTCGCGCTCAAACTGAGCAACATGCGGATGTTTACCGCAATAGCCGCAATGTTCGTCAAAAACCTTCAGAAATACCGAAAGAAGAGCATCTATTTCGCTTTTGCTGATAACGTCTGCCTTCTGATCGATATTGAAG